>RFTL01000100.1 GCA_009923455.1 Actinomycetota bacterium | reverse complement strand
CTACCGGCCGCCGAATGGTGGCCGAGGGTAGGGGCGTGGCTACGCCGCGCCCTCCGATGGATCAATCGAGCGGGCCGCTCAACCCTACCCATGTCAGGTGGCAGCGAATTCGAAACGAAAAGTGACCTTCCCGGCTATCCTTTCGGAAGTTCTCCCAGAGCGCTTATCGCCGGGAAGGAGCCTTTTCATCCCCCTTTCAAGGGATGCCTCTAAAATTGCGACAGCGTATGGTACGTCAATGTCGGATTATACCTACACCTCAGGCCAGTGCAGGATGGTCGATTCTATAGCCTCCGGGATTCGATCTTGGAGCGGCTCACCCTTCGTCAGGTGTCTCCAGATTGCCCAGCCGAAGTAGTCGACGCACTGTAGCTCCAGATGCGACTTGGAGGCATGATGGTAGATTCTGGTTCTCGTATGGGTCTCTGCGACAACGCTACGCAAAGCTTTCTCCACGGCCTTACGTTTCTTTTGGATTGGGATAGAGTCGGAAATAATCACATGTTCTTCGTCGATCGCAGCGACGGAATGACCTATCGCGAGCGCTAGGAATTTTGCATAAAAAGCCCCCGCATCCCGCTCGCTCGCCGGAACTGCCGATTTCTCGACCGCTAAGGCCAAGACCTTTCCGGTTACATGGCAGTCGCGAAGCGCCTCGAATACCTCGCTTCGCACGCCGGGCTTATTCTCGGAGGCATGAAAGTATTCAATATCCCAACCTCGCCGCAGCATATCCTTGCGTAAACCATGGAGGCGAAGGAGCCCCGAAGCGCGCAACTCCCCCGTTAGGCAGATGAAGATGAAGAGATTAGACCCAGACGGGCTAAAATCCAAATTGCCGGCCTCATCGATGAAGAGATACCTCGTCGCCATGAATAAAGCTGGGCTTAGCCACGAATTGGCTCAACGCAGGCAAGACTTCATGCGGCAAGCGGATTAATCCTTAGGTTAAGGGCAGGGCAGCACGCGGTGCTGCCCCTGCCTGAAACCCGACGGATGCGATGTCATCGCATCCCTACCGGCCGCCCTACCGGCCGCCGAATGGTGGCCGAGGGTAGGGGCGTGGCTACGCCGCGCCCTCCGATGGATCAATCGAGCGGGCCGCTCAACCCTACCCATGTCAGGTTTAAGCGGTTGGCGGTTGGGAGATGCAAAATCTCAAGGGGAGACCGGATAGTTGGCTGGGGTTATTAATCATGCCCACAGGATCCTTTCCGGTCTCCCTTTGAGTGTTTCGGGCTCTGTTCAACCGAGCCTCTGGGCCTCTAGTTCTTCTCCTGCGACTCTGTCGCAGCACCTTTGCAACTAGGGCAGCACGCGGTGCCGCCTACCTGAAACCCGACGGATGCGATGTCATCGCATCCCTACCGGTTGAGCGGGCCGCTCAACCCTACCTGATTTCGCGAAGAAACTCGCCGGGCGTTCGGATTAGAAGGCCATACACGCTGCGGCCTAGAAGGTCGTGGAAGTCATCCCGATCCAGCGTCAGGAGATAATCTGCCCTTTGGCCGAGGGCCGAAATAATCACCGGTCGATCTTTGCTGACGCGGTAGACGAGAGGCCGATCAAGCGTCAGCCGAGTGCTTTCCGAAACAACAGCAGCTTTGATGAGCCGGCTCCAGCTCAGCGAGGCTTTGTGGCCTAGCTTGGGCAGATTAAACT
Source organism: Actinomycetota bacterium (assembly GCA_009923455.1). Classification (GTDB taxonomy): domain Bacteria; phylum Actinomycetota; class Actinomycetes; order Actinomycetales; family Microbacteriaceae; genus Aquiluna. The sequence continues at coordinate 599 of RFTL01000100.1, read as the reverse complement.
CTACTTCATGGAGACAGTAATCTGTGGTCACCAGCTGCCAGCCTTCCGACTTAGCGTTCTCAAATAGTAAACGGGAGGCGCCTTTTGCCGAGCCAGTTGCTGCCAGCATTACGCTCGAATCCAGGAACAGCCTCACTTCTTACGCCGGAATGCCTTCAGATCCTTGGCCTCGGCTTCGTCGTTCAGCACCCATTGGCGAATGGTCGCCTTCGGGATATCGCGAATCGGCATCGCCACTGCGGACTGCAGAAAGAGCCCGCCGTCGCGTTCTTCGACGATGACGAGCGGGGAACTGACCTGGTCTAGTTTCAGTCGTCGGCGTAGTTCCGGGGGCAGGGTGAGGGTGCCGCGTTTGCTGACGGCGAGAGTGTAGGTCATGCAGCAATACTGTATTACCGTAATACGGCATCAAGCCGGAAGAGACCCTAGTCGTTCTCCGAATTAGCGGGTAGCGGTTGGGAACACCTCAAGGCAACTAGGGCAGCACGCGGTGCTGCCCCTCCCTGAAGCCCGACGGATGCGATGTCATCGCATCCCTACCGGCCGCCGGATGGTGGCCGAGGGTAGGGGCGTGGCTACGCCGCGCCCTCCGATGGATC
>RFTL01000099.1 GCA_009923455.1 Actinomycetota bacterium | reverse complement strand
CACCGACCCTTATAGCGGCGAACAAAGGTTTGCTGCGGGCGGCACTACCGAGGATGACGAGGATAAAGAAGAACGCGCAGATGCTAGAGCTGCTGCACGTATGAAACAGTACTCCAGCATGCTAACTCCTGAAGTTAAGGACATGGGCGTCTCGCATAAGACAGAGGGCTTTGGTATTGTGCCTCGTAGTAAAGCGCAGATGCTGTCTAGCCCAGCTACTGCAGCACAGGCTGAGATGGCGGCGCTGATGAAGAAGCACGGCATTAAGTCCGCGCTACCTAAGGTTAAAGACCCACAGTCAGGTTTTGCAGGTGATGTTGAGGAAGCAGCAGGTGGCGGCATCATGTACAACCTCGGCGGCTATTCCGATGGCGGTCGTCTACTGAAAGGACCCGGCGATGGAGTTAGTGATTCAATACCTGCTTCTATTGGGGGCAGGCAGCCTGCTCGTCTTGCTGATGGCGAATTTGTAGTCCCGGCGCGGATCGTGTCTGAGCTTGGTAATGGTAGTACTGAAGCAGGTGCACGGCAGCTCTACGCAATGATGGACCGAGTACAAAAAAGCCGTAAGAAGTCTATAGGCAAAAACAAAGTAGCTGTAAATTCTAAAGCTACTAAACATCTGCCTGCATGAAGATACAGCACGTACCGTTAGAGTTTAGGCATCAAACATGGACTATCGTAGAGCCGTTTCTTAATGCAGAGTTAGAGCACGCTCAAGGCGACTACACGATAGACCAGATACATATGTTAGTAACTACAGGCCAGTGGATGCTTGTAGTAGCAGTAGATGACGATAACCAGATACACGGGGCGATGACAATAAACTTTGTTACTCGCCCTAATGATCGCGTAGCGTTTATTACTAATGTAGGCGGTAAATTTATTATTAACCAAGATACGTATAGCCAGCTTGTAACGCTAGTGCGCGGATTTGGGGCTACATATATCGAGGCTGCAGGTCGAAAGTCTATCGTGCGCTTACTTAGCCGCTTTGGACTAACAGAAAAGTATACGATTGTAGGGGCAAAGTTATGAATCTCTTAAAGCTGCTGTTTAACCCTGACTGGTTCACGTTCTATATGGGCGGTGGCGGCGGTCCGAGCCAGACTACTTCGTATCAGACTAATATCCCTGAGTACGCTCGACCCTACGTTGAACAGATGCTAGGTGCTACGCAGCGCCAACTTTTTACAGGTAGCACTGACGCACAAGGTCAGTTTACGCCTAGCGGTTTTCAAGAATATATCCCCTACGGTGCTACGTTCCAGACCGATGCTAAGGGCCAGCCGGTTAGAGACTTACAAGGCCGCGTAATTTACACAAACACCGCGCAGCAGCAAGCGCAGCAGGCTGTAGCCCCCATGTCGGCAAACCAGCAAATTGCTGGCGGTGCTATCGCTGCGTATAGAGCGCCGGGGCAGACACAAGCAGCTAGCCAGATTGCAGGAGATGTAGCTGGTCGTGCAGCTGCTAGCGGTGCCTATACGCCGTTTAATGCAGCGTTGCTTCGCTATGACCCTACGCAGACTATGCGTACGGACAGTTTTACATCGCCTTTTACGGCACAAGGCTACATGTCGCCTTACATGCAGAATGTTGTGCAACAGCAGCAACGGGAAGCTAGGCGGCAGAGTGAGATTCAAGCTAGTCAAAACCGCGCTCAGGCTATTGGTGCAGGGGCATTCGGCGGTTCGCGTCAGGCAATCATAGAAGCAGAGCGTCAGCGCAATCTTGGCACTCAGCTAGGCGACATTCAAGGCGCAGGGCTGCAGCAGGCTTATCAGCAAGGCCAGCAGCAGTTTAACCAAGAGCAAGCTAATTACATGGCTGCGCAGCAGGCTAACATGCAAGCCGTGCAAAAAGCCCGCGAGATGGAGGAGATGTCTCGTCAGTATGGCGCTAACCTAGGACTACAAGGCTACGGCCAGACCCTGCAAGCAGCTCAGCTGCTAGGTGCTCAAGGTGCTCAGAAGTTCCAGCAGGATATGGCTAAGCTGCAAGCCCAGTACGACATCGGCGCTAAACAGCAAGCTCAGGAACAGGCGCTCATTAATCAGCAGATTCAGAACTACGCCACGGCGCAGCAGTACCCGCTTATGCAGCTGGGGGTTATGTCTAACATGCTGCGGGGTCTACCCATGCAGGCGTCTACGTCTCAGATGTACCAAGCGCAACCGTCTATGCTGGCGCAAACTGCAGGTGCGATAGGTACTGGCCTTGGTCTTGTTCAGCAATACAACAAAGCGTTCCCTAGCGCCCCCGGTAGTAAAGAAGGCGGCGTGGTTAAGAT
>RFTL01000098.1 GCA_009923455.1 Actinomycetota bacterium | reverse complement strand
GATCGCGGCCAGTAGCAGAGAAGTTGGTGATCAGCATGGTGTTTAATCAGAAACGGAGAACAGCGTGGCCGGGGTCGAGAACATCACAGGCGTCGGTTGTTGTTACCAACCCGACATCGCCGTAATGCTCATCCATGCCAACATCGTAGATGGAGATATTCTGATCCATCTGCTCAGGCGTAAGGCTCTCAAACAGTTGACGATAAGTAATACCGGACATGACAAGTAAGGGGGTAGTGAAGTGTGGTAAAGTGGAGGGGAGGGGATAGCCCTCCCCGTGATGCCTCAGGCGATACAGAACCTCTTAGCTAACTCTTCTGTTTGATTAGGCGTTTTTTTAAGCCTCAACCCTACAATGTAAACTTTATCACAAGGGTCCTGCTTTCTAAAGTCCGTGATATCCCCGTCAATGGTGTTGTATACCTTGCCATTGTGCGTGATGGTATCGGGAAGCTTAGCGCTCTTCTTGATACCATACACTGGTGCCGCAACATTCAGCCCGTAGCGCTCAGCAACATCAAAGATCACGCCATCATGCTTACCTCCCCACGACAGAGTAAGGTGATAACCAAGATACCGCGCAGTATCAAAGTCACGGTCGATACGCTTAGTGTAATCGTAAGGCAGAAGACCGAGCCTGAGCATAGCGACAATAACGCTATAAGCTCCGGGCTGAATATACCGGCCGGAGAGATACATTACATAATCCGAAGTCTCTTGGCTAATTATAACCTGCTCACGCTCCCACGCATTATCACTGGTGCCGTTGAGCCGCACACCTTTGTAACCTTTGGCGACATTCCGCGCAGCTTCAATAACGACCAGCTCAAGGAAAGCGTTACGGTGGGAGACAAAAGCCATACTGCGCTTCTGGCGACGGCTTAGTTTGTTGTTGAGATAAACCGGATTGCCGGCTTTATTGAGACAGAGGGCGGCACAGGATCCGGCCGCAGGGCACACGCCATGATTGATTGGCTCAAGGTGAAGAACGATGGTGGGCATATCGCTCACCTTACCATTCTTCTCTGTCTTAGGATTGGTGGTCGTGAAGACATTACCGGAATTGAATCCGTATTCCTTGCGGAGCTTAGAAACGTTGGCAGGGAAGCGCATGGTAGCGACCGGGGGTGATGGGTTTTGTGTGGACTGGATCAGTGTAGCACACCGGGAAGAGGGGTGTGGGGCGGATCCCGTCCGACCTCTGAAGAATAGCACCGAGGAGGAGGCTTGGCCCCCCCTCTATCTAACGGACCAGTGGGGTGCAGTACGCCACCCCTATCTAACGGACCAGCGGGGGAGGAAAGACCCTCCCCCACCCTGCTTCTTCTATTCCCCTTCCTCTTCCTCCTCCTCCCAGGCCTCAATGCTCTCTCCCAGGCTTGTGATGATCGCTCCCAGCTCTGGGGAGGGAGACCGGCTGTAAGCCTCTAGGCAGGCCCCCTGATCGTCGAAGAGATCGTCCTCGTCGTAGATGCTGTCCATGGGGGTCCTCAGGGCTTCTGATTGATCTCTGTGGCCCTCTGGTGGGCCTTCTCTTTGCCGTAGAGCCAAGACCAGAGGGATTGTCCGGGCTTAGGGCCATTGGGAGGGAGTTTAGTCACAGGAGGGTGGGGCATAGGGATGTAGGAGACTACTCGGACATACTAGGGGGATTGACAGTGGTTGACAAGGGGGTCTAGACTCTGGGGACAGTTCACACTATGTTGCGCTTGGACCTGCGGTCCATCCTCCCTAACGGGAGGCACACGCAAGAATGGACGGATTCCAAAGACCAGGGAGCAAGCCTCTCTCGCTATACTCCCTCCGCTCCACCACTAAGAGCCTAACCCCCTGTAGAGACGTGCTTGAACCGCCATTGCTTGCCATTGTGCCAAGCAAGTGTCAAGTGTTCGCAGTTAGCCTTTGCCTCCCGGAGAGTGCGATGCTCCCACCACTCCGCAGGATGACCCATACTGCCGAACGAGTTGTCAATATCACTGCGATGGCCTTGCATGATCAGATCGCAAGCATTACGGTAGGAGCTATAATCCTCTCTGAGCCAGTCTTCCACCTCTTTACCGTGCTGCCAGTGAAGACGGATGGAAGCCCAAGGTAGTGTTCCATTGCCAAAAGCCGCTCTACCAGCCTTGACAATAATAATCGTGCGGTTCATGACAACAAAGAAAGAAGTGTGTGTGTGAGTGCAAGTGATCAGTCTTCAAAACCCATAGCTTGGCGCCAACGTCCCGGACCAGCATCAGCCGTCCCGTACACAGTCCTTGCTACTTGCCTAGCAATCTCTTCGAGATAGGGAATATACGGATCCCCCAGAACGCCAATAGTTGCGTACATCGGGATATT
>RFTL01000097.1 GCA_009923455.1 Actinomycetota bacterium | reverse complement strand
GGGCAAACCCCTTGAATTCCATTTCACTTATCCCCTTCATCCCGAGGACAGTCTTCGGGAAAGATCTTGTCGACTCCATGTTTCTCAATTGCCACAGCCACTTCAGTTTCAAATACGGCACCTTGTCGGTGGATGCGCTCGTATCCGAAGCAAAAAAGCGAAAGATAGACGCCCTGGCACTCACGGACATCAACAGCAGTGCAGCGGTATTTCCCTTTATCCGAGCGGCACAAAAAGCAGGCATTCATCCGGTGATTGGGATTGATTTCAGGAACGGCATCGCGCAGCAATACATCGGGCTCGCGCGAAATCAGGAAGGCCTATACGAACTCAACAAGCACCTCTCGGAGCACCTCTTGCAGCAGCGGCCTTTTGCAGAGAAGGCACCTCCATTTGCAACGCTTTGCACATAGCTTTGTGGTCTACCCTTTTCCGAAGGAGTACTTCCCCTTGGCCGAGCATGAGTACATTGGCATCCATCCCAGTCAACTCAACAAACTGCATTCCTCGCCCTGGCACCGGAATCGAGAAAAATTGGTACTCCTGCAGCCGGTTAGTTTTTCATCCAAACTGGAGTTTAATGCGCACCGACTCCTGCGAAGCATGGACCTGAATACGCTATTGAGCAAGCTTCCTGTGCAGGAACAGGCGGATCCTTCGGATCAGCTCTACACCTATGCGGAGCTCATCGCTCGCTGCGAGAGCCACAGCTACCTCCTTCTCAATGCGCAAAAGCTCCTGGAGCAATGCCAATTTTCCTTCTACTTTCAAGCGGTCAAAAACAAGCGTGACCTCCTCGGTACCGGAGGGGAAGACCTAGACTATCTCCGGCAGGAAACCTTCCGAGGGGCACAGCAGCGCTACCCACAGCTCTCTCCAGCCGTCCGACAGCGCATTGAAAAGGAACTGGAGCTGATTCAGCAAAAGGGATTTGTGTCCTACTTTCTGATCAACTACGACATCGTACAGTTTGCCCATCGTCGCAATTTCTACCATGTGGGCCGAGGCTCCGGAGCCAACTCCGTGGTGGCCTACTGCTTGGGAATCACCGACGTGGATCCCATGGAGTTGGATCTCTATTTTGAGCGCTTCATCAACCTATACCGAGAAAATCCCCCCGACTTCGACATTGACTTCAGTTGGACCGACCGAGACGAGGTATTTGACTACCTCTTCAAAAAATACAATGTGGGTCAAGAGTCCTATGTAGCGCTACTCGGATCGTACAGTACCTTTCAGTACAATTCCGTAATCCGGGAACTGGGCAAGGTCTTTGGCCTACCCAAAGCAGAGATTGAATCCCTGCTGCAGCAGGCCGACAAGGCAGGCTATAACCCCGATGGCTTGGGCAAGTTGATCCTTCGCTATGCGCAGGTGCTGCATGACATGCCCTCCCACCTGACCATTCATGCCTGCGGGCTGTTGCTATCGCATAAGTCCATGCATTACTACACCGCCACCAGTTTGCCCCCCAAGGGCTTCCCTGTGGCGCATATCGACATGCACGTGGCCGAAGACATCGGCTTACACAAGTTTGACCTGCTCAGCCAGCGGGGGCTAGGGCACATCAAGTCCAGTTTGGAACTGATCCACCGCAACCAGGGAATTGAAGTGGATATCCGAGCAATCGCCCAGTTTAAGCAAGATCCCAAGATCAAGGAACTTCTCCGCAGTGGGCATACCATTGGCGCTTTTTACGTAGAATCTCCTGCCATGCGCATGCTGCTTACCAAACTGCAGGCCGATGACTACCTGAGGCTTGTTGCAGCCAGTTCCATCATCCGTCCTGGGGTGGCTCGATCGGGCATGATGCGGGAATACATCTTGCGGCATCGGGACCCGGAGCGCAGGAAGCAGGCCCATCCTGTGCTGGCGGAGATCATGCCCGAGACCTACGGCATCATGGTGTACCAGGAGGATGTGATCAAGGTGGCTCATCATTTTGCAGGGCTGAGCCTGGCCGAAGCGGATGTACTACGAAGGGGCATGAGTGGTAAATCCCGATCCAAGGACGAGTTTGAGCGGGTGAAGGCTGCCTACTTTGACAACTGCAAGCGTCTGGGGAGGAAGGATGCCGAGGCAGCTGCGGTATGGATGCAGATTGAGAGTTTTGCAGGCTATTCCTTTGCCAAGGGGCACTCCGCTTCCTTTGCAGTAGAGAGTTACCAGAGTTTGTACCTGAAGGCCTACTTTCCTTTGGAGTTTATGGTGGGGGTGATCAATAATTTTGGAGGGTTTTACTCCACCGAATTTTACGTACACGAGTTGCGCATGCAGGGGGCTACGATAGAAGCCCCCCACCTCAACGAGAGTGAGTACCTGACTCGAATCAGTGGGACGA
>RFTL01000096.1 GCA_009923455.1 Actinomycetota bacterium | reverse complement strand
TGCAAAGAGAATTACTTTCGGTTCCGAGACCCTAACAGCTGGTCAGACCACTACCATCACTGGTACCCTGACCGACGCACTAGGAAACGGTATTGAGACCAGTGCTCTTTCGATCAAGTACGAGGGTAAGGGTCTTCCATTCAACATCGGTTCAGCTGTTGCTACCGACAAGGATGGAAAGTTCTCCTTCCAGGTACTTGTACTTGCAGGTGAGACCGGCACCGGTACTGCCACTGCGACCTTCAAGCCAACCTCAGTTGCTGCTGACGACATCACCGTAAGCAAGGCATTCACAATCGCTACCCCAGCTGCACCAGCTGCACCTGAGGTAAACGCTGTGATTGGCTCCTTCAACGGTCGCGTTGCAGTTCGCGTTGAGAACGCCAAGGGTGCAGTTGTATCCGTCAAGATTGGTGCACGTTGGTTCAAGTACACCTCTCTAAACGACAACTACCTGTTCACTCGCAAGTCTGTGACTGGTCGCACTCTTCCAGTAGCTGTTTACGTAAACGGCACCCTGGAGAACGTTGCAACCATCACCGTCAAGTAGTAGAAACTAACTAACCGGATCGGGTGGGCCTTCGGGTCCACCCGATTCCCATTTAACGGAACTTCTTTGGACTAGCATTCAGAGGTGTCCAAAAAGGGTCTTGTCCTATTCCTGCTTGCCGGAGCATTTTGGGGCTTACCCTACTTCTTCATCGTTTGGGCGTTGGAGTCTTTCTCCACACCCACCATCGTCTTTGCACGAACCCTGTTAGGTGCTCTCGTACTTGTCCCTTACGCCTTCAAGGTGGGCGGCATAAAACCAGCACTCAAGGCGTGGCCATATGTTGCGCTATTCGCATTCCTCGAGATGGTGTTCCCTTGGCTTCTCATTACCGAAGCTGGAAAGCATATCCCTTCAGGGCTTTCGGGATTGCTGGTCTCTACGGTGCCATTCTTTGCCGTGGCGATCATGGCGCTGGTGTTAAAAGATAGAACTGCATTGAGACCGGTCCCACTAACAGGAATGATTATTGGCTTTGCTGGAGTAGTGGCGCTAATAGGTGTTGATTCATTCCTTGGTCACGTTCAACCGGTTTGGGTTTTGGCTGTTGTTGGAGCAGCGCTTGGATACGCAATCGCTCCAATCATGGCAAACATCAAAATGACGGATGTGCCGACCTCAGGAGTAATTGGTCTGAGCATGGCGCTGGTTGCACTCATCTATTCGCCTGCAGCGCTCACTGCGCTTCCTGCTGAGTTGGCCGCGGGTCCAACAAACCACGCTGTGATTGCTCTAGTCGTTTTAGGTCTCGTCTGTTCCGCACTAGCCTTTGTAATCTTCTTTGAACTACTGAAAGAAGTAGGCCCGGTGAAAGCCAGCCTAATTACCTATGTAAACACGGCAGTGGCCTTGTTTCTGGGTATTCTGTTCCTAAGTGAGCCGGTGACTCCGGGGTTGATTATTGGAATTCCTATGATTGCCCTTGGCCTATACCTGAGTGCAAAGAAGTAGTTTTCCCGTCACTGGGAAGCCCATCATTGGAAATGGTGTTGAATTGTCCCGTGAGTAATGCAATTTCAAAACCAGCCCAGACCATCGTTCCTATTTCGTCATTGATTGCAAATCGCTGGAGCCCAAGAGTTTTCGACATCACTCACGAGCTAACACACGGTGATGTATTAGCGCTTGCTGAAGCTGCAAGGTGGGCACCTAGCTCAAACAATGCTCAGCCATGGAAGTTCTCGATTCTCCTTAGGGGCTCAGACGAGTTTGAAACCATCTCACAGAGCGGACTCACCGGCTTCAATCAATCTTGGGCACCAAGCTCGTCTGCATACGTTGTTGTTATGGCCGACAGGTTGCGACCTGATGGAAATGAATGGGACAAGGGGACTGTTTTCTACAACGCAGGCCTTGCATCAGCCCAAGTAGTTTTTGAATCCGAAGCTATGGGACTAAAGGCCCACTACATGGGGGGCATCGTTCACGATGAGGTTCAAAAGGTCCTCGGTGTTGACGGTGTATGGATTGTCAACATCTTGGCAATCGGCAAGCAGGGAGATATATCCAGCGCACCATCGGAACTTCAAGAGCGGGAGCTTGCGGAGAGGTCAAGGAAAGAACTATCCGAGATCATCGTGCACGGATTAGTCCGATAAGCCCCAAGTTAGACTTCTGCCGTGCCCACGCAAATCCAACTATCTGTCACTAACGATGTGGTTGGCTGGTTTGATCAGATAGGACCAATCCTCTTCTACGCTGCTGTCTTTGGTCTGGTTTTTGCCGGTACGGGTCTCTTTATTGGCGCCTTTATTCCTTTCATTACTGGAGACTCTCTGGTGTTTGCCGCGGGACTCGTTGCAGCTGCCCACCAAGATTCGATAAACATCATTGTGATGGTAATAGGGGTTGGTATCGCGGCGTTCTTGGGCGATCAGGTTGGCTACACCC
>RFTL01000095.1 GCA_009923455.1 Actinomycetota bacterium | reverse complement strand
GGCAAATGGGCAGTTCCAGACCTGTACAAGCTTTCGGATTTGCTCGTTGGCTTACCGCTCACCCTGGATCACGACTGGGATGAAGTCGGGAAGGTGGTTGGTCGCTGTTTTGATTCGCGTGTATTGCAGGCTAAAGACGTAAGTTCCGAGATTCTAGACAAAGCTGGCAACTACGACTGGAACAAAAAGATTATCAAAAAAGAAGGACACTACCAGGCGATCGTTGACGTATTTGTTGAGCGGGAATCAGCGGCAGAAAAGGGATTGCGCTACGGCAGGCTGAACGAAGTATCAGTAGGCGGGTTCCGCATCACGGACTTTGTTTGTCCGCTGTGTGAGGTCAGTTTTACGGACGATAAATGCCCTCACCTCATGCCTTCGCCATGGTTGGAGTACGCTGACCCAGAAACGCGCAAACTTGCAGCACCATACTATGTGCGATCGGGTGTGTATGACTTGATGGAACTCAGCTTTGTGACCACTCCCAATTGCTGCAATGCTGGCACGGTGAAAGCGTAGGAACGCTGTTGCAGCCTTTCGATCCGGATCATAAGGAATAGCATGGTTACTCTGAATAAATCCAAAGTGAAGCTTGACGCACAGGGCGGAACCCCTGAATCTGATGCGATCGCCGCCATTAACAAGCGCAAGATTGGCGCAATGGGTGCGATCGCTGGCAACGATGCAGTGACCTCTGAACCTGAGTCTCAGCCTGGAATTTTGGGCAATGATTCAGCGGACGAACCTGCTTCCGCTCCTGTCGCTGAAACGCCTGCTGATAGTACTCCTGCAACAGCAACTTTAACGGCTGAAGAGCTACAGGCTTTGCTGCGTGATGCAGTTGCGCCTTTACAGGAAAACGTGAACCAGCTTCAGTCTGATTTGGCAACCACTCGGAGCCAGCTTGAAGAAGCTCAGCAGCAGCTCACCACCACGCAGCAGGATCGCGATCGTCTGGCGGGAGTGTTCCGGGTCATGGGCAGTCAGCATCCTGGCAACAGCGACAAAACCGGGTTCCCCATGGTGAATACGATCGCTTCCACTCGCAGCGACAAAGCACAGGGAGCAGCAGCGGAATTCCTAAATACTTACGACAAAGCTCCGCGCTACGAACACCAGGACAGCGACGGCATGATTCGCATGATTCGCGATAGCCGTGAACTGACCCGATTTGTGCGGGAGAATCGTGACTCTATCCGCAAGGACATGGAAGTGTATGCCAAAAATAACGGACTGTTGCGCGGTGGCAACAAAGCGGTAGGCAGCGACGCAGCAACGGTTCGGGCAGACGTTCCTGATGGTTTCTTGGCTTATCTGTCCAGCGTTACTCGCCTCACCCATATTCCCAGCTTCATCTTCCATCAGTTTGTAAACGTAAAGTTTGACTTTGCGAAGGGGCAGGGCGACACAATCAAGATGCCGCGTTTCGCCTACAACTCCACGCCGACAGCGACGAACGATCGCCTACTTTCTGGCTCTGGAACCTATGCGGCGATCGCCTCTGGCAACCAGAACTTAACCCAGGGTGCAGTAAGCTGCACGGTGCAGGAATGGGGTCTGGGCTTGAATAACTCCAATGCGCCGATCGCTATCCCTCAGTTTGTCTCGGCTTACTCGCTGCTAGACCTTGAGCAAATCCTGGAACGCAACCTGGGATATGACCATCACTTCTGGCAAGACATGACCATCCGTGGATTGTGGCACCCCACCAGCCGAATTGTTTACAACAACGGCGGCAACGTGACGACGGCAACCGCTGACCTGGCAGCAGGCGACGATGGCACCTTGACCGAAGACTTCCTGGATGATTTGTACTCCTACATGCGCGGCTTGCAGATTCCGACCTATGCAGACGGCTGTTATGGCCTGGCGACGCATTCCAAGGGGCGCTCTCAGCTTCGTAAATCGATCGCCGATCGATTCAGATTCCCGACTGAAGCAGCAATTACCGACGTGCTGAATATCCTCAACTCTGCCACAGGTGGTGAGCGCGATCGGGTGTCTGGCTATCTGGGCAAGATTTCCAACTTCCATGTGTTTGAAACCAACGCCTACGGCATGGGTGCAGCAGGAACCGAGGGTGTGCAGAACGAAACGATCGCTGGCTCGGCACGGCTCACCCGTACTTCCTTTGCCTTTGGTGCAGATTCCATTGGCTATGGTGTGGGCACTGAGATGGAAATCCGCCGAGATGAGAAAACAGACTTCGGACGAATCGATCGCTATATCTGGCGCGAAGAATCTGGCTTTGTGGCGATCGATGTTGATCCAACTGGATATAGCGATTCATCTGCTGTGCCCCAACAATTGCGTGTTTTAGAGCTGAGGAACCTAGATCAGCCCCTCTAATCCCAACCTGAGCTGTACAGGTTTCAAGTCCGCCTTTGTCCATCCTTTGTACTGAGGAATGTCGCCTCGATGCACTGCTGCCAACAGCGAAAAACTCAACCCGTGCTGACGGGCAAAGGCGGTAATATTTTTGCCCTTGT
>RFTL01000094.1 GCA_009923455.1 Actinomycetota bacterium | reverse complement strand
CGCGGTCAGCTCACCGAGCTGGCGAACAAACGAAGACCGCTGAGCACGAAAAAGGTCGTTGGTGCACTCTTGGGTGAATCCAAGTCGGGTCTGATCTGCACTCACCGCCCTGCTTTACCTAGCGTTCTAGAGCCATTGGCAAACGCAGCAAATAAGGATTTGAAAAAACACATTCTCGAGGCGAGTGCGCTAAAGCCGGGCGATTTCATCGTGCTTCGCCTGACACTGAGCTCGAAACCGAAAGTTGTTTCAGCAGAGTGGTGCTTAGGAATTTCAGAACTGTTTGAAACACAAAGTGCCTAATCCTGGTTATCTAAACCATGATCGAAACCGTCACCGCTGACCTTCCTGAGCTGATCTCAGCAGATAACAAGCCAGCTCGAGTATTGGTGACTGGAGCAACCGGCTATATCGGTGGCAGATTGATCAGAGAGCTGCTCGCTCACAACTATCGAGTCCGAGTTTTAGTTCGGAATGCCGACAAACTCCGTGATTACCCCTGGGTGCAACAAGTCGAAATTTGCGAGGGCGATGCGTCTGAAAGCGCAGTATTACTGAAGGCCTTGGCAGATGTGGATGTCGCCTACTACCTACTTCACGCATTGAATTCGCCCAAAAACTTTGAGCAGGAGGAGGCGGACCTCGCAACCAAGTTTGCAAACGCCGCCAAATCTAGAAATGTCCAGCGAATTGTTTACCTGGGGGGCATGACCTCATCCGAGGGAGAGCTATCTCCTCACATGGCAGCGCGCACCGAAACCGGAGAAATCCTCAGAGCGAGCGGAGTCCCGACCATTGAACTGCGAGCCGGGGTTGTGATCGGATCCGGTTCAGCATCTTTTGAAATGCTCAGGCACCTAACCGAACGCTTGCCAATCATGGTCACTCCAAAGTGGTTGAAGAATCGCATTCAACCAATTGCGATTAGAGATGTGCTGCGCTACCTCGTTGGCTCCGCCACCATCGATAAGTCTGTGAATCGCGTATTTGACATAGCAGGGCCAGATGTTTTCACCTACATGGAAATGATGCAGCAGTATGCCGAAGCTGCAGGACTGAGAAGACGAATAATCATTCCATTACCGGTGCTCACCCCGAGGTTGGCCTCGGGATGGATTGGCCTTGTTACTCCGGTTCCTGTCACCCTGGCAAAACGCTTGGTTGCATCGCTCAAGCACGAGGTGGTGGCGAAAGAGGATGACATCAGAAAGTACATCCCTGATGCCCCTGGCGGTAGAACTACTTTCAAAAAAGCAGTGGAGCTTGCACTGACCAGAGTGAAAGATCTTGAAGTCGAGACCAGATGGTCGAACGCGACGACACCCGGCACACACTCTGAACCACTACCAACCGACCCTGATTGGGCGGGAGGGTCGCTCTATGTGGACCAGCGTGAGTACATAAGCGGCGATAGTCAGCAAGAAATCTGGAAGCGAATTGAGGCAATCGGTGGCGACAACGGTTACTCGACAGCGACCTGGGCCTGGGAATTGCGCGGACTAATGGATCGCTTTGTTGGCGGTGTTGGACTTCGTCGCGGTAGGCGCGATCCAAACACCCTGATGGAGGGTGAGGCCCTGGACTTTTGGCGAGTGGAGAAGATTGAGCGCCCAAAGCTGCTGCGCCTTCGCGCTGAGATGAAGCTCCCTGGTCTTGCCTGGCTCGAGTTCCGAACCTTCGTGTTACCAAGCGGCGAGACCCTGCTGGTGCAGCGCGCCTTTTTCCACCCAAAAGGTCTATTCGGTCACGCCTACTGGGCGGCGGTCTTTCCGATGCATGGCATTGTTTTCCCTTCCATGGCAAAAAAACTGGCCGGTAAAGGATGTCGAAAGGCGCCGAAAAGCTAGGCTTTCCGGATGAACAAAATCCGACTCGCAGTCATCGCATTGCTTTTTGTTGGATTTGTCTGGGGTGCAGCGTTTGTCCTGATGAAGGATGCAATCGAGCAACAGCCCTACATGGACTTTTTAGCAACCCGCTTCACGGTTGCCGCGCTTGCAATGATTGCGCTGAGACCTCGAGTGTCGCTCGCTTTCGCAAAGGGCGATGTGCGCTTTGGTGCGATCATTGGCACTGTCCTAGCCTTTGGATACATCACTCAGACCATCGGCCTGGAAGCGACAACCGCTGCGATGAGTGGATTCTTGACTGGGCTTTATGTGGTCCTGACCCCGCTTCTTGCATGGCTAGTTTTGAAAGAGAAAATCTCTTGGAAGATTGCGACCGGCGCCATGCTGGCAGCTATCGGATTGGGGATTCTTTCTGGAGCGGCGCAGAGCGTTGAGTTTCAAATTGGCCAGCTATGGTTGATCGCTTGCGCATTGATGTATGCGGTTCACATCCTGTTGCTTGGCAAGTTTGGCCAGGGCAGAGACCCATACCGATTCGCAATGCTGCAGATAGCCTTTGTCGCAATAGTGACCTGGGGCTTCGCTCTTTTGGATGGCTACCAGGCTCCGCCGAACGCTTCGGTTTGGTTTGCGATCTTC
>RFTL01000093.1 GCA_009923455.1 Actinomycetota bacterium | reverse complement strand
GGTGAATCCGGTTGGGACGCCGTTGCGATCAAGACCAGTAAAGCTGAAGGTGGCTGCCTTTGCGTTCACAACTGATTGCTGTGACTTGGCAGCTGCGGTTGCAGAAGCGGATGCTGAAGGAGCGGCCATTGGGCTCTCTTCGCTTGCCTTTGGAGCAGCACCGGCTGTTTCGGTTGAGGAAACAGATTCTTCTGCGGTGATGTTAGGAAGATTGGAATCGGTTGGCATTGAGTTGAAGCCAAGGAATGCGAAGAAGACAAGAATCAAGGAAAGTGCAGCCTTGCTGGACTTCTTGGCGATCTCGGAGGTCTTCTTGTAGGTGGTTGAAAGCATATCAAGAGCGGTTAGGCCACGCTCTTTATCGATAACTAGCTCGGACATTACGCGGCGTAGTGAGGTACGGGCGCGGGAAACTGTGTGGCGCACCGCGGACTCTTTGATACCGAGTTCGGCGGCGATTTCTTCGGTGGAGCGGCCTTCCATCTCCCACATAACAAGGGCGGCGCGCTCTGCAGGTGAGAGCATCGCAAGAGCCTGGCGGACGATCGCGGCATCATCAGCGGCGGCGATTACATCGGCATGATCCTTGTTGTCGATCCATTGGGATTCAAGCTCGGCGGTGGCATCGTCAATTACTACAAGGTTTGGACGACGGCCTTCGATACGGAAGATATCGATGCAGAGGTTTTCGATGGTGCGGTGCATATAGCCAAGCGCGTGTTCAGCGGATTCAAGCTCAGGGGCAGCGAGCATGACCTTGATTAGGGCGTCTTGGATTACTTCTTCAGCGCGAGCGCTGTCTTTTAGGATGCGTGAGGCGTGGGCAACGAGTTCGCTGCGGTGCTCTGTGTAGAAAGCACCAAGCTCCGCGACGGTCCAGACTTTCAGACCTTCAGACCTGCGGAAGCAGTTTTCTTGCGAATTGCCACTTAAGTGAGCCCCTATTTGTATACCGGTTTAGTCTTGCAGAGTCAGTCGTCACTGCCTCTACCCGCTACTACGTTCGGGGGCGTAATTTGTCGCGGAGAGTGGACAAAACGGACAAATTACTCAGGGGGCTGGAGTTTCTCCAGCGTGGCCAAGCGTAATTCCCGCCTCGGCCGCGATCCGGACATCGCTGGTCGGGGAAGTGAATAACCGTTGGTAATAATAAAGGTATAGCTCTTCAGAAACCCTCAACGACACGTTGAGGGTTCTTCTTTTTCTGCCCTGGGTATGAGAGGGCATCAATTTTCACCTTTTTACGCGGGCCACTGCCTTCTCATGCCGTATGAGAGTGCCTTTTTGGGCCAAGCCGGATCAGGGAAAGGCCTTGAAAGGAAATCAATGTCTACAAAGACAACTCTCAAGCGCATCGCGCTTGTTGCAGTTTCAGCATTGGGCTTCGGTCTAATGTCTGTAGCACCATCAAACGCCGCTGTTCAGTCAGACGCGTTGACACTAGCATCGACAACCAGCTCAACAACCGTAGGCTCTGCCGTAACAAATGCAGTATCGCTAACGTTTATTGACACTGACTCTGGAGCAGAAACTGCTACTGCAACAGTAGCTTTGGTGAGCTCACCAGTCACATCTTCAGCGATGCCTACGCTTTCAATTACTTCAGCGCAGGCAACTGCAAACACAGCAGGAACGACTTCTGTTTCGAACTTGGTAATGTCATTGGCATCAACAGGTGCCGGTCGTTTCACAGGTAGCGCAACAATTTCACTTACACCGACTGTTGCTGGCACATACGTAATTCGTGTAACTCCAGCAGGTGGCCTAACAACA
This sequence comes from Actinomycetota bacterium, assembly GCA_009923455.1. Classification (GTDB taxonomy): domain Bacteria; phylum Actinomycetota; class Actinomycetes; order Actinomycetales; family Microbacteriaceae; genus Aquiluna. The sequence goes on along the minus strand of RFTL01000093.1, from coordinate 867 downwards.
ACTGCACAAACCTGGACAGTTACTGTTGATAGCGCATTGACTGTTACAGCGGCTAACTCAACTTCATTCATTGTTGCTGGTGAAACATCAACTGCTACTGCTGATGCAACCATTTCAGTACCAATGACATTCAGTGCTGATCAGCGAGCAACAATCGTTGTAACTCCACGCACAGCTGGTGACTTAGCCCCGGTAAGCGCTGTTGCGTTAACTGCAACAATTAGCGGACCAGGAACCCTTGGAATCGGTGGAGCAGCAAGCAATACTGCTGTAACTGCTATCTCATCTACAGGCAGGGCAATCACGGGAACCGCTGGCGACTATTGGGTCGGCGTGTTCTCAGATGGCACAGCAGGTGTCGCAACAATCACAATCTCTGCGGGAACCACTGTTTTGGCAACCGAAACAGTTACATTCTTCGGAGCAGCTACAAGAATTACTCCAACGGTTGTTAACGCTGTAATCCCAGCAAGCAATTCAGGTGCAGCAGTTGGAGCAATCACAGCTATCGTTACTGATGCGGCAGGCGTTCCAGTTTCTGGTGTTCGGGTATATGACGTATCCAGCGCAACAACAATCATCAGCGATAATTATGGAGACTGCGGTTTATCCGATGCCACAGGTAAGGTAACTTGTAACCTTACTGGTGTGGCTGCGGGAACAGCATCAATCACCTTGACAACAAACTCTGCCGCTACCGTCACAACTGGTATCAGCGCAGCGCCTGTGTCAATTCGTGTAGGTTCTGCATCTCCTGCAACAGTTGCTCTTTCATTTGATAAGGCAACTTATGTACCAGGTGAGAGAGCAACCGTAACTGTCACACTTCGTGACAGCCTAGGTCTTCCAGTTGTAAACGGAACATAT
>RFTL01000092.1 GCA_009923455.1 Actinomycetota bacterium | reverse complement strand
ACGTGGCCAACTAATTGGCTTGATGGGACCCGCCATTGGCGCCGAAAACGGCACGCTGCACTATGAGGTGCGCCTGAATGGTCAGGCTGTAAATCCGATGTCCTTCCTCCGCACTGATGGCTATCTAATGAAAATGGAACCGGTACCCACGAAAGAGAACGTAGACCGGGCTGACGAACCTGGCTCGGCAAGGCCGCAACGCCGATCAAGTGGTTGCAGAGAATGTAGCAGAAAGAAATTCATCGAAGTGCCTAGAAGGCCAAAGTAACTGAGCCCGGAACATATCAAGTATTGGAAAAATTTCACAAGCTCCAAGTAATCCTCTGTATTTTTGTTTCCGTAATCGGCTTGCCTGCGCTGTCTCGCGCCGGTCTGAACCTAAATCGCGCGGTGATTAGGTTACAGGCAGTAGAATCCAGTAGTGGCGTCGCTCCGCTTGCAACACAGTCACGGACACGCCCGTCAACGGTAATGTTGAAGTAGGCTGTTGACGTTCCAGTCTCACGCTGATTGAGCGCCTCAACCGGATAATCGTTGCTAGTGATGGTACCCGCAATTTGCCTTGCACGAATTGGACCCATCAGTCGCCAAGCCATGACATAAACTAGTCTTTCTGCTACCGGATTGCCTTGTTCGTCACGTGCGGGCTCATATCTAAATCGAGATGATATGAGGTTGCAGGTTTGCCAGTTTAATCTATCCGTGGCACCGAATGCGCTACATGATGATATTTTTCCATCTGGATTGACGACATATGTCGCTGTGCTGGTTCCCTGTTCTTCATCATTTAGGGCGTCGCGTGGATAATCATCAAGGGAAATGGACCCCGACAACAGGGTCGCATTTTGTGCAGGACGGTTATGCGTTTCGGGAGCATTCTCATCTAACTCGAAATTTGGATCTGGTGATCGTTCCGAGGCACTAGAACTAGATTTATCTTGGGCCACAGCCCCGGGCATGCTTGCTTCAAATGAATTCGCGCCTGTATCTTGATCTTGCTTGGGTAGCAGGCTGAAAACGACACTCAATAACAAAACTAGGCCAAGGCAGAAACCAGCCAGCTTTTGTGTTTTTAAAGAAGTTCTGAACCAATTAATCTTGCCAGAATTAAATCTATCCGAACCAAGTGCAGAACGTTTTGCGTCCCCTTGCTTAATCGTTTCCTGCCATTTTTTGATGGATTGAGGGCGGTCTTCAGGTCTTACGGCTAATCCAGCATCGATAGCCTTCAACACATGCTCCGAATATTGCCCCGCAGCTCTCTCCGCTATCGGCTCAAGTGTATCCTCGAGTATGCGGTCGGGAGCATCTTGAGGCTTTTCTCCGGTGGCTGCGTGGTAGAGGGTCGCGGCCAAACCGTAGATATCTGTCCACGCACCTTGTTTGCCGTGGGTGGAGTATTGCTCGAAGGCCGCATAGTGCGCAGTAGCTAGCGAGGTCATGCTGCGGCTGTGACTGACCAAAGCTTGGCGGGCTGCACCAAAGTCCAAGAGAACGGGACTGCCATCAGCGCGTATAAAGATGTTCGCTGGTTTGATATCGCGATGCATCACACCTGCAGCATGGACATGCTCCAAACCGTCCATGAGAGAAGCGAAGATCGCCTCGAGCTTCCCCTTAGAGAGCGGAGCTTCACGCTTGATCAACTTGTCGAGGGGCTCACCCTCACAAAATTCCATGACGATGTAAGATGTGCCATTTGCTTCGAACAGACGGCGGATGGCTACAACATTTGGATGACTAAAACGGGCTAGTGTTTTTGCCTCTTCCCGAAAGCGCTCCAGACCCCATGAAAAGTTGTCCTTATCCTCAGCATTACCCGCTGCATGAATGGTCTTCGTGCTATCACGAACCGCAAACTCGCGAGGATAGTACTCCTTGATAGCGACCTTCTGATCGAGCGACAAATCAACCGCTAAATAAGTGATCCCGAAACCGCCATGGCCAAGAACACGCTCTAACTTGTAGTCGGATAAGCGCGTCCCTGAGGGTAACGCACGAAGATCAGAAGTCATTCACAAGCACCCTCAAGCTTCTTGGATTTGAATACCGAGACAAGCGCGCCAGCCATCAAACTCACTCTGGCGGCTCGCCACCTCCTCTGAGAAGCTTCGATGTCGATGTTCGATTGGGACGAGCTGAAGGCTCAGTTCTACTTGGCGAGCTACTCGACGTTGCCTTATCCTTTTCAGCCGGCTTTTCTTCTTTCTTGGCTTTAGACGGAGCTCCATCGGCCGTGTCGGCTTTAGTCGAGGCCTTTAAATTACCGTCTTTTTGGCTTTTGCCGTCAGATGCTGGTTTTTTGCTATCGCCTGAATCCTCAGGCTTGGTTGCCTCTGTCACTTTTGGCTTGGCGTTTTCAACCTCGCTTGCACGATCTGCCTTAGGCGATGTTTTTTGATTGTCTTCTATCGGCTCATCCGGTGACATTTCAACGGGGGCTGGCATTGGCGATGCGAGTAAATCCGGCGATCTGCGCGAAGCAAAAATATATGCGCCCATCACTAAAACTGAGCTGATTAAGGCCATTAAGAAAACTAGACTAAATTTTCTAATCCTGCTCGAGCTTCGCGCATGATTGGTCACGTGGATTATTTGGACCGTTGTGTTATCTTGGTTTCTTTTCAGCTTATGCTCAACCGCCCTTAGCAACGTTTGGGCAACCATAGA
>RFTL01000091.1 GCA_009923455.1 Actinomycetota bacterium | reverse complement strand
TCAGGTCGGCAATAGGTGGCGAGTAGTCCCAAACATCCCAACCAACTACACCAAGAACCTCTTGAAGCAATCAATAGGAAAACTGGTTGAAACCAAGGTTTACATCGATCGTCAGTTAGTGAAGATTCGCACCCTCCGCGTTCGATAAAAACGACTCGCTTTTTTGCGACACAAAGCACATGTCCAGACATTCGGTATACCGAAGATTCCGCTAAGTACACTCTGTCCCCAGCTTTAGGGTTGAAGGGCCTAAATGGTGTGCCTTGGCATACCCAAAAAAGCAGAGGAACGATGACAGAGCTAAAGCTTGTGCGAAATGCAGCCGTTAGGTTGCATCGCTTCTGCCTTGCAGTTCTGATTGCCCTTCTCTCGGTCGCGATTGCGATTACGGGCTTTTTGTCTGCTTCATCAAACAACAACGGCGCGAATTCAACTCTCGACCACTATTTGGGAGTCAATACCAGCGGAGTTTCAGGCCAGTATGCACAAGGACCGAGTACCGAGTACCCTAACCTGTCCGCTAATGCCACTTGGGAACTCTGGCTGCAACCAACTTCCTTCACCAGTGGAACAGGCGGTAAAAATTACCTGAGCAAAGAGAACTCATTCACATTCGGCATTAATTCGGGTACCTATCAGTGGGCGCTCCACAATGGATCTGGCTGGGTCGGATGGGTCGATACCCAAGTTCAAGCTCGTCTCAATGCATGGACGCACGTGGCTTGGGTTAAGTCAGGCACTTCGATAAGCCTCTACATTGATGGGAAACTCGCGTATCAAGCCAACTCGGCACCGAGCACACTTGCCCAAAATAGTAATCCCTTGCGCGTGGGGGATCGAGTCAACACAGAGTTCTTCCAGGGCGGAATCGATGAACTCAGGGTTTGGGACGTAGCTCGCTCAACTGAACAAATATCTGCCAACGTACACAGACGCCTAGTCGGCAATGAGGCGGGTCTGAGGGGTTATTGGGATTTCAATGAGCCGACTGGAACGGGATCTGTCTTTGACCGGTCCGGTGTTGGCCAGGCCCTTACTCTTGTTGGTAATCCTTTGAGGGTTGACGTCAAGACTCTCTCTACTGTGGGAGGCGAGACAATTGTGTCTTTCCCTCGAACTTACTTGCCGGGTGTAGGAGGATGGACGACTCCCACAACTGCAGTGAATGCGAGAGTTCTTGTTGTAGGTGCGGGTGCAGGTGCTGATCGAGGCATAGGTTCTGTTTTCTGGGGTCACGGAGGAGGAGGTGGAGAGGTTTTGGAAACCCCAGTCACGCTTCAACTGAACTCTGTAGTTTCGGTCCAAGTAGGGCAAGGAGGTGAGGGGAGGGCTACTTCTGGCTCTGGCCTGAGGGCGGGCAATGGTCAAAGCTCCACCTTCTCCAACATAACTGCTAGAGGTGGTCAAAGCGCTCTCAACACAAATGACCCAGCAGGTTCATTTGGTGGCACATCTGGCAATGGAAACACCGGTGGTGGAAATAACGTCCGGAGTAGCCCCTGTACGGTGACCAATAACTTTTGTGAAGCCGGTGGTGGTGGTGGAGCAGGCGGTCCAGGTAATCGAATGAACGGTGGTCCTGGAGTATTGTCCAGCATATCTGGCACTCTCTTAGATTACGGTGGCGGTGGCGCGGGACGAAACGATAACGGCTACGGCACAGCCTCTTCTTCCGCTGCAACTCAGGTCAGCAACGTTTTTCGAGCAGCCCCTCCGAACCGAGGTGGTGGTGGAACAGACTTCGCTGCGGATGGCGGTTCAGGTGTCGTTATAGTTCGGTACACCACAATCGTGGACGCAGCCGCTGATCTTCAAGGTCAGTCAAGTCAGTATTTTGTAGGGACGGCTGGAACTGTCGCATCAGGCCCATTCACGATGGAAATCTGGGCCAACATAAGGAGCATGACTCGAGCACATGTGCTGTTGAGTCAGTCTGTGGATACCTCTAACCAAATTTATTTGGTCATAGGACGTGACAATGTCGCAACCCCTTACGAGTTCTTGGTGGGCTGGGGTAATGCCTCTGTTTGGACCGATGTAACAGTCCCCTCAGCAAGATGGTTTCACGCCGCGGTTACCAGGGATGCATCGGGAATAGCTCGGCTTTACCTTGACGGTGCGCTGGTTTGGACCTCAACAACTCAGAGCACGACAAATGCAACCACCGGAACCTTTTCAGTGGGTGCGCATTCAAATGGCGACGAGTCATTAGATGGGCAGGTTGACCAAGTCAAAGTCTGGAATGCTGCACTAAGTCAAACCGAAATCTCAAACTCCATGCACAGTTACGGTGCCACGCAATCAGATGGAGTGGCGATTCGCTCGGGTGCAGTTTTGAGGGCCCATTTTGACTTTAATGATTACCAATCATCAGGTGTCGAATTGAACCGCGGTTCAGGCACCGGTCTGGATTTGAGACACGCATCTGCCATTTCATCGACGACATATACAGATTCGCAGATTGTTCAGACGGCTACCGTTTTTGGGAACCAAACAGTTCTTCGATTCCAGCGCACATACCTGACAGCTCTCGGAGGCTGGACCCCCCCTGGCGGCGTCAATCGCTTCAAGGCTCTAGCTGTTGGCGGAGGCGGTGCCGGAGGAACACGGCACGGTGGTGGAGGTGGTGCAGGCGCACTTCTTTGGAACGAAAGCATAACCCTCTCAGGTGTAACAAGAATTCAAGTGGGTCAGGGTGGGCTCGG
>RFTL01000010.1 GCA_009923455.1 Actinomycetota bacterium | reverse complement strand
ACGGGGAAAAGCTCTTGAGCGAGGTAATCGAAAGCAATTTTGTGGCGAACCGGCAAGAAACCTTTTTCTGCTCCTGCAATGTCAAAGCCAACCACCCCATTGTTGCGGTGCCTGACTGCCAGCTCGGCAATCTCGAGACCTCTATCAGCGTGGCGCATTGCAGTGACAAGTTGGCCGGTGCGGATAAACCCACCGCGACTTTCAATCTCTTCCATTCCGCGCTCGAGTCCGTCTTGCACCGCCTCAACAGTCTCATCCAGACTCAGGCCCTTTGCCAGGTGCTGCTCTGGTGCCCAGCGCAGTTCACCGTAAATGACGTTGTGCTCGGCTAGATCCAGAACCGCCTCGTATGCGACCCGCTCTAAGCCCTCACGAGTTTGCATCACTGCAACAGTGTGATCAAAAGTCTCGAGATAGCGAACCAGCGAACCTGAATTAGCGCTCTCACTAAACCAGTGACCCAACTCCTCTGCATCGTTAGATGGGAGCTTGTGGCCAATCTCGGCGGCGAGCTCAACGATTGTCGCGGGACGCAAACCACCGTCTAGGTGATCGTGAAGTGAGATCTTCGGTAGTGATTTGATGTCCAAGTTGGTTCCTAACTAATTCGATTCAGGATGAGCTTACGACCTACCTGCTGCTCCGAGATCTCAAAGCTCTGCTGAGCTAGTTCTATTGCGCGCTCGAACTTTTCTTCAGTATCGGTATAGAGGGTCATCAGTGGAGCGCCTGCTTGGACGCGATCTCCCAGCTGAGCGTGCAATTCGATACCGGCTCCAAACTGAACCGCATCTTCCTTGCGCTCACGCCCTGCTCCTAAACGCCAAGAGGCAACCCCGAGATCAAGCGCATCTAGCTTGCTGATGACACCAGATTCTGGAGCGAAGATTTGGGTTGAGTGCTTTGCCTTGGGAAGCGGTGCATCCGGATTACCGCCTTGAGCAGAAATCATCTGACGCCACTTGTCATAGGCCTTGCCATTTGAAAGGTTTTCACGTGGGTCGGCATCGATGCCCACCAGTCGCAACATCTCACTGGCCAGCTCAACCGTCAGGTCAACCACATCCGATGGTCCGCCGCCCTGCAACACCTCAACTGATTCCTCGACCTCGAGCGCATTGCCGATTTTCTTACCCAGCGGGGTGGACATATCGGTCAACAGTGCAGCGGTCTTAACTCCAGCATCCTGGCCAAGCTGCACCAGGGTCTGAGCAAGCTCAGTGGCGCGGTCAAGTGTCTTCATAAAAGCACCGGATCCAACTTTCACATCCAGCACCAAGGCCGAGGTGCCCTCGGCAATTTTCTTTGACATGATCGATGACGCAATTAGTGGGATAGCCTCCACGGTCCCGGTCACATCCCGGAGTGCGTAAAGCTTTCTATCCGCTGGAGCAAGCCCTGAGCCAGCAGCGCAGATAACCGCTCCCACCTCTGCAAGCTGGGAGTAGAGCTCGGTGTTTGAAAGACTTGCCTGCCAGCCAGGGATAGCCTCCAGCTTGTCCAGGGTGCCGCCGGTGTGACCAAGCCCTCGGCCACTGAGCTGCGGGACAGCCACTCCGTAGGACGCGACCAGCGGGGCTAGCGGAAGTGTGATTTTGTCGCCTACTCCACCGGTCGAGTGCTTATCGGCGGTTGGAGCGGAAAGACCCTGAAAGTCCAGTCTTTCTCCGGAATCAATCATCGCGAGAGTTAGATCTCTGATCTCCCTGCGATTCATACCGTTTAGCAAGATAGCCATCGCCATCGCACTCATCTGCTCATCCGCAACCGAACCAGATGTGTAGCCTGCAACTAACCAACGAATCTCTTCGGTTGTGAGCTCATAGCGCTCGCGCTTTTTAATAATCAGTTCGACTGCGCTGTAGCTCATTTGCGCTCCAATAGATCCTCTGGCCCAAAAGCATCGGGCAAGACTTCATAGATGGTCTTTATGCCAGAAACAGTGTTCAGTAGCATGCCCGGTGCGTGGTGCTCATAGAGCAACTGTCTGCAGCGCCCGCAGGGCATTAGCTCATTGCCGTGCTTATCCACGCAAGCAAAAGCAATCAGCTTGCCACCACCAGTTCTGAATAGCTCGCTAATGAGTGAGCACTCTGCGCAAAGCCCAAGCCCATAAGAGGCATTCTCGATGTTGGCCCCGGTGATCAACCTGCCATCCTCTGTCAGCGCCGCCGCCCCAACCGGAAACTTGGAATAGGGTGCGTATGAAGCATCCAGGGCCTTGATTGCGGCTGCTTTGAGTTCAGCCCAGTTGATTTCCATATCTAACCCTTGGTGTATGGCTGAGCGAGAGCCTTTGGAGGTCTCGAGCGACCCACAAAACCAACCACAGCGATGATGGTGACGATATAAGGAACCATCGTGATGAAATCTGATGGGATACCCGGGCTCACCTGGTTTGCCCACACTCGCAAGATAATCGAGAAGCCAAACAGCAGTGCCGCCAACGAGGCATAGATCGGGTGCCAGCGGCCAAGAATCATTACCGCCAAAGCAATGAATCCGACACCACCAGACATTTCACGACCGAAGGCTCCAGCGTTACCGATGGTCAGCGCAGCACCACCGAGTCCTGCAACGGCTCCACCGATTGTCACCCACCAGAATCTGGTGCGACCCACGTTCACACCAACGGTGTCAGCGGCAAGCGGATGCTCACCTACTGCCCTGGCACGAAGGCCAAGCTTGGTCTTGAACATCACGAACCACAAAAGTGGCACGATGACAAGGGCTGCGTAGACGGTGATTCGATTCTCGAATAGAACCGGACCGATGATTGGGATATCGCTCAGGAATGGAATCTTCACGATGTCCAAAGTTCCCGGGAAGTTCACGTTCTCACTGTCCTCGGTCAACCACTGCTGGTAAAGGAAGTTGGTGATTCCAATCACGAGAACGTTCAGCACCACACCCACGATGATTTGCTGAGCCAAATACTTGATTGCGAACACCGCAAGAATCATGGACATCAGCGCTGCGGTAAACATCGCCGCAAAGATTCCAAGTGCGAAGTTTTTAGTGATGGTGCTGACCACCGCTGCCATGAAGGCACCAGTTAGAAGCTGGCCCTCGATCGCGATGTTGGTGATACCAACGCGCTCGCTCATCACTCCAGCCATCGCACCAAGAATGATAGGAACAGCTAACACCAGAGCGGTGCCCGCGATGAATTCAACCGGAACCGAGTTGCCGGTTGCGAGCCAACCCAGTAGCGAGACAATCCCGATGAAGCCGTAGATCAGAGAGATCCAGATTGGGGTCTTTTTGTTCTTGGCCGCGAACCAGGTTGACACCGCCGCCAGTGCCAGCATCAAGCTACCTGAAATGAGTCCAAGCTCAATTGCGTTAACGCTCAGGCTTGGAAGCTGAATTGCATCCTGACGTCGAGATAGTTCAAAAGCTACCTCTCCCGGCTTGCCGGTCAACCCAAAGAAGTAGAGCACAAGGATTCCGATAGAACCCATAACCAGAGGTACCTTGAAACCTACCTTTTCCTCTTTAGCAAGATTCACTTGGCACCTCCCTTCCTAAACAACTTCGCTGAGATGGCACCCAGCGCATTCGTGGTCTGAGGTTTAGGTAGTCGGAAGATTGCACGAATCAGCGGCGGAGCTGCGATAAACAGCACGATTGCACCCTGGACAATGCCCAAGACCTCGGGAGAAATTCCAATCACCTGCATCGATGGCGCTCCGGCTTTGAAGGCACCGAAAAGTAACCCAGCAAGCAAGATTCCAGGTGCAGATGATCCACCGAGCAATGCCACCGTGATCGCGTCGAATCCGATGTTCGCGTGGGTGGATGGGCTTACTCCGATGTCCACTCCAAGCGCTTGGTTTCCAGCAGCGACACCAACGAATGCGGCCGACAGACCCATCGCGATGATGTAGGTGCGGTTCACGCTAATACCCGCAGTCTTGGCAGCATCTGGGTTGAACCCAACCATGCGCAGTCTGAAACCGATGGTGGATCGCTCCATTAGCCACCAGTAAAGAATCACGGCAGCCAGCGAGATCACCAGACCCCAGTGCAAGGCATAGGCATCTCCAAAGAGTTTGCCAAGCATTGCGGTTTCCGCAGGCGGGTCCGCCTTTGGATTACCCACCGAGTCGCTCGCCTGGAGCAGGTTTGGATCGCGCATCAGGAAGGTAAAGAACGAAAGCGCAATGTAATTGAGCATGATGGTGAGAATCACCTCATGGGCTCCAGTTCTGGCCTTGAGATACCCAACCAGTGCTCCCAATAAAGTCGCGCCTAAGATTCCGGCTGCCATCGCAACGATGGTGTGAATCACAAATGGCAATTCGACGCGAGTTGCGATCCAGGTTGCAAAGATCATTCCGAAGATCAGCTGACCGGTGCCACCGATGTTGAATAGACCTACTCGGAAGGCAAGTCCGATGCCAAGGCCTGCAGCGATCAGCGGAGCACCAAGTCGAAGCGTCTCAGTGATCGGGCGAAGTGCCTTTTCTAAAGTGTCGGCATCTGCGTTGTAGATAGCGCCTTTAATCAGCGCGCCATAACCGGCGGAAACCACATTCCAGGCAGCCGCAAAAGCATCCCCTGGGCGGGAGAAGAAGTAGCCGAGAGACTCTAAGAACTCCTTGTTCGAACCGATCATAAAGATGGCGCCAACCAAGAAGCCAAGGAACACAGCGAGGATTGTGCGAGTGAATCCCCCGGAGAGGATTTCCTTTATCGCCTGCGAGAAACGTTCGTCTTTTTCGCTCATGCGCTAACTCCCGCCATCATCTTGCCTAGAGTCTCCCTTGAAGTCTCGGGCCCTACGATTCCAACAATTTGACCGCGGTACATAACCGCAATTCGGTCAGCAAGAGCCAATACCTCATCCAGCTCTGTTGAGATCAGAATCACTGCCTTGCCGGCATCGCGCTCAGCGACAATCTGCTCGTGGATGAATTCGATTGATCCAACATCCACACCGCGAGTTGGCTGCGATGCAATTAGCAAATTAACATCGCGGGACAGCTCTCTTGCAACCACAACCTTTTGCTGGTTTCCTCCAGAGAGCTTGCCGGCAGGGGTATCGATTGAAGGGGTTCTCACATCGAAACGCTCAACAAGATCGGTCGCCACTAACTTGCGAGTGGGGAAGTTGATGCTGAGTCCCTTGGTGAAGCGGGACTTGAAAGACTGGTTCAGCATGAGGTTCTCCGAGATGGTGAACTCGCCAACCAAACCATCTTTCTTGCGATCCTCAGGGATATAACCAACCCCTGAATCCAACACGTGCTTGACGCTGGAGCCTGCGAGCTCTTTGCCATTGAGCTTTATCGAGCCGCCCTTGATTGGGGTGCGAAGACCTAGCAGGGCTTCAGCAAGCTCGGTTTGTCCATTGCCCTGAACTCCTGCAATCGCCAGCACCTCGCCAGCTTTCACGTTGAAGCTCAGGCCGTTTACCGCACGCTGCAGACGGTCATCCAAGACTGCCAAGTTTTCAACCGACAGAACTTCGGTGCCCAATTTTGCGGCCGCTTTATCAACGGTTAGATCAACCTCGCGACCAACCATCATTGAAGCAAGCTCGGAAGTTGATGCATCCGGAGATGCCGAGCCAACCACCTCACCCAAGCGAATCACGGTGATGCGATTGGCCACTGCCTTTACCTCACGAAGTTTGTGGGTAATGAAAACGATTGAGGTGCCGCTTTGGGCTAGCTGTCTCATGATTGCCATGAGCTCATCGGTTTCCTGTGGAGTCAAAACTGCGGTTGGCTCATCTAGCACCAATACCTTGGCGTCACGAGATAGTGCCTTAATGATCTCCACGCGCTGCTGAACTCCAACCGGAAGATCTTCAACCAATGCATCTGGGTCAACGTTGAAACCAAACCGCTCGGAGATTTCGATTACTCGCTTGCGAGCGGCGGCCATGTCCAATTTGCCGCCGAAGTTTGTTGGTTCATTGCCTAAGGCAACGTTCTCTGCAACGGTGAAAACCGGGATGAGCATGAAGTGCTGGTGAACCATGCCGATACCTGCAGCCATCGCATCGCCAGGCCCCTTGAAACTCTGCGCCTTGCCATCTAGGAGGATCTCGCCCTCATCGGCCTGGTAAAGGCCATAGAGGACATTCATCAAGGTTGATTTTCCGGCACCATTTTCGCCCAGCAGGGCGTGGATTTCTCCTGGTTCAACCGTGAGGCTGATCTTGTTGTTTGCTACCAATGTTCCAAAGCGCTTGGTTATCCCGCGCAGCTCTAATTTCACTTGGCACTCCTTCGTGCAGACACTCTATTCTGCCAAAGAAAAAGGGCCGCGAGTTTCCCCGCGGCCCTCAATCTTGAACTGAATTACTTCAGTGGGTCGATCTCACCAGAGATGATGCCAGCCTCTAGCTCTGCAAGGCGAGCCTTGACCTCGTCAGAGACCTTGGACTCGAACTCGTACAGCGGGCTTAGACCGGTTCCACCGTTTGCCAAGGTACCGACGTATGCGTCACCTGAGAAGGTGCCGCCAGCCGATAGGTCAGCAATGATGTCGTAAACAGCGTTGGTCATGCGCTTCTCTGCAGAAGTTAGAACCATCGATGCGTACTCAGGTGAGGTTAGAGCGATGTCCTTGTCAACACCGATCATTACTGCCTCAACGCCAGCCTCCTTGATTGCCTCGGAAACTGCACCGAACTGGTCTCCACCAACTGGGAAGATGACGTCAGCGCCGTCGTTGATTAGAGCAGCAGCAATTGCCTTTGACTCACCAGAGTTAGGGGTGAAGTTACCGATGAACTGACCAGCCTGGGCCTTTGCGTCCCAACCAACAACCTTTACGTCGGTTCCGGTCTCAGCTGCGTATGCCATTGCACCGTAGTAGAAGCCGTCCATGAAGTCGGTTACTGCAGGGATCTGCAGACCACCGTAGGTACCAACGACCTTGGTGGTTGAGTAAGCAGCAGCTAGGTAACCAGCTAGGTAGCTGGACTGGTTCATTGCGTAGGTAACTGGCTTTAGGTTTGCGTTGCCCTCGCTCCAACCGTCGATGGTCACGAACTGGACCTCTGGGTTAGCAGCAGCTGCAGCGTTTACGTCTGCAACTAGGTTGAAGCCAACTGCGAAGGTGATGTCACAAGCCTGGTCAACCATGGCCTGTAGGTTTGGTGCAAAGTCCTCAGCTGAGTTTGACTCGGCCTCTGCAACCTGAACACCTAGCTCAGTCTGAGCCTTCATTAGACCGTCGTAAACGGACTCGTTGAAGGACTTGTCGTTCCAGCTACCCTCATCAGAAACTGCACAAGCCAGGTAGTCCAAGGTTGGAGCTGCACTGGTCTCAGTCTCGCTGGCGGTCGGCTCTGCCTCTGGTGCGGCAGCGCAACCAGTTAGCACAAGTGCCGATGCGCCCAGCAGGGCGAATGCGGCGGATGCATTCTTTAGCTTCAAGGTTTCCTCCTGAAATTTGGATGGCGCGGATGCGCCTGATTTGGGTAAAGCCTAGCCGTTCCAAAGCCCAAAATCGGGGCTTGACCAAAGAGAAATCGAAGCTTGTTGAATTCGTTACAAAAGCTCGGAGTGGCCCGACTGCTTCAGAACATCAACCAAGGACTTAACCTTCTGAGCATGTTCCTTGGTGGTGACTAAAAGTGCGTCGGGAGTGTCAACCACAATCACATCTTCCAAACCGATCAGTGCAACTAAACGGTTGGTATCGCTGACCAAAATGCCAGAGGAAGAATCTGCTAGGACTTTGCCATGCCCCAAAACGGCGAGGTTGCCCTTGCGGCCCTGAGATTGCAACTCCGCAATAGCGGCAAAATCTCCAACGTCATGCCACTCGAACTTGCCCGGCACCACAGCAACCAAGCCATCTGCAGCGGCCGGTTCAGCAATCGAGTAGTCGATAGCAATCTGGGTGAGCCTTGGCCAAACCTGCGCCAACACCCGATTGCGATCTGGGCCATCCCATGCCTGGGCAAGTTCCATCACACCGGCATAAAGCGATGGCTGTGTCCTAGAAAGCACATCCAAAAGCAGTCTCGCTGGGGCTATAAACATGCCGGCATTCCAAAGGTATTCGCCAGAGTCCACGTATTTACGGGCCAACTTGATGTTCGGCTTTTCGACAAACTCTCGGACCTGGCAGGCGGTTTCGCTCTCTAGGCGCTCACCGGTGTGGATGTAGCCAAAGGCAACTGAGGCCTCGGTCGGCTGCAGTCCGATGGTGACGATTTTGCCGGTGGCAGCAACTTCAACCGCTTCGCGAACCGCTGCCTGAAACTTGGCATCGTCGGTTATGACATGGTCTGCCGCAAAAGAACCGATGATTACGTCTGGTTCGCGTTTTAGCAAAACCGCAGCTGCCAGAGCAATGGCAGCGGTCGAATCCTTCGGGCTTGGCTCCAAAATCACATCTTTGCTCTGCAGCTCGGGCAGCTGCTCGGAGACTGCGTGCGAATGAATATCGCCGGTCACCACCATGATGCGTCCAGCCGAGAGCGGGGTAAGGCGATCCCAAGTGTCCTGCAAAAGGGTCTGGCCACTACCGGTTAGGTCGTGCAAAAACTTTGGTGCACTGGCTCTGGAGAGTGGCCACAGTCTGGAACCCACTCCACCTGCAGGGATAACCGCGTAAAAACGCTCTATTGGAGATTGACTGGTCACTGAATCACCCTAAGGCAATCGGTGGTTTAGCGGAAGATAGCCGGCCGTAAGCGGTTAGACTTTTCACCATCCCTTTACTATCCATGGAGGCTAGCGTGGCAGTTCGGCCAGCGGGGACCCTGTACCGAGGCAAAGTCGGCATGTGGTCCTGGGTTCTTCACCGTATTACCGGTGTTGCAATCTTCTTCTTCCTTCTCGTTCACGTACTCGACACCGCTTTGGTTCGTGTCTCGCCAGAGGCCTACAACGTCGTTATCGAGTCCTACAAAACCCCGATTATTGGAACCGCGGAGCTTGGCTTGGTTGCCGCAATCCTGTTCCACGGTCTGAATGGACTGCGCATCATCGCAGTTGATTTCTGGTCAAAGGGAACCAAGTACCAGAACGTGATGTTCTGGGCGATCATGATCATCACCGTTGTTTCGGTAGCAGCCTTCGCCCCTGTCCACCTGGCCCGAGTCTTTGGAGCGCACTAATGAGCGTTGTTATTGAGACCCCCAACTCCCCTCGTACCCGCAAGGGTGCCAACTGGGAGAAGTACGGCTGGCTATTCATGCGTGTTTCCGGACCACTACTTGTGGTGCTGGTATTCACCCACCTGGTTGTAAACCTAGTTCTAGGGGATGGCATCAAGGCCATCGACTTTGCATTCGTTGCCGGTAAGTGGGCAGACCCGTTCTGGCAGGTTTGGGACCTAGCCATGCTGTGGCTGGCCATGATCCACGGCACCAATGGAATGCGCACCATTGTGAATGACTACACCGAGAAGGTGAAGGTTCGCAAAGCTCTCATCACCTCGCTGTGGGCAGTGTGTGGTCTGTTGATCCTGCTTGGCACCTTGGTGATCTTTACCTTCGACCCATGCCCAGCCGGCGCAGCCGCTGAGCTTCTTCCATCCTTCTGCCCAGCTAGCAATTAGTTAGGAACAAATTGTCAAACCAGAACGTGATCAATCACGAGTACGACGTTGTAATTGTCGGCGCCGGTGGTGCCGGCATGCGTGCCGCGATCGAAGCCGGACCGCACGCCAAGGTCGCAGTGGTTTCTAAGCTCTTCCCAACCCGCAGCCACACTGGCGCAGCCCAGGGTGGTATGGCTGCAGCTCTTGCAAACGTAGAAGAGGACAGCTGGGAATGGCACACCTTCGACACGGTCAAGGGTGGCGACTACCTGGTAGATCAGGATGCAGCTGAGATTCTGGCTAAAGAGTCGGTCGAGGCGGTTATTGACCTGGAGAACATGGGGCTGCCATTTAACCGAACCCCGGATGGCAAGATCGACCAGCGTCGCTTCGGTGGCCACACCCGTGACCACGGCAAGGCACCGGTGCGCAGAAGCTGCTACGCAGCAGACCGCACCGGCCACATGATTCTGCAGACTCTTTACCAAAACTGCGTCAAGCTCGGAATTGAGTTCTACAACGAGTTTTATGTTCTTGATTTAGTAATGAACGGTGGCAAGCCAGCTGCGGTGGTCGCCTACGAGCTAGCAACAGGTGACATCCACGTTTTCGCAGGCAAGTCAATCGTGTTCGCAACCGGTGGCTTCGGCAAGATCTACAAGACCACCTCTAACGCTCACACCCTTACCGGTGATGGCGTTGGAATCATTTTCCGCAAGGGTCTGCCACTTGAGGACATGGAGTTCTACCAGTTCCACCCAACCGGTCTTGCAGGTCTAGGAATTTTGCTTTCCGAGGCTGCCCGTGGAGAAGGTGGAATTCTGCGCAATGCCTCGGGCGAGCGCTTCATGGAGCGCTACGCACCAACCATCAAAGACCTGGCTCCACGCGACATGGTTGCCCGTGCAATGGCAAATGAGGTTCGTGAGGGAAGAGGTGCGGGTCCGAACAAGGACTACGTGCTCTTGGACCTGACCCACCTAGAGCCAGCGGTTATTGACGCCAAGCTACCGGACATTACTGAGTTTGCTCGCACCTACCTCGGTGTTGAGCCATACACCGAGCCAGTACCGGTATTCCCAACCGCCCACTACGCGATGGGTGGAATCCCGACCAACATCAAGGCTGAGGTGCTCTCGGACAACAAGACCGTAGTGCCAGGACTCTACGCAGCTGGTGAGTGCGCCTGTGTTTCAGTTCACGGAGCCAACCGTTTGGGAACCAACTCGCTACTTGATATCAACGTCTTCGGTAAGCGCGCCGGTCGCTACGCAGTTGAATATGCAAAGACCGCCAAGCAGGTTCCGGTGCCAAAGGACGCAGCCCAGGGCGTGATCGACATGCTCGAGAAGGTTCGCAAGTCCAAGGGCAATGAGAAGGTCGCGCAGCTTCGCAAAGAGCTTCAGGAGACGATGGACAAGAATGCCCAGGTTTTCCGCACCGAAGAAACCCTGAACGAAGCTTTCGACAAAATTCAACAGTTGCGTGCTCGCTACGAGAAGATTTCGATTCAGGACCAGGGCAAGCGCTTTAACACCGACTTACTAGAGGCGATCGAGCTTGGCTTCTTGCTGGACCTGGCTGAGGTAACAGTCATCACTTGCCGCGAGCGCCGCGAGAGCCGAGGAGCTCACCTGCGTGAAGATTT
Organism: Actinomycetota bacterium; assembly: GCA_009923455.1. Taxonomy (GTDB): domain Bacteria; phylum Actinomycetota; class Actinomycetes; order Actinomycetales; family Microbacteriaceae; genus Aquiluna. The sequence goes on along the minus strand of RFTL01000010.1, from coordinate 20,087 downwards.
CCCAGATCGCGATGACAAGAAGTTCATGGTTCACTCCATGGCATACAAGACCGAAAAGACCGACAAGGCAACCAAGACCAACATCAAGGTTGACTGGAAGCCAGTTGTTATCACTAACTACCAGCCGATGGAGCGCAAGTACTAATGGCTAATGAAGCTATCGCCGAGGTCACCTCATTCAAGGTCACACTCTTTATTCGTCGCTTTGATCCAGAGGTTGATCAAGAACCAAAGTGGGTCGACTACGACGTTGAGATGTATGGCACCGATCGTGTCCTAGATGCCTTGCACAAGGTGAAGTGGGAGCTGGATGGCTCACTCACCTTCCGTCGCTCCTGTGCCCACGGTGTTTGTGGATCAGATGCCATGCGCATCAACGGTCGCAACCGCCTAGCCTGCAAGACCCTGATCAAGGACCTAGACATCACCCAGCCGATTTACATCGAGCCAATCAAGGGCCTGCCGGTTGAGAAGGACCTGATTGTGGACATGAACCCGTTCTATCAGGCCTATAAAGATGTAAACCCATTCCTGATTGCATCGGACAAGCCCGCCAAAGAGCGCCTACAGTCTCCCGAGGATCGTGCTCGCTACGACGACACCACCAAGTGCATTCTGTGTGCTGCCTGCACCACCTCTTGTCCAGTGTTCTGGACTGACGGTCAGTACTTTGGTCCGGCAGCAATTGTGAACGCCCACCGCTTCATCTTTGACTCTCGCGATGAGGCTGCCCAGGTTCGTCTGGACATCCTCAATGACAAAGAGGGTGTCTGGCGTTGCCGCACCACCTTCAACTGCACCGAGGCGTGTCCTCGCGGCATTGAGGTGACAAAGGCCATCGCAGAGGTCAAGCAGGCCATCCTGCGCGGAAGGCCATAGCCAAAAACCTGGTTTCACTTGTCATGAAGCTTGGAAGACGAGAACTACTTGGCGTTGGCGTTGCATCAACGGCAACCATTGCGCTGGCTGCCTGTGCCGCAGAACCAGAGGTAACCCAGAGCGAGAGCGAAACCACTAGCGCTCAACCAACCACACCAAGTGGCGACCTATTGCTTGGTCCTGCCAGTGAAGTAATGGTCGGCAGCGGCAATAAGTACAAGATCGACGAGATGCTCACCATCTTGGTAACTCAGCCCAAGGCCGGTGAATACCGCGGGTTTAGTGCCACCTGCACCCACTCTGGCTGCATCGTGCAGGGAGTGAGGGATGGAGAAATCGCCTGCGGCTGTCACGGTGCCAGATTTGATCAGGAAACTGGAGCGGTGATCTCTGGGCCCGCCAAAACCGCACTGGGTCGAATCACTATTGAGCTGCGCGGTGAAGATCTCTTCGCGATTCTCTAGCTCCTAAGCTTTCTGCCATGCTGACAATCGCAACTATCAACGTCAACGGAATTCGTGCCGCCTCGAAAAAGGGCATGGCTCAGTGGTTTGGCAAATCCAATGTCGACATGATGTGCCTGCAAGAGGTCAGGGCTCCTAGAAATGAGCTAGAGAAAGCCGTGCAGGAGGACCTCGCAATCGATTGGCACATCTACGATCACGAGGCTTCTGCGAAAGGCCGAGCTGGGGTTGCGATTGTTTCCAAGCTTCCGGCAATAGATGTCAGGACTGAGCTTGGACCAAAGGAGTTTGACTCGGCGGGTAGGTGGCTGGAGGCAGATTTTGAAACCCCAAAGGGCACTCTCACCGTGGTTAGTTGCTATGTGCACTCTGGAGAGGCAGACACCCCCAAGCAGGTTGAGAAATACAAGTTTCTAAACGCCATGGAAGCTCGCATGCAACAGCTGCTTGCCGGTGGCAAGTTGGCAGTTGTGGTCGGCGATCTGAATGTTGGTCACACCGAGCTCGATATCAAAAACTGGAAGGGCAACCTCAAAAATGCAGGTTTCTTGCCCGAGGAGCGAAAGCACTTTGACAACTTTGCCGACCAGGGCTGGGTGGACATGGGAAGAGCTGCAAATCCAGGGATCCCTGGTCCATACACCTGGTGGTCCTACCGCGGTCAAGCCTTCGACACCGATGCCGGGTGGCGCATTGATTATCAGCTTGCGACCCCAACCCTGGCTGCACTAGGGCAGAATTATCGAGTTGATCGTGCTCCAAGCTATGACGCCAGGTGGACAGATCACAGCCCAGTTTTAGTTGATTACGACCTGTAGGAAATCGATGAAACCCAACCTGCTCTCCGGCATGCAGCCTTCGGCTGCCAGCCTTCACCTTGGGAACTATCTGGGCGCGCTGACGCAGTGGGTAAAGATGCAGGATGACTACAACGCCTACTACGTAATCGTTGATTTGCATGCCATCACAGTTCCGCAAGACCCCAAAGAGCTTCGCGAAAACACCAGGCGTACAGCCGCGCAGTACATTGCCGCCGGCATTGATCCAGCCAAGTCTGCACTATTCGTCCAATCACATGTTCCCGCCCACGCGCAACTGGCTTGGGTGCTGAACTGCATCACCGGTTTTGGTGAGGCAAGCCGCATGACGCAGTTCAAGGACAAGACCCAGAAGGGTGGAGTCGACAACTCCTCGGTGGGCCTGTTTACCTATCCGATTTTGCAGGCCGCCGACATTCTGCTCTATCAACCAAAGGCGGTCCCGGTTGGTGAAGACCAGCGCCAGCACCTAGAGCTCACCAGAGATTTGGCCATGCGATTCAACTCGAGATTTGGTGACACCTTCACGATTCCAGAGGCTCACATCCTGAAAGAGACTGCCAAGATTTACGATTTGCAATTGCCGACAGCAAAGATGTCCAAGTCCGCTCAGGATCCAAAGGGTCTAATCAACCTCATGGATGAGCCAAGTGCAGTTACCAAGAAAATTAAGAGTGCCGTCACCGACACCGATGGTGAGATTAGATTCGATAGAGATCAAAAGCCTGGGGTTTCGAACCTGCTGGGAATCTTTAGCGCAATCACTGGTGAAAGCATTTCCGCTCTGGAATCTCGCTTCGCAGGACAAGGCTATGGGGCACTTAAGTCCGAACTGGCCGAGGTTGTGGTTGATCACCTGAACCCAATCCGCGAACGAGCAACTGAACTACTTAACGACAAGGCGCAGCTTGATCAGCTACTCGCGGTCGGTGCCGAGAAAGCAAACCAGGTAGCCGAGAGCACTCTCGCTAAGGTTTACGACCGATTGGGATTTGTCCGCCCTTAGCCGAATGGGAATTTACCCAGCGCTAGGAGTATTGTTCTAAGTAACACAGTTCTTCGGGGTCAGTGAAAATCTGAGCCGGCGGTTAAAGTCCGCGACCCGACTGATGACCCTGCAGCCAGCAGGGCAGCCTCAGGCGGTTGATTCGGTGAAATTCCGAAACCGACGGTTAAAGTCCGGATGGGAGAAGAGCTCAGGGTGCATTGCGCCCTCTATTTTCGCGTCCCCGCGGTGCTGTGTAGCTCACCGAAGGGGACTTTTTTGTTAGCCAAGGACAAGCTGGAAAAGGGCATGGTAAGAGCCCTTGAGCTTGCGCTACTCGGACCAGCTCATGGGGTGAACCCGCAGGTGGGTGCCGTGATCTTGGATGAGGCGGGCGAGATCATCTCTGAGGGTTGGCACCTTGGATCAGGCACTGATCATGCCGAGGTTATGGCGATCAAGAACCTCAGCGGCAAGCTTGCATTCCCTTTCCCAAAGGGACTAACCGCAGTTGTGACGCTAGAGCCTTGCAACCACACCGGCCGAACCGGACCTTGTGCACAAGCCCTAATCGAAGCTGGGATTTCAAGCGTGGTCTATGCCGCGAGTGACCCAGGAGATGCATCGAGTAACGGTGCTGAAACCCTGAGGGCCGCTGGCCTAGAAGTTCTAGGTGGATTCCTCGCGGAGAAAAGTGAGCAACAGGGTCGCGTCTGGCTAACCGCCAACAAACTCAAGCGACCATTTGTGACCCTAAAGTGGGCAACTTCGCTCGATGGCAGGGCAGCCGCAAATGACGGATCTAGCCAGTGGATCACCGGAGCACAGGCGAGGGAGGATGTTCACGCTCGCAGAGCAAATGCCGATGCGATCCTGGCTGGAACCGGCACCGTGATTGCAGATGACCCAGAACTCACAGCCAGAAAACCAGATGGCACTTACTACTCACACCAACCGCTGCGGGTGATTTTGGGAGAGCGCGACCTGGACCCGAACTGCAAAGTCTTCAATGACAAAGCCGAGAGTTTGCATCTTCAAACCAGAAACATCCATGGTGCTCTGGCGGAGCTTTGGGCAAGAGGCATCAAGCATGTCTTTATCGAGGGCGGCCCTGAGGTTGTCAGCTGGTTCGAGCGATTAGAACTGGTGGATGAGTACTTGATTTACCTGGCTCCCGTTCTTCTTGGTGGCGACCGCGTAGCGCTTCGGGATATCGGAGTGGGGAACATCGCTCAGGCACATCGCCTCGAGATTTTCGAGCAACACATGCTCGGTAACGACCTATTGCTCGTGGCAAGGAGAAGCTAAATGTTTACAGGAATCATTGAAGAGCTTGGCAAGGTGCTGGCAATCGAGAAGCAGCCCGATGCCATTCGATTGACCATTGGCGCTTCCAAGGTACTGAGCGACCTGGGCCGTGGTGACTCAATCGCGTGCTCGGGAACCTGCCTAACCGCTATCGAGATCGATGACAAGTCCTTCACCGCCGATGTGATGCTCGAGACCCTCAAGCGCACCAGCCTGGCCGATGTAAAAGTTGGCGATCCAATCAACCTGGAGCGCGCCATGAGCGCGGCCACTCGCTACGGCGGACACGTGGTTCAGGGGCACGTGGATGGCGTTGGAGAGTTTGTCTCGCGCGAGAAGAGTGAGAACTGGGACTGGGTAAAGATTCGAGTCCCAAGAGAGCTCCTGAAGTACGTGGTCATGAAGGGTTCCATCACCTTCGATGGCATCTCCCTCACTGTAAATGGAATTGAGGATGATGTAATTAGCCTTTCTTTGATTCCAGAAACCTTGCAAATCACTACCCTCGGCTACAAATCGCCGGGAGACAAGGTAAACGTGGAGGTCGACATCTTGGCCAAGCACATCGAAAGACTGTTGGAATTTAGATGAAGATAAGCCCAATCGAAGAAGTCTTGCAGGCCCTTAGAGAAGGCAAGCCGGTCCTGGTATCAGATGCTGAGGATCGAGAAAATGAGGGTGATGCAATCATCGCCGCCCAGTTTGCAACCGAAGAGTGGTTGGCATGGATGATTCGCCATACCTCGGGATACATCTGTGCACCAATGACCGAGCAGCGGGCGAACCACCTCGATCTGCCGCTAATGTGGCCAAATTCCCAAGATCCGCACCACACCGCCTACACAGTCAGCGTTGATGCCGCAAATCGCTTCTCAACCGGAATCTCAGCAGCGGATAGAGCGCTGACCGGAAGAGTGCTGGCCGATCCAACTTCAACTCCGGTTTCCCTAATTCGCCCAGGCCATGTTTTGCCACTTCGCGCCAAGGACGGTGGAGTCTTGGTTCGGGCCGGTCACACCGAGGCAGCGGTCGATTTGATGAAGCTCGCCGGCCTAGAACCTGTGGCCCTGATGGCAGAAATGGTCAATGACGACGGAACAATGATGAGAATGGCGGAATTATTTGAGACCGCACAGAGGTTTAACCTACCTATGACTACCATTTCTCACCTCAAGGACCACCTGTCCAAGCGATCCGGGACCGAGCCACAGGCTGCGAACCGTATTCGCCTTGAGGCCGAGACCCTTCTTCCTACCGTCCACGGTGACTTCACCGTCCGCGGTTACTACGACGTAAAGACCACCGCCGACCACGTTGCACTGATTGCAGGGAAGCCAACCGGAGAGAACGTTCTGATTCGTATGCACTCTGAGTGCATCACCGGTGAGGCCTTTGGATCCCTAAAGTGCGAGTGCGGGCCGCAGCTGGACGCAGCTCTTCAGGCGATCCAAGAGAACGAAGACGGCGGAGTTGTCATCTACCTACGTGGTCAAGAGGGCCGCGGAATTGGACTGCTAAACAAGCTCAAGGCCTACTCCTTGCAGGAAAAGGGCATGGACACCGTTGATGCCAACCTAGCTCTGGGCCTACCATCCGAAGCCAGAGAGTATGGCGCTGCGGTTGCCATCTTGAAGGACATGGGCATCAAGAGTGTTCGTCTTCTAACAAACAATCCAGCCAAGCGTGAATTCCTGGACCAGGCTGGAATTGCTGTGACTGAGACTGTGCCGCTGATTGTCGGCTTGGCCGAGCAGAACCGCGGATACCTTGAGGCCAAGCGTGAGCGCATGGGCCACATGATTCCCGCTAATCTGAAGTAGTGAGTGGATCTGGAGCACCGCAACTAAAGGTTTCAGCGGTTGGAAAAAAGGTTTTTGTGGTTGCCACCTCTTGGCATACCCACATCATGGACGGTCTCAAACTTGGAGCCCTGCGGGAGCTAGAAAAAGCTGGCGCAGCGGTCGAAGTCCACGAGGTCCCTGGCGCTTTTGAGCTACCACTGGCAGCGAAGTGGGCATTTGACCAAGGTGCCGATGCCGTGATCGCACTTGGTGTTGTCATCCAGGGCGAAACTCCTCACTTTGACTACGTTTGCGACTCTGCAACTTCCGGCCTCACCCAGGTGCAGTTGCAGTATGGCAAACCAATTGGTTTTGGCTTACTAACTGTCGATACTGAAGCTCAGGCCCTTGAAAGAGCAGGCCTTGAAGGTTCGAAGGAAGACAAAGGTTCAGAGGCGGTCCAGGCCGCCCTTCACATGCTTTCACTGATTAGTTAGTTAGCCTTGGACTATTAGTCCTGAGGAGAAAAATGGAACTAACAGCTGAACTAATCAGAAACTCCCTTATCGTCCTGCACTTCATTGGATTTGCAGCCGTGTTTGGTGGATTCTTCACTCAGATCAAAGCGATGGCTGCCGGAACCGCAAAGGTAATTCCTGCCATGGTGCACGGAGCTTGGACCTTGCTTGCAACCGGTGTATTGCTGGTGGGTGTCCGCGAGTGGATGGCGATGATGCAGTGGGCTGAGGAGCTCAACCACATGAAGATTGGTGTGAAGTCGCTAGTGATTGCGGCTCTAATCACCTTGATTTTGGCAAACCGCAAAAAGGACTCAATCAAGGCTCCAGTATTTGGAGCAATTGGATTGCTGGTGCTACTCAACGTCGTGCTGGCAGTGTTCTGGTAACAGGCCAAAGAAAAACCCCGGTCCAAAGGACCGGGGTTTTCTCTATCTCATGAACAACTCTCGTAATCGCTTGGTGGTGAAGACCAAACCGATTGCAATCATGACCACGAAGTATGCGATGTGACCTAGCAAAGCAATCGAGATGTTGCCAAGTGTGAACGCTCTAATAAGTTCGACCCCTTGCCAAAGCGGCAGTGCCATAACGATTGCTTGAATCCACTCCGGATAAACGCTCACCGGGAAGAAGGTTCCCGAGAACAAAAACATCGGTAGCAGCGCGAAGCTGACCCACTGCATCTGCTGGAAGCTCTTCATGTAGCTGGTGACTGCCATGCCAAAGGAGGCAAAGCCAAATGCAATCAGGGTTGCCGCAGGTATTGCCAAGACTCCCCACCAGCTGGTAATCAAACCAAGTGGTGCTGCGATTGCCATAAAGCCAACCGAGTATGCGGCACCGCGCAGCAGAGCCCAGGCAATTTCACCCAGCGCAACATCGAGTGGACCAAGGGAAGAGGACAGCACCATTTGGTAGACCTTGCCGAAGTGCATCTTGAAAAATACATTCCAAGTCGCATCGTAAATCGCACCGTTCATTGCGCTGGTTGCCAGCAGGGCTGGAGCAATGAAGGCGGCATAGGTAACCGGATCTCCATTGCCATCGGTAACGTTGCCAATCAGCTGTCCAATGCCATAACCAAAGGCCATCAAATAAAGCACGGGCTCGACAAATCCTGAGACGATAACGAGCCAGTTCGAGCTCTTTGCGGCGTAGACCGCGCGCTCGATCATCACTCGGGCTCGACCGGCGTAAACCGACGAACCTGCTCGCTGCGCTCGCTTCTCGGCGATAGCTACCGCCGCATTCACCGCCATACCGGTAATCATCTCGACAACCTTTCGGCAAACTTTGGATAGGTGAAAGCCATTCCAATCACTCCGAGCAAGGCTAGATAGCCAATGTGTGTCCAGAACATGCTTGGTTCAATCTCCATGCCGTAGCTGAGGTTGCGACCGAGCTCGGTGGCGTGCCAAAGCGGTGAAAGCCAGCCAAGTGGCTGCAGGTAAATCGGCATCTGCTCCAGCGGGTAGAAAGTACCCGAGAACAGAAACATCGGAGCAATCACGAAGCGACCGATGATGGCGAAGTAGCCCTCGTCTCGCTCCAGGCGAGCTGTGATTGCAAGCATCACAGCAGCCCAGCCCCAAGCGGCCAGCATCGAAGATGCAATTAGACCTAAAACGCTGGAAAACGGAACGGCACCAAATGCCAGCAAGACTCCGAGATAGAGCAAACAGGTAAACAGTCCCCTACCTAGTGCAACGATCATCACGCCATCGGCAATCTGACGAGCGGACACCGAGGTTGCATTGATGGCGAAGAAGAGCTTGTCCCAAACAAAGCCGTCCATGGTTGGGAAGGTAACCTCATCCATCACGCCTTGAATTGCAGCCGATGCAAGCAAAGCTGGAGCGACGAACTGCAAGTAGCTAACGCCCAGGATGCCCTGACCACCAGTATTTGCATCCACCAGTGCACCAATGCCGAGTCCCACCGAAATCAGGTAAAGGATTGGGTTTCCCAGTCCAAAGGCAAAAATCGCGCCCATCCACTTGGACATTGAGTAGAAGCGGTATTCCGCAACCCGCCACGCTCCAAATTTCACGGCGCGTTTGGGGTCAACCACCTTCCCCGGCGCAAATCGCAAATCAGTCATTAGTCGACCAACGTCCTACCAGTCAGTCGCAGGAATACATCCTCCAAGGATGACCTGCGAACCAGTGAAGTAATTGGGTTTTTGCCTGACTCGATAATCTTTGCGAGCAACGGCTCACCCTGCTCGGCGTAGATAAGAATTCGATCCGGCAATACCTCAATGCGATCGCCCATGCCCTCGAGCTCCTTGGCAACGCTCTCATTGCGGTCTGCACCAAATCGAACCTCGACAACCTCCTTAGAGGAGTACTTCTTGATTAGCTCGGCAGGCGAACCCTCCGCCATGATCTCCCCTTTGTCCATGACAATGAGGCGATCACAAAGCTGCTCGGCCTCATCCATGTAGTGGGTGGTGATGACCAGTGTGACGCCCTGCTCTTTCAAGCGGAAGAGTCGGTCCCAAAGAATGTGTCGGGCCTGTGGATCAAGACCGGTGGTCGGCTCATCGAGCAGAAGGATCTCTGGCTCATTGACCAAACCTCTGGCAATAGCAAGTCTGCGCTGCATACCTCCAGAAAGGTCATCGGCTTTGGCATTGCGCTTGTCCTGCAGCTGAGCGAAATCGAGTAGCTCCTCGATCTTTCCCTTGAGCCACTTCCTGGAAAGTCCAAAGTAGCGACCGTAAACCATCAGGTTTTCCCAAACCTTGAGTTCGCGATCGAGCAGATCCTTCTGCGGCACAACGCCTAGGTGTGCTCGGATCTCGGGACCTTGAGTGTTTGGCTCTTTACCCAGGATTTCCAATTCACCAGAGCTGCGCTGGGATACCGATGAGATCATCTTCATGGTGGTCGACTTGCCGGCACCGTTTGGGCCAAGTAGCCCGAATGATTCTCCGCGATAAACCTGGAAGTTGATTCCATTAACTGCGACGAAGTCCTTGTAGGTCTTCTTCAAATCTTTGGCGCGAATTACGACTTCGCGCTCTTTGCTTTGCGACAATCTGAACTCTTTCCGCGCCCGTCACTGGGCAGCCCTACAGGCTATCAAAGCGATGCCCAAGGTTTGATAACGAACACGCTTAGATTTTGTTACTCAGTGTGATATATGTTTGAGCGATGCAGAAGCGGCCTGGAAATTCTAGGCTCACCGGGAGTGAGCAGTACTACACCCCAGCATCACTGGCCTATGAATTGGTGCATCAACTTCTGAGTCGCTACCCGGCACTAAAAGACCAGGAATTTCTTGAACCCGCAGGGGGAACAGGAAGCTTTATTGAGGCCCTAAAACTAGGCGGCATCAAAAACATAACTTCATTTGACATTCATCCCAAGCACCCCCAGGTCATGCAGGCTGATTTCTTGGAGCAAGAGCTCGATCAGCGGGAGTTGGTAACCATTGGCAATCCCCCCTTTGGAAGAAACAACGAACTCTCGGTTCCATTTTTCAACCATGCTGCAAGGTTCTCTTCACACATTGCCTTCTTGGTTCCTCGCTCCTGGCGAAAATGGTCAGTGATCAACCGACTCGATTCAAACTTTCACCTGGTTGTTGACCAAGAGGTCGAAGTCATCTTTGAATCTGCGGACAAAGATCCGGTTTCTATCAGAAATGACCTTCGCTGCTGCTTCCAAATCTGGGAGCGCAGAGAAGTTCGGAGGGAGAAGATTTCGGTTCCAGCCAGTGGCTTGGTGAGAAAGGTTAAGCCGAAAGAGGCCGATGTGGCATTTCGCTGCTTTGGTTTTGGAACCGGCAGGCTCTATCGTGAGTTCGAGCGCAAACCAAATACCACGCTGATGTTTTTGGCTGTGAGAGAACCCTGGGTGCTAGACCTACTTGAAGACTTAGATTATTCAAGGTTTGCTTATAACACCGCCTATACCAAGGCAGTCTCGTTCCAGGAAATCAACTACCTGATCAACGAACGACTGTTTGGTGATGGCTTCAAGATTGGACAGGTGCCAAATGAGTGAGTATTACCAGGATCCAACTCAGAATCCAAAATCACGGGAGTACAAAGGCCCAAGAGCCAAATTCAAAGACCTGTTTCCGTACTTAAAAGACCACAAAAAGGCCCTCTATCTGGCCCTGGTGCTTTCGATCGTCGCGGCAGGATTTTCATTGGCCCAACCACTGTTGGTTGGGCAGTTGATTTCAGCTGTGGAAAACCAGCAGGACATTGCACCGCTAGCGTCAATTTTGGTTGCCCTGATATTGATCGCCGCTTTTGTAAATGCTTTCCAGTATTACCTGCTCTACAGAACCGGTGAGGGTGTGGTTCGCACCACGAGAAAAGCGTTGGTAAGTAGATTGCTTCGACTCCCAATAGCTGAATACGACCGTCGAAGGATCGGTGACCTGGTGTCGAGAGTTGGATCTGACTCAACGCTCCTAAAGTCAGTTCTCACCCAGGGACTAGTGGACATCGTGGGAAATGCGATTTTGTTTATTGGTGCCGTTGTGGCGATGGCGATCATTGACCCCTTGCTTCTTGTTTCCACCCTGGCTGTCGTTTTCACCGCGGTAGCGGCCATTGCGCTAACCGGAAGAAAAATCAGAAGCGCTACCACCAAGGCCCAGATGCGAGTTGGTGAGATGAGCTCTGCAGTTGAGCGAGCGTTGAGCGCGATTAGAACCATTCGCGCATCCAGGGCCGAGGACAAAGAGAGCGAAGTTATTGGCAAAGCAGCTGATGCCGCCTATGAGCAGGGCCTCGCGATCGCCAAGCTCTCCGCAGCGGTTTCGCCGATTGCCCAAATTGCATTCAATACTGCCTTCATTGTGGTGCTCGGGTTTGGTGGTTTGCGAGTGGCTTCTGGCGCAACCGAGATTTCCTCTCTCGTCACATTTGTAATCCTGCTGTTTTTCATGATTGGTCCTCTCATCTCGGCCTTTGGTGCCTACACATCTGTAATGGGCGCCTTGGGTGCGATGGCAAGAATCAACGAGATTATGGTTTTGGCCGAGGAGGAAACCGGCGTTACCGGCACTCACACTCCGGTTTCTCAGACCGCGATTGAGTTTAGAAACGTGAGTTTCTCCTACGAGCCAGCGGAGGGCGAAGAGGCCCAGGGGATTCTGCACGCTGTGAATTTGGAGATTCCTCGTGGTTCAAGAGTTGCACTGGTTGGGCCATCCGGTGCTGGTAAGTCGACAATCTTTTCCCTGATTGAGCGCTTCTATGAGCCAACCCAGGGAGAGATTCTGCTTGATGGTCAGCCCGTGACCGAGTTCTCTAGGGCGGAGCTCAGAAGCCAGATTGGTTATGTTGAGCAGGATGCTCCAGTCCTGGCGGGAAGCATCCGGGAAAACCTGCTGCTCTCAAAGCCCGATGCTTCAGATGATGAGCTCAAAGAAGTTCTTCGCATGGTGAACCTAGAAGAAGTTTTGCAGCGGGAGACCAAGGGCTTGGATGCCGAGGTAGGAGAAAACGGCATCATGCTCTCAGGTGGCGAACGTCAACGCTTAGCCATCGCTAGAGCGCTGCTTGCCGCACCACCGATTCTGCTGCTCGACGAGTCAACAAGTGCTCTGGATGGCCCAAATGAGCAGCGCATGCGAGAGGCAATCGATGCGGTTGCAAAGGACAGGACCCTGATAGTGATTGCACACCGCCTCTCCACCGTGGTGGACTCCGATCAAATCATCGTCTTGAAGTCGGGTGAGATCATCGGCACTGGCACCCACTCCGAGCTAGTCAAATCAACTCCGCTCTATGCCGAATTGGCAAAGCACCAACTTCTGCTCTAGGGCTAGAGTTGGGGTATGAGCTTCCGAATTGATCCGGAGGCGGCAACGCAACGAAGCTATGCGCAGTCGCTTGACGCCAACGACCCACTCGCTGCCTTTAAGTCCGAGTTTTTCATCTCCGATCCAAACCTCTGCTACCTAGACGGCAACTCCCTTGGAAGACTTCCCAAGCGAACTGTCGAAAGGGTAAATGACTTCCTCACCGCAGAGTGGGGAACCGAATTGGTTGACGGTTGGAGCCACTGGATCGATCAGGCTCAGCCGGCTGGTGACCTGCTCGCTAGGAGTGCACTTGGCGCAGGTCCAGGACAAACCCTGGTTTGCGACACCACAAGCGTGAACTTCTATCAACTCTGCCTAGCCGCCATCACCGCTCGCCCTGACCGCAAAACCATCATCATCGATTCGGCAAACTTCCCAACCGACCGCTACATACTCGAAGGCATTGCCAAGACCCACTCCCTCAATTTGATCACCTTGGACACCGATGGAGCCGGGGGTCCAGGGGCGGTGAAAATTGAATCTGAAGACGAGCTCGTCTCTCCTCAGGAGCTGGAGAAGCATCTCTCAGAAGATGTCGCCCTTATCACGCTGCAGGCGATTAACTATCGCTCCGGCGCAAGGCAACCGATGAAGGAAATCAATGCTCTTGCCAAGAAGTATGGTGCGCTGGTGGTTTGGGATTGCTCACACGCGATTGGTTCGATTGAACTGAACTTCGAGGCAAATGATGTTCAGCTAGCGGTTGGCTGCACCTATAAATATGGAAACTCCGGCCCCGGATCACCGGCCTGGCTGTTTGTAAGCAAAGACATTCAGACTCAGTTGCGGGTTCCAATTCAAGGTTGGTTTGCACAGGAAAAGCAGTTTGAAATGGGGCCATTCTTTGAGCCCGCGGACACCATCAGACGATTCCAAATTGCTTCGCCGTCAATCATCGGGATTAGAGGTGTCGAGGTTGCATTCGAGATGATTGCTCGGGCGGGGATCGACAAGATCTCCCAAAAGGCTGCCATCGGCACCGATCTGATGATCGCACTGCATGACAAGTGGCTCAGTCCCCTTGGTTTTGAGCTTGGAACCCCGCGGGATTCGAGAAAGCGCGGCGGACACATCATCATCAAACATCGCGACGCCAAGTTGATTGCCTTTGCGCTGAGGAAGCTCGCAAATGTGATCCCGGATTATCGTGAACCAGGGTCAATCCGGCTTGCTATCTCACCCCTTGCCACCTCATACGAAGAGGTCTACGAAGGGTTTGTTAGATTGCGGGACTTGGTGAGCTCGGAAGCCTACAAAACAGTTTCAATGGATGGAAACCGGGTTACCTGATGGCAACAGTTGCACTTGCACTGGGTTCTGGTGGCGCAAGGGGCTATGCCCACATCGGCGCTATTCAAGAGCTAGAGGCGCGCGGTTTTGAAATCGTCGCCATCTCAGGCACCTCGATGGGCGCGATGGTTGGAGGTCTCTACAGTGCCGGAAAGCTTGAAGAGTTTGCTAGCTGGGTGGCATCGCTGAAGCAAACCGATGTGATCAGGCTGCTCGATCCATCGATCTCTGCACCTGGAGCCATCAAGGCCGAGAAGGTGATGAACAAGGTACGGGCAATTCTAGGAAAGGTTCGTATCGAGGAGCTTGAAATTCCATTCACCGCGGTCGCTACCGACGTCATGCAAGCCAAAGAGGTCTGGTTTCAGCAAGGTCCTCTCGATTCGGCGATAAGAGCATCAATTGCGATACCGAGCTTGATATCTTCTGTCACGGTTGGTGGTCGGCTAATGGTTGATGGTGGTCTTCTAAACCCATTGCCAATTGCTCCTCTGGCATCTACCAAGGCTGATTTGGTGATTGCTGTTTCACTCTCTGGTCCCGGCAAAGACCACCCGATGGGAAACCCATCAATCATCTCTAGCGACAAGCGCGCCGCCAAGTTGAATACCGATACTCAGCAGCTTGCGAAGATTCCGAAGGGCATTAGCACCTTTGAAATCATGGAGCGATCGATTGAGACCATGCAGAGCATCATTACCCGCTATCGCACTGCTGGTTATCCGCCTGACTTACTAATTGAGATTCCAATCGACTCGATCGGAATGTTGGAGTTTCACAAAGCCAAGCATCAAATTGAGCTTGGTCGAAAACTAACCGCCAAGGCCATAGACAACTGGGGCAGCAAATGAGCCACGATAAACACGTCAGCTACACCTCTTATCTCAAGGTGAATGAACTACTCGAACTTCAGCAGCCACTAAGCGACGGCCCGGAGCACGATGAACTTCTTTTCATCACGATTCATCAGGTTTATGAGCTTTGGTTCAAGCAACTGCTCCATGAGGCTCAAGCAGCTCAGCGCTCGTTAGAGCGCGGCGACACCCATCGCTCGCTTGCCATCCTCGGCCGCATGCGAACCATCATGAAAACCTGTGTCTCGCAATTAGACATTTTGGAAACCATGACTCCGCTGCAGTTCAACTCCTTCAGATCAAGGCTGAGCTCCGCCTCAGGTTTTCAGTCTGCTCAGTTCAGAGAGCTGGAAGCGGTACTGGGGAGAAGAGACCAGGCCGGAGAAGCGGCCGACAAGTCATCGGGTATGGGGATGGCCGATCACCTGGTTCCTGGCTCAATAGCCAGGGCACGGGTTGAAGCTGCAATGTCCAGAGCATCGCTTTGGGACTCCGCCCTGCATTACTTCAACTCCCGCGCTCAGATGCCAAAGGCAGCGATCGAGCGCGACGTAACCAAGGCTTGGGTACCAAGCGAAGAGGTTCAGAAAGCTTTGGTCGAACTGCACCGAAACGACCCAGAAGCCTCGATGGTTGGTGAGGCTTTGGTAGATCTTGATGAGGGTCTGCAGGAGTGGAGATATCGTCACGTGAAGATGGTCGAGCGAACCATTGGTCGTAAAATGGGAACCGGCGGATCCTCAGGCGCTGGGTATTTGGCGAGCACACTGTTCAATCCAGTTTTCCCAGATCTCTGGGCGATTAGATCTCAGTTTTGAGCGGCTCGAACTACGTTTCTAACCAGCATCGCGCGGGTCATTGGGCCAACTCCCCCAGGGTTAGGTGAGAGATAACCCGCCACCTCAGCAACCGCGGGGTCAACATCGCCACTCAGACCAGTTGCGGTTCTGCTGATTCCGACATCGAGCACTGCAGCTCCAGGTTTAACCCACTGGGGCTTTACGAAATGAGCAGAGCCAAGCGCTGCAACGATGATGTCAGCTCTACTAAGGTGCTTGGAAACGTCCGAGCTGGCGCTGTGCAGAGTGGTTACGGTTGCATCCACTCCCTTGCGCGAGGCGAGCAGTCCAAGGGGTCTTCCGACAGTAAGTCCTCTTCCTAACACCACCATTTCTTTGCCCGCGGTTGGAATCTCATAACGACGCAAAAGCTCCAAAATGCCGTTCGGTGTGCAGGGCAGTGGTGAGGTTATCTCCCCGGAAACATTCATGACTAACTTGCCGAGGTTTATCGGGTGCAGTCCATCGGCATCCTTGGCCGGATCGATTCGCTCCAGCATTTCGTTTGCATCCATTCCACCGGGTAGCGGTAGCTGAACGATGTATCCGGTTACCTCTTTTGCACTGTTTAGCTCATCGATTGCACGAATGACATCTGCCCTGGTTGCGCTTGAGGGTAGGTCAATGCGAATTGATTCAACTCCGACTTCTGCGCAGTCTCGGTGCTTACCGGCAACATATGTTTTTGAGCCTGGATCATCGCCAACCAAGAGAGTACCAAGACCAGCGCTAATCCCTTTGCGCTTTAGGTCGCTAACCTCCAATGCAAGTTCGGCTTTGATCTGGCGAGCAATCGCCAGGCCATCGAGCTTGATTGCGGTCATTGAATTAGTAAAGCGGGAACGCTTCAGTCAGCTTGCGGACACGGGCTCTCAGTGGCGCTGCATCTGCACCTGGCTTCAGTGCCTCGGCGATGATGTCTGCGACCTCAGTAAACTCCTTCGCGCCAAAGCCACGGGTGGCAAGCGCTGGAGCTCCAATTCGAATACCCGAGGTGACCATCGGAGGTCTTGGATCATTTGGAACGGAGTTCTTGTTCACGGTTACACCGGCCTCGTGGAGAATGTCCTGCGCGGTCTGACCATCGATTGCGGCATTGCGCAGATCAACCAAAACCAGGTGCACATCGGTGCCACCAGTGAGCACCGAAATGCCTGCATCGGTGATGTCCTTCTGCATCAGGCGGTCAGCGATGATGCGAGCACCTTCGATGGTGCGCTGCTGACGCTCAACAAAGTCAGGCTGCATAGCTGCCTTGAACGCAACTGCCTTGGCGGCAACCACGTGCATGAGAGGTCCGCCCTGCTGACCTGGGAATACTGCCGAGTCAATCTTCTTGGCGTATTCGGCCTTAGACAGAATCACTCCCGAGCGAGGACCGGCCAGTGTCTTGTGAACGGTGGAGGAAACTACATCGGCGTATGGAACCGGAGATGGGTGTAGGCCTGCAGCTACCAAGCCAGCAAAGTGGGCCATGTCAACCCACAACTTGGCGCCTACCTCATCGGCAATCGAGCGGAAGGCTGCGAAATCTAGGTGTCTGGAGTAAGCCGACCAACCTGCGATCAATACCGCTGGCTTGGTCTCAAGTGCACGGGCTCGGACGATGTCCATATCGATCAGGTGAGTGTCAGGGTGCAGCTCATAGGCGTGCGCCTCATACATCTTCCCCGAGAAGTTGAGCTTCATTCCGTGGGTAAGGTGACCACCGTGGGCGAGTGAAAGACCGAGAATGCGATCTCCTGGATTCGCAAGTGCCATCATGACCGCTGCGTTTGCGGTGGCACCGGAGTGTGGTTGGACATTGACGTGCTCAGCACCGAAAAGCTTCTTGGCACGCTCTCTCGCGAGTTCCTCAGCGATGTCCACTACCTCACAACCACCGTAGTAACGCTTGCCTGGATATCCCTCTGCGTACTTATTGGTTAGTACAGAACCCTGGGTCTCCAAGATGGCGCGGGAGACAAAGTTCTCCGATGCGATCATCTCTAGGGTGTGACGCTGTCTATCCAGCTCCTGCTCCAAAACGGCAGCAATTTCTGGATCAACCTCGGCTAAAGGGGCGTTGAAGCTGGCTGGCTGTGTGGACATGGGTGGAGTTTACCAGTGGCCAAGCGGGTTTCCCGCCTGATTACTCAATAGGATGGTGCCCATGTCCACCAAGGAACACTGGGTTCTAACCTTCATTTGCCCCGATCAGCCGGGCATCGTTCACGCCATCTCTGGAGCGGTGGTTGGCGTTGGTGGAAACATCACCGAATCTAAGCAGTACACCTCCTCCGACACCGGACGTTTTTTCATGCGCCTTCAGATTGAAGCTGACATCGCAAAGTCAGATTTCGAGAAGCAGTTTGAGTCGATCGCACAGAAGTTTGAGATGTCTTACAACCTCGACTATGTCGGCCGGCGAATGAAGACAATTGTGTTGGTAAGCAAGGCCGGCCACTGCCTCAATGATTTGCTTTATCGCCAGCATGCGGGCATGCTGCCGATCGAGATTCCAATGGTTTTCGGTAACCACGACGAGCTCTCATCAATTGCAGGCTTTTATTCGATCCCGTTTGAGCACAACAAGATCGAATCAAATGTCGACAAGGCACTGTTTGAAGAACGCCTTCGTGATTTCATTCGCGAGAACAACATTGAGCTGATTGTGCTGGCTCGCTACATGCAGATTCTCTCTCCGGAATTTTGCAAGGAGTTTGAAGGAAAGATCATCAACATCCACCACTCCTTCCTGCCAGGCTTCAAGGGCGCCAACCCCTACGCTCAGGCTCACGCTCGCGGCGTGAAGCTAATTGGCGCGACCGCTCACTTCGTAACCGAAGACCTAGATGAAGGTCCGATCATCGAGCAAAACGTAACTCGCGTGGAGCACTCTGACTCCAAGCAGCAGCTGGTTCAGATAGGGCAAGACGCGGAGTCCAAGACCCTGACCCAAGCGGTCAAATGGTTCGCTGAACACCGCGTCCTGCTAGATGGTCAAAGGACCATCATCTTCCGATAGTTCGATAGGCACCAAAGCCAATCAAACCAATTAGTAGCACCGCGACCGAAATCTCCAACCATGGCCAAGAGTCTTTTGACTCAATCTCCAGCTTGGGACCTGCGACCGTCTGAACCTCTTCCCTGGGCTGACTTTCGACCTCAGGCGTGATATCGGACTTGCTTGCAGAAATCTCAGATGCCGCAGGTTCTTTAGATTGCTCTCGCACCTGAATCCGCGGGCGCATGGTTGTTGCCCCTAGAGTTGCAACCTCAACCTCTTCAGACCAGCTCGGCAGCCAGGGCTCTTGAATCACAGGTTCAATCTCCAACTCGATAGCTGGCTCGGTCGGTGATTGCGTTACCGGCTCTGACTCCGAGGGGACGGTCACCGAATCAGACGATGTCTGAATCTCTTGGGTTGGAGTGGGTGGTACAACTATCGCTGGGCCAGGATCAGGACTTGGGCCAGGCTCAGTGGGTTGCGGTGTAACCGCTGGCTCCGGATTCACAACCTGGACAATAGGTTCTGAAACGGATGGGGCTTGCGAGATCACAGGCTCTGGGTTTGAAAGCGACACTTCGATAATCTCCGAACCAACCGGGTAGCCAACTAAATCGGAAATCGATGCCGTGTTGATTCGCCAGCTGACCTCACCATAACCGCACTCCTGCGAGAGATTTGTGGCTAGCGGTGAGCAGGTCATGCTTGAACTAAAGCTGATTGCGTCTGGAGCGATTACGACTGTTTCACTGAAATGCAATGCCAGTTCATAGCTGAAACTTGTGGTTCCGCTAACTGTTGCGCTGAAGCTCAGAGCAGGCGCTGTGTGATCAACACTGAATTGAACAGTCTGCGAAATCGGACCTGAGTTGCCCCAAAAATCATCCGCGATGAATGATCGCACGCTCACCTGGTGACTCCCACTGGCACAGTTTGTGAGCACCAAGCTTGACTCCCTAATTTGAGCGTCGCAGCCTGGTAGCGAAAATGATTCAGTAGATGGGGTCAGCTCGGAAAAACTAAACGGAATCACGATCTCCGAGGTCGAGTGAACCCCAGCTGGAGCGGTCATGGTGAGGGTCGGACCCTGTCGATCATTGCTAGCCCAGGCGGTTTGAGAGGTTAATGGACCGCGCTCCAACTCCCCCACTGACCGTGGCTTGAGTGTCAGGCCAATCTCACCGTGACTGCAATTTCTGGCGCGGATGTTCGCAACGCTTAGATTGACTGCAATCTCGTAAATCTCGCAGGTTCCTGAACTGAAAACAAAGTCATCAGGGGTCAGATCCTGGATGTACTGATTCATTATCAAATCGAATGACATCTCATTTTGATTCACCTGACCACCTGAGAAGGTGGTAGCGGTTGGAACTAACTGGTAGTAAAGCAGGACTCGCCCGTGACCCCAGTTCACGCCAGACTCGAAACTTGGATTGTCGACATGATCGGGGTGAGCGTAAGAGGAACCTCCGCCACCACCACCGCCATCGGCACCGGTCTCATCGTCATCACCTCCGCCACCACCAC
>RFTL01000090.1 GCA_009923455.1 Actinomycetota bacterium | reverse complement strand
ACCGCACAGGGTGGAAACATCGTGCATGGCCCGGCCGCTTTCTCGGAGCAATTTCCCGGAGCGCAAGGACAAACTCTGAGCTTCTGGTGGCGAGCAGTTGGTGGTGCAGACAACTACCACGTGTATGCCGCTCTGCTGAGAACCGACCCCGGACTTCAAGATTCTCAGCGCTGGACTCAAATCATCTACCAAACAGGCTCTTCCACGAACTGGGCTCAGTCAAATGTGACGATTCCAGCAGCAGGAACATATCGATTCGTGTTTGTCTCCGGTACTCAGGACTTTTCTTGTGGTCGCGCAGCCGGCGCGTCTTTGTACATCGACAACGTGCAGGTATTGTCCAGCTCCGTGCCTCAGGCAGTTGCAGCCTATGTTGCCCGCAAGATTGCTTACCGAAACACCTCTGACGCCCCAGTTGCATCTCGCACTGCAACCATCACTGGCGTAAACGAACTGAATGAGACCGCAAACGCTTCGATAACCATCAACATCACCCCAGTTGATGACAATGCCACTGCCGAGAGCACCACAAGCTTCTTCGTGAACACAGCGGCAAGTGACTCCTTTGCCGTCAGGGCCGGCAGCATTACCGCCACCGATGTTGATGGTGACGCCCTAACCCTCGACATTGTCTCGGGATCGCCAGGTGCTTACACCCACTCGGGAGTTACCTATGACAAGCGAATTACTGGCCAATTCGGAGATTTTTGGGTCGACCAACAGAGCCTTAGGTGGCTAATCGTCCCAAACAACGCAGCTATGGATGGCGTTCAAACTCTTGTCACGGAGAACTTCCCTGTCCGAGTTATTTCTTCGGGAACAGTCGATCCGGATATCGATGTCACTGTCTCGGCCCGAATCAGCTACGACATGAAAGCTGGTCCGCCGGGAATTTTGGCGATTTATTCGATAGTCAGTGCAACTCAAAACGAAATCACCTACGAAGTTGAGTTTGATGAGTTCGTCGATGACTTTGCCATCAACGACATTACGATGACCGGAACTAGCGGAGGCACCGGCTGGGTTCTTTCCGCACCTCAGCTTGTTCTTGGCACCACCAAGTACCGCTTCGTGGCCTCCAACCCAAATGCTGTGAACGGAACCGTTGATTTCACTCTGGCAACCTCGTCAATTAGAGACTTTGCATTCCCTCCGAACAATCTCTCCAGCGGCACTCCTTCCGCAACCGACTCATCACTTGTCACTATTTCTAAGCTTCCTGGTTTTGATGTTGGCCCAAGCAGCTCTTTGGCTGCATCGGGCAGTGCTGACTTTGCCCTGAATTCTTGGGGATCTGGTATTTCAGGGATTCAGATCTCGATAACCAATCCTCAACCTGGCGATGAGCTGGTTTTCTCTAACCAAAACGGCGTCACCGGAACTTTCACCGCTTCCAAGTCAGTCTTGCTGCTTGAAGGAGCAACCAACCTGGCTGACACCGTTTGGGAGACGGCTGTCAGGTCTATTACCTTCAGCACTTCCAATAACGCTCCAGTAGCAAGAAACTTCGAATACCATCTGAGGCCGATTGCCGGGTATGACTTCGAATCTGGCGCTATGTTCCTAGCGAAAGCAAGAGCGAACACAAACTTCACCCAGGCCCAAACTCTCGCGGCACAAGAGTCTCTCTATGGCCTTCAGGGTTACCTGGCAACACCTACGACTCCAAGCCAGCAACTGGCTGCAGCTAGGGCATCCGCGCTGGCTGGTCACTCGAGTAACTGGTTGGGAATTATCGAAGACTCTCAACAGACTGGTGGATATACCTGGTCAAACTCGATACCCAGAGATATGGCACTCTCGCTGGCTGGATTCAACGCCTGGCAATCCGGGGAACCAAACTCCAATCTTGAAACTCACATTCAAAACTGGAACCAAACCCACACCAACGCATTCGGGACCTTCACTTGGACCTGGAATGACTCAACGCCTTCATCAGGCATGGCGGGATACCTGGTGGAGTTTGGGCTCCGCGGTTCCGAGGACCTACCAAGCCTCCTGAGGAAGACCCAGAGTCACACTGTTGATCTTGTTGCACCATCTGTAGTGAAGGTTTTCGGAGTCAGCGATAACTATGGTCGAGGAGAGAACATCGACCTAAGTGTTCAGTTCTCTGAAGCAGTGACTGTCGGAGGGTCTCCGGTTTCAAGACTGGAAATTCTCCCTGGCAAGTTCGCTCAGTATGTCTCAGGTTCGGGAACCAACACTCTTGTCTACCGATATGTGCTGGAAGCCGGGGTTACCAGTTCCGATCTGGCATATGTCTCAACCTCGAGTTTGCAATTGCAGTCACATACCATTCGAGACTTTGCCGGCAATAACGCAGTTTTGACATTGCCAAGCCCTGGCGCTCTTGGCTCACTGAACTACGAGTCCAACGTGGTCTTGCAGGGTGACATTCTCAAGATCACTCTGACTGGGGTTGGAACTCAAAGCGCACAAGCGAATGTGCAGTTCAGACTCACAAGTGCAGTCGCGATGGTGTGTAGCTCGCTGTCATCGACAGATTTCAGCTACACAAATCTTTCTTCAAGTTCACTCGTTGTGACACCGGCAGGAAACTCAACCTCCTGCACCATCTCAATTTCTCACACCATTCCAAAGGCGTCTTTCGGCTCTGTCCGTCTAGCGCCCACAGCCTCTTTTGAAGTCACACTTGCAGATGCAACGACCTACTCCAGTGTGATTGTTGGAAACAACAGCATCCTGGTCACCATGGCACCGGATCCTGGCAAGGGTGAGGTGATTGTTGATGAGAGCAATTTGACGCGCCAGCGACCAACCTCACTGG
>RFTL01000089.1 GCA_009923455.1 Actinomycetota bacterium | reverse complement strand
TCTTTGGGGTTGGCCATGATGTCCTTCATGCCCTTGAGCGTGGCGCGCACCAGCTTTTGGATCAGCTCATGAAGCTCAACCCAATAGCGCAACTCCAGTGGCTTGTCATCGAAAGTGATTGCGGTATTGCGAATGAAGTAGTTGTAAATGTCTTTGATTGCAGGAAGGTCCTCGAACCGAGCATCGCGAATCACCTCAGCAACCGCAGTTGATTCAGGTTTTTGCTTGAGTCTTCTGACTAAGCGCCACCTAGTTTCGGAATCAACCACCTAGCAACTCCAATCGATGACTTCTTCGCCCAACTCTAGAAGCAGTTTGTTACAGCCAGAAAAAGGTTTTGATCCGAAAAAACCCCGGTAACTAGAAAGCGGGGATGGATGGGGTGAAGAAATTACTCTGGCGTCGGCAAGCACTGGAGCTAATTCCTGAGCCTTCTGTCCCCACAGAATCCCGACTAGCCGTTGCCCTCGCACATTAGCCAGTGCCCGCACTGCAGCATCGGTAAATTCCCCCCAACCGAAACCGAGGTGAGCGGCGGAGTTATGAGCGCTCGTAGATAGATGCCGGTTGAGGAGCATCACTCCGCGCTCTGCCCAAACCGAAACATCCCCGGTTTTCACAATCGAATTACCAAGGTCTGAGCGCAGCTCTTTGAAGATGTTTCCAAGCGTGGGAGGAAGTGGATGGGTGCCCACAGGAACCGCAAACGCTAAACCAATCGCATGCTCGGGATTTGGATATGGGTCTTGCCCGAGAATCAAAACTCGATAGTGCTCAGGAGGAAAAACAAAGGCCCTGAGCAGATTTGCCTTGGTGGGAATGGCAGATTCATCAAGGTCGTAGGCACGTTCAATTTCTCTGAGCAAGCCGATCTGATCGGCAAGCAACTCTTGCCAGCGCGGATGCATTTGCTCAAACACAAACCACAGTCTAAAAAGTGGCAGGATTGTCAGCCAAAGGAGCAACGATGCCAACTGCAAAAGAACTGCTAGCCGAAGCCGAGCACCACGCCGAGATTCTCACTCAGATTCGTCACGAACTTCATCAAATTCCGGAGTTTGGACTGGAGCTACCAAAGACTCAGGCACGCATTTTGCAGTCAATCGACGGCCTGGGTGAAATCAGTCTCGGCAAAAATCTCAACTCGATTGGCCTGGTAATTCGAGGGGCTAAACCCGGCCCGACGGTTCTGCTTAGAGCAGACATGGACGCGCTAAGCGTCAGGGAAGAAACGGGTTTGGATTTTGCCTCGACGAATGGCTTCATGCACGCCTGTGGCCACGACCTTCACATGACCGCTGGTATCGGTGCAGCGCACCTGCTTGCCACCCACAAGGACAAGCTAAGCGGCAACGTTTTGATCTGGTTTCAGCCGGGTGAAGAGGGTCACCACGGCGCGGATGTGATGATCGAGGAGGGCTTCTTGGAGCTCTCTGGTGATCGCCCAATTGCCGCCTATGGTTTGCACGTCTTCACATCTCTGCCCATCGGAGCAGTAACCACAAAGCCTGGTCCAATGATGGCAAGTGCAGGAGATATGCACGTCACCTTCCACGGCTCCGGCGGACACGGATCGATGCCGTGGCTTTCAAAAGACCCGATCACCCCAATGGTCGAGGCCATGACCGCGCTTCAGAACATGCTGAATAAGCGCTTCGATCAGTTTGATCCGGTGATTTTGAATGTCGGTTGGATCAGAGCCGGTGATGTCGCAACCACGAACGTGATTGCTGACAGTGCAAGCTTTGGTGCAACGGTTAGAACCTTCTCCGAGAAGAACACCAAGTTGCTACATGAGTTGGCACCGAAGTTGATTCATTCGATAGCTGAAGGATTTGGCCTAAGCGCAGAAGTTAGCTTCGGAAGAGCAACCAAGGTTTTGGTAAACGATGCCCAGGCGGTAGAGCGAGTTAGGAAGATTGCCACCGAGCTAGTAGGGCCTGGATATCAGGACATGCCGAATCCGATCGCCGGAGGCGAAGACTTCGCATCAATCGTTGCCGAGGTTCCTGGCGCATTTGTGTTTGTTGGCGCTTGCCCGCCAGATATCGATCACACCAAGGCTCCGACCAATCACAGCGCCAAGGCAATGTTTGATGACTCGGTGCTGCCGTTGTGCTCGGCAATTCTGGCTTCTTTGGCTTTCGATCACCTGGGCTAAAAAGTTTCACGCTGTTTCATGCCATGTTGCCCGATTGGGTGTAATCCTGAATAGTTGTAATTTCAGGTTGGCAAAAGGTCCGATCTGAGCCCTATCGGTTACACCCAGAAAGGTCTCTAAGCGGCGCGCTAAATGGATTTTCAAATCTCTGAAGACTCGGCCCCCTCGGAATTTATTTCCGAGGAGCAACGTCGTCAGCTAGTTGGAAGACCACCCGCCACCGGTGCTTGGTTGGCCGGCGATCCAATTGGAAACCGAAGATTCTCCGAGGCATTTGATCTTGATACCGAATCTGGAGAAAAGCTCTTTGGAGCAAGACTCGCCTATGAGTGCTGGGGTGAGCTAAACGCTGCAATGGACAATGCGGTTCTAGTCCTGCACGCGCTCACCGGCGACAGCCACACAGTCGGTAATGCCTCAGAAGGTCACCCAACAGCTGGATGGTGGAACGGGATTATTGGTCCCGGACTGCCAATCGACACCGACAAGTATTTTGTGATTTCACCAAATGTGTTGGGCGGGTGCCAGGGTTCAACCGGACCTTCATCGCTAGACCGCAGCGGAAAAGAGTACGGGCCAACTTTCCCGCAACTCACAGTTCGGGATCAAGCCAAGGCATTTGAGATTCTTGGGGCATCGCTTGGAATCAAGCGTTGGTATGCAGTGATCGGTGGCTCCATGGCCGGTATGCATGCTCTCGAGATGGCAATC
>RFTL01000088.1 GCA_009923455.1 Actinomycetota bacterium | reverse complement strand
TTGAGTTTGAAACCAGGTTGCCCGCCGAGTCCAAAACTGATACCAGCAACTGAGGCAAGGTCGTGCGGTTAGCAACAGAGATTGCAGTGGAACTGACGCTGAGCCTTGCTGGGGCGCCATAGGTAATCGCGAATACCGAGCTGGATCTGGATGCCGCTGAGTGGGCGCCAACCACACCGAATCTCAGTTGCAAGTTTGCGGCAACAGCCTCAATTGCCAAATCAGGGAACTCAACTATGGAGCTGCCCGAGACAAGGTCGGCGTTGGCGCCAGCAACTGAAATTGCAGAGCCCGAGATAACCGACGCCGATAGCGAGAGCGCTCTATCAACTACCGGGTTGTCGAATTGGTCAAGAACTTGCACTCGAACAGGCGGACTAAAGGTCAAGCCTGAGCCAACGGAAGATGGCATGTCTTGGAGGATTGCCAGCTTAGAAGGTGAGGCATTCGTGATCGTGAAATCGTTGCTCAGAGCAGCTGTTAGTCCAGTCGCTGACGCTTTGAACTTGAATGTTCCGACTGTGCTGACGCGAACCTGCGGGAAGGTTGCCGATACAGAGGTTGCAGAAGGCGAGATGGTGATTACACCTGTGGTTGCAATTACCTGTTCGGAGTCTGTGGATGAAACTCGCTGAAGAGTTATTGAGATCGAAGAGGACTGCGAGGTGAGGTTGTTCCAGGCGTCCCTCAGCAAAACAGTTCTCGCAGCAGCCTGATCAGTTCCGGCAATTTGGTTTGAGAATGCCGAGTTCCAAACCAACTGTGTCGGTAAACCAGCGGTAAGCAAAATTGTCTGGCTGATAGAGAAAGATGTGTACCCGGCTGGCGCCGTTACACGGTAACTCAGAGTCTTAGCGCTCGCATTGGCGGAGAGCACCAGGTCGCTATAGGTTGCAAAGCCATCTGATATTGCTATTTGAGTAGTTCCGGAGAGCGGAGTCGCTGAGGTTGCAGAGATTGAAGCGCTAACAGAAACGACATTGTCATCGGCATCCCGGAGACTGAGTCTTGGCTGCTGGGTGAAGACAATTCCAGCTCGTGCTCCCGCCGCTAGTGTGTCAAGCGCAATCCTGGTTGCAGCGCCAGGGGTCAATGTGACCGTGTGCGATACCGATGTCACTCCGGCAATCGAAGAGTTGAAATCGAGTCTGAAGGTCCCGACAGTTCCTTGAAGCGCAATGTTTGAGAAGGTCGCAACCGCTGCGGTATTAGAGCCGGTTGCTATCGGTGATGCCGAAGCACCTATCAAAGCCGCGCCAGAACCAGATCCAATCACTGCGCTGATCGTTCCGGTTTGGTTGAGCGCTTGGTTTCCGTAGACATCCAGCATTCGAACAACAAGTTGACTCAAGGTGCTGCGGTTCGCCTGAGTTTGAGACGCGGAGTCAATAACCAGCTGTGTTGGAGCACCAGGCCGCAGAGTCACCAACGTGCCAGATGAGGTGACGGTTGTGGACTGACCATCTGAGAGTCTGTTGTAGGTAACGAAGAAGGAGACCGTGATGGTGTTGCTGGTTGAACCAGCAAGCACCAGTGAGTTGAAGGTGGCAACGCCAGCATCACTGGACCTGGTCTGAGTGCCGGAAAGAATGGTGGCACCGGAGACGCTGGCAGAGACCGTGATGTTTTTGTGTTCACCCGCGGTGATCGCATTTCCGAATGCGTCTCGAACAAGAACTGAGAAGTGTAGACCGGTTTGTCCAACCACGGCAGATGTGGTGTTTGCTGTAACGACCAGCTGGCCTGGCTCTCCAGCCATGACGTTGTAATCGATTGAGCGCGTTGTCAGGGTTGAGGTTGGAGAAACCTCAGCGCTAAAGGTGAATGCGTATATTCCGACTCCGGAATTCACACGGAGCGCATTGAAGGTGACGAGTCCGCCGACTCGTGAAGATGAAGTTAGTCCCTGAACCACTCCGGATCCAGATGCAACTGCGGCAGAGACTGTGTAGGTGTATGCGGTTCTGTTGTTACCGTCAAGCACCTTGTTGTAAGCATCTGTAATTGCAACCTGGGGTGGCGGGTTGAATGTGACAGCCAGGAACTCGTTGGCATCCTGAACGCTCGGGCTGTTGGTCTGAGAAATCGCTCTTCCGATACCAAATACAGGTAGCACATTGTCCACTGTGGCAGCGGAGTAAGAAACAGCAGACGAGTAGGTAACCATTGAAGATGCTGAAATCGCAACAGCGCCTGATACTGAGTTGGAACCTGGAAGGTTTACTCCACCACCTGCGTCAATTGCCAGGTTAGGGGCCGTGATAGTGGCTCCCGCTGCCGAAACGACTGAACCTGGGGTAACAAGTAGCAAATTTGTGATTGCAGCGCTGGTTAGAGTCAACCCACCTGAGTTGACAGTTATATCTCCTGAAGTTGAATCTCCGACTTGAAGCGTTGTCGCGGAAACGAATGTGTTCAGGTTTGAAGGCAAAATTAGTACTCCGGCCTGGGTTCCCCTGAAATGGATTGGCCGGCTCGGAGTTTGGTTCGCGATGATAATTCGGCCTGACCTGGTAGCCGAAAGCACAGCGCTCATGCCTATTGTGTTTGCCTTAATTCTTATGAATGCGCTGGTTGTCGTGCTAGTTATGTTTGCCGAAATGGTTACAGCCCCGCCTAAAACATTCACTGGGCCATTGATAGTGGTGGCCTGATTAATCGTCAAGCCTGCAGTCGAGGTGGACTTTCCGATAGTAAGACCAGACAAGAGTGGGTTGAAAGTGAAGCCGGCAGGGTTGAAAGCAGCCTGGAACGAATTCGTTGTGGGTTGAACTGTAGCGACCGCTGATCCAGTCAATATAGACGTATTTATGTTGGGCAGATCATCTTCAATCAGAATGGTTCTATCGGAATCCACGGTGAGCTGGGTAGTTTGCATTTCACCTGCGCCTGGAGCCCTAAATTCGACAA
>RFTL01000087.1 GCA_009923455.1 Actinomycetota bacterium | reverse complement strand
CATATTCCGGTGGCGGCGGATTGATAAATCTTCAGACATCACCGGGTGGCGTGGCCGAAGTTGGATATGTTTCCGTTGAGCAGATTGCGGCCCCAGTCGTGTCATCAATAGAAGTCGCGACCGGGTATTCAAATCCAACTAGCCAAACCAACTTCCGTTTTCAAGTAACCTTCAGCTCAGCGGTGACAGATTTCACTGTGGCCGACATTGATTTGTTGGGAATCGGTGGAGTCAGCACCTGGACGGAAACCTTAACTCCCGTAGCAGGTTCCAGCCGGTCATTCATTATTGACATCGCTCCCTCAGACCCCACCCAAGTGCCGGATGGGAACCTGCAAATTAGGGTCAATGCAACTGGCGTCAAAGACTCCACCGGAAACTTCTCTGGCAATGGGAACATGACCTCACCCACTGTGGGATTAGACCGTGTTAGACCTACTATTTCGAGCTCTAGCTTGGTTCCAACTTCGACTCCGGGGCAGCTTCGTTTATCTGTTACCTATAGCGAAACAGTGACCTCATCTCTTAACTGGAGCGCTTTTGCAATAACAGGCAGTTCCCTAACATGGACAACGCAGTCCGCCGCGGTTTCAGGAAGCACGTTCACAACGTTGCTGAATGGGACAAGCTTGGTCTCCGATACCGATCTAGTGGTTCAGATATCTCAAGCATTGGTGTCTGATGCTGCAGGTAACACTTCTACTGGCTCTGCGCAAATCACTTACCAAATCAGAGGCTCAAGCCCAGTCGCGACCCTATCTTCAAACATCACGGCCTATTCGCAATCCCTGGCAGTCAATTTGAGTTTCGATCAGGATGTTTTTGGCCTCGCTGCTTCAGATTTTGTAGTTTCACCCTCAAGCCTCAGTTGTTCGGTGGGAACACCAAGTGGATCTGGATCCAACTACTCGGTGGTGATTTCTGGTTGTGGAAGCAATCGCTTATCCGAGGTTAGCGTCTCTCTTCGGGTTGGCTCAGTCGGCAACTTCATTGGAATTGTTGGGCCTTTGAGTACGGCATCAATTCAAGTTACATTGGATAGTGCGCCACCAACCGCCAACGTAGTATCAAAAGTTCAGTCCGGTACCTCCGTTATCTATCAACTGGAGATAAGCGAAACTGTCTCTGGACTAGTGCCAACCAACCTTGTCTTCTCGCGAGCATTGGGCTCAGACTGGACCATAAGTGGAATAGTTAGACAACCAGGCACCAACATCTT
The DNA here is from genome assembly GCA_009923455.1 of Actinomycetota bacterium. Classification (GTDB taxonomy): domain Bacteria; phylum Actinomycetota; class Actinomycetes; order Actinomycetales; family Microbacteriaceae; genus Aquiluna. Next base: position 1,721 of record RFTL01000087.1, on the reverse strand, counting down.
TGTGTTCCACTTGTCTGCACCACAAATCGACAATGGAAATTTGAGTTTTACGATAAGCCCGGTTGTGATTGATCTGGCTGGCAACCCCGTTTCAAACTCAGGATTAGCCTCATCCTCCCTCGTAACAATCAGCGCAGTTCCGTTCTATGACCCAGGTGGACCCGGAACACTCGCTGCATCTGGTAGTCCGATAAGTCCTCTTTTTGAATTGAACTCAAGAGCAAGCGGAATCGCTGGAATTCGAATCGCTATTACAAATGCGCAACCTGGAGACTCACTAGTTTTCTCGAATCAGAATTCGATTACGGGCACTCTCACAGCTTCAAACAGCATCTTGCTGCTTGAAGGCGCAAACTCGATCACGGATTCCACATGGGAAACCGCCATTCGCTCAATCACATTCAGCTCCACCAATAACGCCCCGGTTGCTAGAAACATTGAATATCACCTAAGCCCTTTGCCTGGTTACGATTTCGTGTCTGGTGCCTTGTTCCTGTCAAAGGCGAGGGCTAACACCAATTACGCACAGGCTGTAACAGCCGCTAGCCAAGAGTATTTGTTCGGCATGCAGGGCTATCTCGCAACACCGTCTACGCCCAGCCAGCAGCTCGCAGCAGGAAAGGCATCGGCAGCCACCGCCATCCAATACAACTGGCTTGGTGTTGTTGAAAATGAACAACAAGGCGGCGGTATCACCTGGTCTAACGGAATAGCCAGGGACATGGCTCTCACATTTGCGGGATTCAACGCGTGGGAAACCGGAGAGCCTAACAATCCAGGTGATGTAAACATTCACAACTGGAACTACACGAAGACCAATGCTTTTGGAACCTTCCCCTGGAGCTGGAACGACAATTCCGCAACATTTACAACAGGCGGGTTCCTGGTCGAGTTCGGTCTGCGTGGAAATGAAAACCTACCCTCAGAGTTAAGAAAGACTCAAAGCCACACTGTCGACCTCACCGCACCCACGATTGAGAGAGTCTTCGGCTCCTCAGACACCTATGGCAGGGGAGAGACTCTGGATCTGAATGTGCAATTCTCGGAGCCAGTCACCGTTGCAGGCACGCCCGTATCGAGAATTGAAATCCTCCCTGGCAAGTTCGCCACCTATCAATCCGGATCCGGCACAGACACTCTGGTTTATCGCTACGTTGTCGAATCGGGTGTAACTGCATCCGATCTTGCTTACGTATCCACCTCAAGTCTTCAGATTCAGTCACAAACAATTAGGGATTCAGCGGGCAACAATGCGGTCCTGACCCTGCCAGCGCTAGGTGCTCTGGGGTCTTTGAACTACGAGTCAAACATTGTGCTTGATGGCACCAGTCTCAGGGTCACACTGACCGCAACGGCAACGCAAAGCTCGCAAACCAGCGTTCAGTTCCGAGTAGCCAGCGCGGTCGCTATCTCTTGTGCGTCGCTAACCCAGGCTGACTTTGGCTACACCAATTTGATTTCAAGCTCGATGGTGGTTGGACCGGCAGGCAACTCAACCTCATGCACCATTTCCATCTCTCACTCAATTCCAAAAGCCTCTTTTGGAACTGTCCGCCTCGCGCCAACCGGATCATTCGAAATTACCCTTTCAGACAACAGCACTCACTCCGCATTGGTGATTCGAAACAACAGCATCCTGGTCACCATGGCACCGGATCCTGGCAAGGGTGAGGTGATTGTTGATGAGAGCAATTTGACGCGCCAGCGACCAACCTCACTGG
>RFTL01000086.1 GCA_009923455.1 Actinomycetota bacterium | reverse complement strand
GTAAATGTAGCTGGAACATTGAGGCGTTCAGCCTTGAAGTTCGCACTTAGCAGTGCAGCACCAAAGCTGCTGTTTGGTTCTAGCTGTCCATGGAAGTCGCTTAGCTGCAGCAGCTGAACGCTCTTGTGCTTGGTGGAAAAGCTGATCGGCGTTACCGCGGTCGCCTTTGTTCCAGCCGAGATTCCATATTCGTTTACAGCCTGAACCTGAACAGTTACGGACTTGGTCGAAAGCGTCGGCATCAGCACACTTCGAGAGTTGGCACCAACAATCACAGGGCAAGTTCCAGGACCACCGGAAACTATGTAGTTGGTCACGCTCGGGGATCCCTCTACTCCAGCCCAGTTAACACGAAGACCACCAATGGCCTGTGAAACCGTTATCGATGCTGGAGCGGATGGAGTGGAGTACGTCTCGGCAGAGACGGCGGGGGTGCTCAGTGTCAGAGCACTCAGTGCGGTTGCTGCAATTGAAGCTAGGCCAACTCTAAGTCGGCGCTGAATCATGAGTTGCATAGCAAAAAGCTAGCGGTAGAAAAAGTGAATTCTGTTAACCAAGTAAAAACTCGCCTCAACCAATGCATGAAGGTTTTGGGAATGAGTCCAGCAAGTTGGTGGGCGATACTGGGTTCGAACCAGTGACCTCTTCCGTGTCAGGGAAGCGCGCTACCACTGCGCCAATCGCCCGCTTTTGTGGTGAGAGGTGAAGACGGGATTCGAACCCGTGTACACGGCTTTGCAGGCCGCTGCCTCGCCTCTCGGCCACTCCACCGTTCAGGTGTCTGAGAGCGGATGACGAGACTCGAACTCGCGACCCTCACCTTGGCAAGGTGATGCGCTACCAACTGCGCTACATCCGCACTGCTCTCGACAGAGAACTCGAAAATTATGACACATAATCCAAGGCTGTTGTCAAAAAAGCAAAAAGCGGTGGGATTTCTCCCACCGCTTCTGCCGCGAGTAGCTAGCGTCGCTCAACATCCTGTCCGAAGCTGTATGCAGCCTCTCCGTGAACGACGAGGTCGACACCTGCGATTTCATCTTCAGACTTGACTCTGAAGCCAATGGTCTTCTCGATTGCGAAACCAATGATCAGCGCTGCGACGAATCCATAGATCAGCACACCGAAGGCTGCGATCGCCTGGACCACCAGCTGACCATAGTCACCACCAGTGAACAGACCGGTGTCGGTTGCGAAGAAGCCGAGGTACAAAGTACCGATAAGTCCTGCAGCTAGGTGAATCCCTACTACATCCAAAGAATCGTCATAGCCAAGCTTGAATTTCAGCTCGACCGCCAGCGCACTGAGTGCTCCAGCGATTACCCCAAGAAGCAGAGCGAAACCAGGTGTGATGCTCGCGCAGGCTGGTGTGATAGCCACTATCCCGCTACCGCTCCGGAGGCAGCACCGATCGAGGTTGCCTTTCCTTCCTTCAGTTTCTCAACTGCTAGCCAGCCCAAGATTGCGGCTGAAGTAGCACCAAGGGTGTTGACGGTAATAAGACCAGCATTGGCCATGCCGTTCAGGAATTCAGCGCCAACGTTGAACCCAAACCAGCCGAACCAAAGAAGCGCTGCACCAAGCAATACCAGAGGGACGTTGTGTGGCTGCATGATGCCCTTGGCAAATCCAAATCGTTTTCCCAGTACCAGTGCCAGCGCAAGCGCGGCAGCTCCAGCGTTGATGTGAACTGCGGTTCCACCGGCGTAGTCGATGACGTCCGGCATGTTTAGCCAGGTACCAAGCTCCATAATCCAGCCACCGCCCCAAACCCATGCCGCTACCGGGAAGTATGAAACTGTTGCCCAAATTCCTGCAAAGACCAACCATGCCCCAAACCTTGCGCGGTCTGCGATTGAGCCGGAGATCAGGGCAACTGTGATGATGGCGAAGGTTGCTCCGTAGGCTGCTCCAACAAGGCCCTCATTGTCGAGCCCTGCGAGTCCGAAGCTTGCAAAAGGATTCCCGCTGAAGTCAGTTGGATTCTCGACAGCAGACATGCTGTAGCCGTAAAGCACCCAGAGCACGCCTACGAGAGCAAGCGAGCCGAAGCTCATCATCATCATGCTCACTACGGATTTCGCCTTGACTAGACCTCCGTAAAAGAATGCCAATCCAGGAGTCATCAGTAGCACCAACGCCGTTGACAACACCGCAAACGCGAGTTCACCAGTTCCCATATCTCCACCTCACTCAAAATTTTCAAATGGCAGAGCCTCGCTCGCCATGGGACAATGATTCAGGTGCAGAGTTACGGGTTCTAACTTCGATGGTTTCGACTCCGTTACAAAAACCGCGCTGCGTTACGTTTATGTTTCAGAGCTAAGCAAAGGAATGCGTGTGAAGTCAGATCGCTCTGCTGCCTTTTTGCTACTTGGTGCTGCCGTACTCGGCCTCTTTTTGGCAAATTCCCCCATTGGACCTGACTTCCTTACATTCAAGGAGAGCTACTTCGAACTCCCATTCTTGGGACTCAAGCTCTCTGTATCGCACTGGGTTACCGATTTGGTCCTTGCGGTTTTCTTCTTAGTTGCAGGTTTGGAGCTCAAACATGAGTTGCGATTGGGCGCTCTAAGTTCCCTAAGAACCGCTCTGGTTCCGGTTGTAGCGGGTATCGGGGGCATCGTATTTCCTGCTGCTATTTATCTTGCCATCACCTGGGGTACTGACTTAGTTCGAGGCTGGCCGATACCGACAGCAACTGACATCGCTTTCGCTCTTGGCATTCTGGCAATCTTCGGTTCTCGACTGCCGAAGTCAGCTCGAGTCTTTTTGCTTGCTCTCGCGATTTTTGACGACCTGGTCGCCATAACGATCATTGCTGTCTTTTACACCTCAGACCTGAAGTTTGAGTGGCTCCTGCTAGCAGCACTTATCGCCGCGATGCACGTGGTTGCAGAGCGCTTGCGAAAAATCCCGATAAATCTAGTTCGGACGGTCAC
>RFTL01000085.1 GCA_009923455.1 Actinomycetota bacterium | reverse complement strand
GAGAAAACCGCAGGATACCTGACGGAAAAACTTCTGGCTATGGTTCAGGAGCTAACCGACAATCAAGTTTCAGCAGCTCAAGTCATCTCCTATCTGGGTGACTTTGAGGCTCTAGTCTCTGGCTTACCCAAGACGCTGGGTGGCTCGATGGAGCGATTTGCTTACACTCAAACCTTCTTGGATGAGGCGGCCACCAATTCACTGCTGGCCGCTCTGGCAAAACGGTTTATCAAGCTGAAGCAAGAGCGCAATTTAGTTGACTATGCCGACCAGATTGCATTGGCGCTCGAGGCGGTTGGCGAAGCTGAAGTCGACCTTGGATTCAAGTTCATCATGCTGGATGAGTATCAGGACACCTCTGCCATACAGGTTAGGTTCTTATCTCGGCTTTTCCGAGGTCGAGCAGTGATGGCGGTAGGTGATCCAAACCAGGCCATCTACGGCTTCCGAGGTGCGAGCGCTGCAAACCTTCAGGGTTTCTTTGAGGATTTTGGACTAGGTCAAACCCTGACTCTGAGCACCTGTTGGAGATCCACCCAGCAGATCGTGCAGGTGGCAAATCTCACTTCCAGCTTGCTGAGCACACCACTTCTCAAGCAGGTTAGCTTGAGGTCAATCAAGTCGGGTGAGGCGGTCTCTGCATACTTCTACCAGGACATTGTTGAGGAGGCTAAAGCTACCGCCAGCTTTTTCGCCACTGAACTGGGTTCAAATTCAGGGGCGATCTTGATGCGCACCAAATCACAAATGTCGATATTCCTGAATGCTCTCGAGGAACAAGGGGTTGCGGCCGAGGTATCCGGGCTTTCCGGACTGATTGAGATTCCAGAGGTAGTGGATCTGATTTCCGCATTGCGGGTGGTGGCTGACTCAAGATCCTCAGTTGAGTTGATTCGGCTTTTGACCTCGGCAAAGTGGCGAATTTCGCTACGAGATGTGGCAAGACTTGGTGACTTCGCCAAGAAATTGACCAGGGTTCGGGCCGAGGCGGATTACTCCAATGAGGTCACATTGGTTGAAGCGCTCGACGCCTTGAGATTTGAGGGGGCCGGCCGGAATTCAGAAATCAGCGAGGTTGGTCTGGTGCGGATGCGTCAAGCGGCCTCCCTATTTCACAACCTCAGAAGCACCCCATCGCTATCGATTACCGAACTGGCTTGGCTCATAGTGAAAGAGCTCGAAATCGACATTGAGCTCTTTGCAAAATCCGCAGCTGCGAATCCACTTCGCCATATTGAGCAGTTCATTTCAAAGCTCAACGAGTACGAGGCATCGAGCGCTCGTCCAACCCTGGGTGGCCTCATTCAATGGCTCGATTATGCCCTGCAGCATGACTCATTTGAGCTACCAAAATCTGGATCAAAAAAAGGTGTGGTTCAGATTATGTCGGTTCATGCCGCCAAGGGGTTGGAGTGGGATCTGGTTTGGGTTGCTCAGCTAACTCAAGGCGCGTTTCCGATTGAGGGCAAGGATTCAAAGGGCTGGTTGGTTCCAGGAAAAATCCCATTTGACTTGAGGGCTGATTCGGCGACTCTTCCTAGATTTGAATTCGAACAGGCTCAAACCCAGAAAGAGCTAAATGAACTCTTCACTGAGTTTAAAAAAGAGAACCGTGCAAAAGCGCTTCAAGAGGAGCGCAGGCTGGCCTATGTTGCCTTTACCAGGGCTGCTAAGAAGTTGGTTATCAGTGGTTCCTATTACAAGCCAGGAGCTCAGAAACCCAAGGAGCCATCACCCTTCCTACTGGAACTTCAGAGCGCTGGGTTGGTGAACCTTGACCTACCCGAACCGCTCCCTGAGAACCCAAGTGAAAACAGTCAGCAGACGCATCTGTGGCCCTCGTTCCCAGAAAACGACGCGCTCAGGGTCATGGCGGATGAGGTGAAGAAAGCAAAAAAGCCGGGCGAGATCACATCCAACGAGCTGGCCCTGCTATTTGAGGAACGCGACCGCATGCGAACCCCGAATAGGAACTGGCTGCCACACCGTGTCTCAGTGTCCTCGCTGGTGAGATTCTTTGAGGATCCAGAAGCGTTTTTGCAAGATCAGCTCAGACCGATGCCCCCTCGCTACTCGGAAGCTGCAAGTCTTGGCACCGAGCTCCACTCCTTTATCGAGGAGAGCTTGAACAACGAGATTGTCACCGAACCAGCTGAGCAGATAGCAGCGATGGTTGAGAGGTTCACCAACTCGCGCTTTGGTGGTCAAACCGCTCGTTTCATAGAGCAGCCGATTGAGTTTCAACTGGCTGGGCTAGTAGTGGTGTGCAAGCTAGATGCGGTATTTGAAAGCTCAGGAGAGTTTGAGATTGTCGATTGGAAATCCGGAACTTCCCCCGATGCATCAAAGTTGGCCGCTCGAAAGATCCAGCTGGCTCTCTACCGAATCGCACTCTCAGAGTGGCTAGGGATTCCGCTGGAGCGAATTCGAGCATCGTTCTTCTATGCCTCGGATGGCAGTGAACTATCTCCCGCTGATTTGCCCAGCAAGCGTGATTTGGAAACGAAGCTTGAAGCGCTTAGAAAAGCTCGTCAGGATTAGAGTCTTTTCGGTCTTGGGGCAGATCAATAGCCTCAGTCGAGCTTGACTCAACTTCGATGGTTTCCTCCACCAAGAATTCGATTCCTAGTTCTTCGGACTCATCCTGTTGCGGCTGAACTGATTCTTCAGCGGCAACCACCTGCTGGACAGGTGTCGTGATGTCCGCAATCAGGGCTGTTCCAGCCGCAATTCCGGCAAAACTTGATGCTCGCAGGTCCCGAAGTGTTCCAGCTTCAAGCTGCTCTTTTAGCTCGTCAACCATCTCTTGGGCTTGCTTGATAGCAACTTCATCGCCCTGTTCTAGGCAGTAGACTAGCCAACTTCCAAGCTCCAACTCGGAATAGAGAGCTGCGCGCTGAATTAGGTTTTCGTCTGCGGCAGGTCGTGCTGCTCGATAGTGCAGCAA
>RFTL01000084.1 GCA_009923455.1 Actinomycetota bacterium | reverse complement strand
GGGTATAACGGCTCCCATGGGTCGATGGTTCCACGTGGCCCTCATTCGAGGCAGTGATAACAGGCCGACTTTGTTCCTTGACGGGACCAGTGTTTGGACGGATGCCACGGCCAACTCCAGCGCCCCGGATTCTGGCGGACCCTTCAGGGTTGGAATTCAGACTGGAAATACATCGCCCCTAAACGGTCAGCTCGATAACGTGAAAGTTTGGACTGGAGCTCTCACGTCCGCTCAAATTCAAGCATCCATGCATAGTTACGGGGCGACTCAGTCAAGCGGAGTAGCAGTTGCAAGCGGGGTCACGCTTCGGGCGCACTACGACTTCAATGAATTCAATCAAGGTGTAGAGCCAGACAGAAGTGGGAACGGATTTGACCTGGTGGCGAGCGCTGGCATTAGCTCAGCTTCCTACACCGACTCGTTGCTTATTGAGAGCGGAACAGCTCACGCGCTGCAAACATTTGTGAAATTTAATCGCACTTATCTCACTGCAACTGGTGGCTGGACACCGCCTTCAAATGTCAACCGCTTTAAGGCCCTGGTTGTTGGAGGTGGAGGTGCTGGCCCGCCATGCGGGAGGCGGTGGAGCAGGTGCATTGCTTTGGACTCAGTCAATGACTATATCCCAGGTCACTCCTGTCATTGTCGGTTCGGGTGCGTTGGGACATGCGACTCTTTCTATGGCAGTAGGCCGTAATGGTCAATCATCCTTTCTCGGCTCCATGGAGCTCAAGGGAGGAGGTGGTGGAGCCGGAGGTTCACAGGTTGCTTCAGCTGGTGGATCTGGTGGTGGAGCAAACTCCAACAACAGTTATCAAGCGGCGGCTGGTTCAGGTTTGGGTCTTGCCAACGCAGGAGGTAACGGTGCGACCAACAACGTTCACTGGTGGGGCGGTGGCGGAGGTGGCGCCATGTCGGCTGGAGGGGCAGCTAGTTCAACTGACAACCTTTCCAATCCCGGAAGCGGTGGTGCGGGGTTTGTCACAAACATAACGGGAGTAAACAGATGCTTCGCCGCTGGAGGCGGTGGCGGAAGGACGTGGATAGCCTCGAGCGTTGGAGGCACAGGAGGTCCTTGCACTAGCGGTCAAGTGAACGCGACCGTATCAACAACCGGTGGCGCCGGTTCACCAGACAACATTGTTGCTGGCAGCGGTCAAGTTAACTCTGGCTCGGGTGGTGGCGGTGGTGGATTAGTCCAGTCTGGCGAGCTGTGGGGAAACTCCGGTTCAGGAGGTTCAGGAGTTGTAATTCTCTCCTATGGTCCGTACCTGCAGGTAACTCGTTCCCCTGTTGCGGCGCGAGTGGGTAGTTCCTTTACAAACTCAATCCAGGTTCAGTTCACCAACCTCGACGGATCACTCTTTTCTTCAAACAGTCCGGTGACGGTGACCTCATCGGCGGCTCTGATTTTGAACGGTGTTCCTCTAACTCAGTCACTGACAGTCAATGCAGTGAATGGGATCGCCACGTTTGCAGGGCTTGGGTTTGCAAGCTCAGTAACCTCGGCACAGACTTTGACATTCACGTCAGATGCATTTGTTGGAACATCAGTCACAATTACGCCAACATTCTTTGCGAACAACCTGGTGATCAACTCCTCAAATTCCTCTACCGGATTCATGTTGGGCGGAGAGTTCTATGCATCTAGTTCTGCGGGAGTCAGCTTCCTGAACGTAGCTGACCTGCATGCGAACGCGGTCGCCAACACCATCTCGATTTCAGTATCTGGCAGCATCAGTATCAGCTCAGCGGTAAACATCTCTATCTCGGGCAGGTCTTTGACTTTCAGGGCGGGAGCTGACATTCACGTGGCTAATGTGAATGTGCTCACTCAAGGCCCGCTCAATTTCTTCTCTGACGCCGACGGCAGCGGGTCGGGTTCTTTCAACTCCGACACCTCTTCATTAGTCAATTCTCAAGGTGGTCGCGTAGTCATCTCAGGCGGGTTGGACCCAACCACCGGATATGCCGTTGGCTCTTCAAACAGCCAATGGAGTGGAGCGCGAATACTTGGAGACCTTTGGTCGGGCGGTGGTGACATCATCATTCGCGGTGACTCGGGAGCTGGAATTAACACCGCGGAAGTGACTGCTCCAAACTGGACAGCTGGTGTATTACTGGGGGCGAAAACAGTTGACGCAGGATCGGGAGCAATCAGCATTTCAGGCGCTGTAAATCGAAATGCCGATAACACTGAGATTCATTACGGAGTCAGCATTGGGACCAACGATGCGACCGTGAACGGGGTCGTGAGAACAACGACCGGTGGAATAAGTATTCGGGTCGATTCATCACCAACCACTGGGGCCAACAAAGAAGGTTTTGGGTTGATGAGGGCCGATGTCCTTTCTGACACTGGTGTTATTACTATCTCAGCTGTTGCCTCAGCTACGGCAAATGAGATTGATGTAAATACCAGCAGAAACTCCAGAATTTCCACCTCTGGTTCAATCACTGTCGAAGGTCGAGGTCCAGGCACCGAGTATTTGGGTTCATTGGTTTTGAGTTCACCAAATGCAATTGTGATTAGAGGTGACAGGCCAGACATTAACTCTGGCTTTGTGTTCACCTCATCACCGGTTGTCACTCTCGAGTCTTTTGGCGCTAGCTTTAGCGCGACCGTAGCAACGACAAACTTGACCGTTGGTTCTGCTACTCGGGGACTGCGAATAGGCAAAACCACCAATACTTCTGCGGTAACTCTTGGCTCATCAATGACTGTCAATGGACCAATTGAGGTTTATGGATCGGATATTTCACTGACTAACAAACCGAGCTTGGTTGTTAGTTCTCAATCAGCGCGACTTCTTCTCAGGGCGACTAGGAATATCGACGTTGCTGCTGGAACTGCAACTAACGATCGATCGCTACTCCAGACGAACATGGGCGACCTGATTCTTTGGGTTAACTCGACAAACGGAGGATCCGGGTACCTGTACTTGGGCAACTTTGCGGTTCTTAATTCAGC
>RFTL01000083.1 GCA_009923455.1 Actinomycetota bacterium | reverse complement strand
CGGCAGTGTGAGCTCCCAAAGCCAGGTAACGAGTGGTATCAGAAGCGACACAAAAACTGTCAGTAGCTCCGCCAAAACAGCAATGTTTCGGCGGCCAAAGCGATCAATGATCGACCCAATCACCGGCGCCATCAAAAGGCCCGGGATTGCCGTCGCAGCAACCACCAAACCAGCGCTAGCGGCATTACCCGTGATTTCCAGCGCGATCCACGGAACGGCAATAAAGACCATGGATCCGGAGATCACACTCGCAACATTGGCGAATTGGCTGAAAACAAACGGCGCTAATCTGCGCTTCACAAAAACCTCTTTAGCTAAGGCCGAGATCCTCAAGGGTTACGGCCGTGAGATAAGGATAGCCCGCTGCCTCAATCGCCTCTTTGGCTCCAGTGTTTCGATCGACGACGGTTGCTACCGCAACCACAATCGCACCCGCATTCTTTAGTGCTTCAGCGGCGGTTAGCGGAGAGCCACCGGTGGTGGAGGTGTCTTCCAGAACCACGACGCGCTTGCCCTGAACCGATGGGCCCTCGACCTGTCTACCCATTCCGTGAGCCTTCGCTTGCTTGCGAACCACAAACGCATCTAGGGCAATCCCCTGAGCAGCAGCCTGATGCATGAGCGCGGTTGCCACCGGATCGGCTCCCATGGTTAGGCCTCCGACGGCATCGACATCACCCAGACCGTTATCCGCCAGAAGCTTTAGCATCACCTTTCCGATTAGTGGAGCTGCCTCGTGGTGCAGGGTCGCGCGACGCAAATCCACGTAGTAGTCGGCCTCCAGCCCAGATGACAGCGTCACCCTGCCGTGCACCACTGCCAAATTCTTGATTAGCTCAACAAGGCGTGGTTTCTCAGGGGCGGAAAAAGTCATGGCTTCAGGCTAGCAATAGCCCTTAGATAATTCCCACAAGCTGCAGCGTGAGGTACATCATCACGATGCCACCCAAGCGGTAAACCCACTTGAAGCGCTTAACTGGTCGATCCTCGTCTTCATCTTTACCATGACGAGCAAACATGCCTAGCAGGCTGTAAACCAGCATCGGAAGTGGCAATAGCACAAAGGCCCACTGCATTAGCTCCGCACTAACCCCTATCCAGCTGGTGACCAGTGCGGTAGTGAATGAAGCCAGCACAATCGAGAAGGCCAATCCTGGGATACCAACTGGCAACACCCGCCACAGCACTGGGAAGTTAGGGAAGCGGTCTTGGAACCAAGAGATAACAGTAGGTAGCAGGAACAGCGCTGATCCAACCCAAGCCTGCCAACCCGGACCAACCAACGCTCCGGTGAAGATGATCCACATCGCATACTTCACCGCCAGCGCGAAGGCCTTTTGAATCAGCGGAGAATCTGGGACCTCATCTGGGTTGATGCGGTTTAGGCGAGCAGGGAAGTAGCGAGCAGCGAACTCTTCCAGTAGAACTCTGACTGCTGCGGCAACCGCGATCCAAACTCCGAAGTCCAAGATGTGGTTAGCCGCATTCACGGTCAATCCTGAAATTGCTGGCAAAACGCTCACCATGGTTGCAACGGTCCAACCAGCCATAAACGGAGCAACCGCAAGGTCACTCAAACGCTCCCACCAGCTATCGGCATCGTGGGCAGGGTGGCGACGTAGCTGCCTGAATGCGGTAGCCAGAAGCGCTGGACCAATCGCGATGACCATCACAGCCAGCAACATTCTGACTTCAGAAAGCGATTCAATTCCGCCACCTGCAATTACCGAACCAACCATGAATACGGCTGCTCCAACAAATCCTGCGGTTGCATCAAACAAACCAAGCAGTGCAAGGACAAGCAGCAACTCCCAGGTTGGGATCAAAATCTGATCTCCGTTGTCGATTACCCCCATGACGCCCACAATTGCTGCGGCGATCGGAGTGAGGATAGTCAGCGATCCAAGGAATGCGCGCAGATATGCGCCGTCATTGATGACCTTGGCGAGAAGTGGTGATATCGGAGCGATCTTCTCAACCCAGCGATGTGAACGTAGGTCAAAGAACGTCATAAACGGCAAAGCAAACAGGGCTAATCGATCGCCCCAGTTTTCTTTCTCTAAGACAAGATGTTCATGAGCCACTTCTAGCTCAGAGATCTCACCTTCTTCACTGGTCTCAGCAGCACCGGCACCGGATGTTGCATTTGAGTTTGCAGAGTTATTGCTTGAAGAACCGCCGGCAGATGCAGCGGATCCAGCAGACGCGGCACCGGCAGCTGCACCCGCGGCTGCTCCGGCTGCAGCTGCAGCACCTGCGGCAGCGGCAGCGGCGGCTGCAACCGATGCCACGACAGCAACGGTTTGGGTTGTTTTCTCTACGACTGCGGCAATCGATTCGGTTGTAGCAAGCGGATCAAAGGCAACTGGAGGCGCATCGTCATCGCCAGTAGCACCTAGGGCTGGGTTTGCAACCGGAGCGCCAGGATCGAATTCAATTTGTGGCAGCAGCGCCGCAGGCTCTAGTGACAGGGGCAGGGCAGCAAAGATCGGTGCTGGTTCACTGGTTGGCTCCGGCTGAGCCTGAGGCTGAGTCGGCTCTGCCGTTGGAGTAGGAGTTGGTGTTGCCGACGGTGTAGGGGTCGGCGTTGGAGTTGGAGTCGGGGTTGGCGTTGGGGTCACCGAAGGTGAAGGCGCAGGGGTAGGGGTAGGGGTAACGGTCGGAGTTGGCCTTGGTGTTGGAGTCGGAGTAGGAGTTGGGGTGACCGTTGGAGTTGGTGTCGGGGTTGGAGTAACCGTCGGGGTAGGAGTTGGTGTTGGAGTTGGTGTTGGATTCTTGGATTCGACGGTCTAGAAGGCGCCTGCTGAGGAGCTGGTGCCGGTGGATTGGTTACCGCCAACGTATCTCCATTTGCCACAACCAATACAAGCTCTAGCGACTGGTTTGAATTGATGCCTAGTAGCTGAGCCTCGGATATGGTGCCGGTGGAGAAGGTCCTCGAGGCAAAGCTGAACAACCTGGTTTGAACCGGAAGTATTGAACCTCTTGGCTGTGATAGCGAAGCGACCGGGTAGCCAGATCCTGGCTGAGCAGACTTCGCCACCACATAGATGCGCTTCACATACTCACCAGGTTGGGTGAATACCAATGGCTCGGTGGAGACCTCGCCGGTTTGGTCA
>RFTL01000082.1 GCA_009923455.1 Actinomycetota bacterium | reverse complement strand
TCTTCTTGTAGGATCAAAGACCACCCGTTCGGAAGACAAAAGGCAATGCTTGAACTCGGACTCGTGAAGTCGTTCAACGGCATGACCGCTCACCCCTCGGACGACTATATACTAAAGCAGGCAGGCATTTCTGTCGAGCAGTACAAAGATATGGTAAGGAACATGGCATGAGTCACAACAAACACGTAATCGATGGATATAACCAGGACGTAGGGTACAGATCTTGGCAAGAAGCCAAAGACTACTATCTCGAACTTGCATCGTCATGGACTGATCCGTATCCAGATCCTGTCGTGACCGTGCATGACGGTGTTCGTTGTGTGAGAGATGATCTTATCACCGGTACCAAGGTTCGTGGTGGTGACTGTCTGTTGTCGAGGATCAATCAGCAGACTATCGTGTACGTACAACCACGAACCGGTCTTGCCGGTGTCTCGATCCTTGACGTAGCGAAGCGGCATAACAAGAAGGTGAAGTTGTTCATGCCTTCTGCTCAAAAGATCTCACACCATCAGGCATGCTGCATCGAACAAGGCGCCGAAGCTTCGTTCCATCGTATCGCTGCAATGCCGAACCTGAACAAGATCGCCAAGGACTGGGCAGACCAGAACGACGACGCATTCTTCGTACCACTCGGACTGAAGCACGAGCTCGTCACCGCTGGTATCGTAAAGGCTGCATCGAAGATCGAGGAACCGGAGGAGGTCTATGTTGCCATCTCGACCGGAGTTCTCTCGCGAGCAATGCAGATTGCCTGGCCGAATGCCAAGTTCCACTCGGTTGCCGTGTCTCGTAACCTGAAGGCTGGTGAACTTGGTCGTGCCGATGTTATCTCTGAACCAATGGCGTTTACTCAAAGCGAGAAGCCAGAGAACCTGCCACCGTTCCCATGTATCGATACATACGACGGCAAGGTGTGGAAGTACATTCCGAAGAACACCGGCCGTAACATCCTCTTCTGGAACGTCGGCAAGGAACCGGTACTCAACGATCCCACCATCTATGACCGCGTAGATAGTTATCGTGATTGGCCAAAAAACGATGTACATTATGCGACACTTGATATATAAGGGTAAGATATGAGCATTCTGATCACATCTCCATTCACCCACATCTCGTCCAATATCCATTCGCATCGAGCAGCGCAGGCTGCGATCTATGCGGAGCAGTTGAGTATCGAGCACACTCCTAACGTTCACCTCGACCGGACCGGTGACATTGCTCCGGATCCGAACGCCTTTGATGACGTATACGTCTATCATGGCAATGACTGGGGTGGTTCGCTGAACCTGTTCGGCGGCATGAAAAACTATGGCAACATCGACAACCTGATTCGGTATTCGAAGATCAAAGGTCCTGTCTATTCGCTATGGATCGATCATCCTAAGTACTCCGAGATGCTCGAGCCACGTATGAAGGGCGAGATCCATCCTGACTGGCATAAGGTCGATTGGGATAATCTGAAGAAACTCGAGAACACCGCGATCACTGTTCGTGAGATTGAATCGACCAATCGTGTGGTTGCCGGTGACAGCCATGCTATCTGCATGTACCGGCCTGGTTGGTTCGTCAACTCTGTTCCATTCAAGACCCTACACGGCGCATTAAAGCAGGGTCTACATACTTTCATCGAGCCTCATCATGAGATCGCAGAGTTCTACTTCGGTAATATCGACGTGCGTCATCATCTACTGCGTCAACCAGATCCTGAGAAAGCAGTCCGCGATCTTGCAAATAGATACTACGAACAACTATCTCAGCTTGATCTTGCCAAGGTATATGCATACGAGTTGCTTCCTATCGAGAACGAATCTCGTGCACTTCCGAAGACCGGTTACTATAAGGGCACACCGTTCTATGGATCTTGGGATCAACGCGATGCAGCTCGTTTGATCTTCAAGGACGAGATGAAGAAGCTCTGCTCTCAAGGCAGCGTCAACTTTATCGAATGGGTCGACTATCTCATGAACGACAAGGGTGAACTTGACTTCGAGCACATGGAGAAGCCGAAGTCCGTTCACCTGTCACGAGCATCATATCCACACTGGCAAGGCCGTAAATGGTCTGGCCTTTCTGAAAACGCACCTGCAACACTAGAGGATTTCTTTGCATAATGAAAAACTTTGAGGAAGATTATTTTATGAAACCCACCGAGGTCGGTAAGATCGATTATAAATATAACGAGGGAGAGCTGATCGACCAGATCAAAGCCTACGTTGATGCTACCTATAATCAACACTACTCCCGAAATAAATTCCAATCAACAGAATTCATCATCGATTGCGGCCATGGGACCGGCTTTAATATCGGTAACATGATGAAGTACACTCAAAGGTATGGCCGCAAAGGCGATCCGAACGAGTGGCGCAAAGACCTGATGAAGGTTATCCACTATGCAATCATGCAACTCTATGTACACGACCTTGAACACGAAAAGGATTAATTATGGGTATTGAAATTAATGTTCCAATCGAGAAGCTGCGCGAGCGTAAGTTATTCGTAGCAGCTCCAATGTATGGCGGCCAGTGTGCCGGCATGTTCACCCGCTCTATTGCCGACCTCTCGGCGCTTTGCACCCACTACGGCATTCAGGTAAGATTCTACTTCCTGTTCAATGAGTCGCTGATTACTCGAGCACGCAACTACTGCGCCGACGAGTTCATGCGTTCGGGTGATACACACATGATGTTCATCGACTCGGACATTGGTTTCAATGCCAACGACGTCATCGCTCTGCTTGCCCTTCAGTCGCAGAATCCAGAAGATGACGACTACGATATCCTTGCAGGACCGTATCCGAAGAAGTGCATTAGCTGGGAAAAGATCAAGACGGCGGTTGATAAGGGATTTGCCGACGAAGATCCTAACAACCTCGAGAAGTATGTTGGCGACTACGTCTTCAATCCTGCTGGCGATCGTGGTGAGATTCCTCTCGGTGAGCCGGTTGAAGTTCTTGAAGCTGGCACCGGATTCATGATGATCCGTCGTAATACCTTCGAGAAGTTTGCTGAAGCCTATCCTCAGCAGATGTACAAGCCTGATCACGTTCGTACCGAACATTTTGATGGTTCGCGTGAGATCATGGCGTTCTTCGATACGCCTATCTGCCCAGATACCAAGCGTTACCTGTCTGAAGATTATATGTTCTGTCAGTGGACTCGTAAGGCTGGTATGAAGGTATGGTTCTGCCCATGGATGCAACTGCAGCA
>RFTL01000081.1 GCA_009923455.1 Actinomycetota bacterium | reverse complement strand
TTCGAAATCAGGTGCCGCAATTACCTCGGTAAAGATCTCTGCCACCTGGCTAGCCATCTTCGCGGTTACGATTCGATTCGCTGCAATAACTCCACCGAAAGCTGAAACCGGATCGGTCTCATGGGCTCTTAGGTGAGCGGCAGCAATCGGATCTGAATCTGTCTCTTTTCCAACCGCGACCCCACAGGGGTTGGCATGCTTGATGATCGCCACCGCCGGTTGATTAAAGTCATGAGCCACGCGCAAGGCAGCATCGACATCAACGTAGTTGTTGTATGACATTTCCTTGCCGCCAAGCTGCAGCGCATTTGCCACCCCCGGCTTGGTAGCAGAATCGAGATAGATGGCGGCTGACTGATGTGAATTTTCGCCATAGCGCAACTGTGAAAGAAGCTGGTAGCTGCGCGTTATTCGCTCGGGGGTGTTGCTCCCTGAAATCTCCTCTGCCAGCCACTGCGCGACCGCCGCGTCATACATCGCGGTGTGAGAGAAGGCGGCCAGGGCCAGACGCTTCCTGAGCTCAAGACCAGTTCCTCCGGCCTGAACCGCTGCAATTACATCGGGGTAATCGGCGGGATTCACCACAATCGCAACATTGGCGTGGTTCTTTGCAGCAGCTCGAACCATTGCTGGGCCGCCGATATCGATCTGCTCTACCGCAGCATCACCGGTTGCTCCGGCAGCAATCGACTGGACAAATGGATAGAGATTTACAACCACAATTTCAAAAGGCAAAATGCCCAGTGCTTCAATTTCTGCTTCGTGGTCGCTCAGCCTTAGGTCGGCAAGAATGCCACCGTGGATTTTGGGATGCAGGGTTTTTACGCGACCATCCAACGACTCTGGGAATCCAGTAACGCTGCTGACCTCGGTGACTGCAAGTCCTGCATCTGCAATCAACTTTGCGGTCGAGCCGGTAGAGACCAACTCAACCCCAGACGCAGCGAGTGAAGTTGCCAAATCGATGAGTCCGGTCTTATCCGAAACTGAGATTAGCGCGCGTTTTGGTGCAATCAGGTCGCGGTGTTTGTAGTCTGCGGGATTACGACCAGCGCCTGCCATCTTTAGTCCTCCAGGGTAATTTCTTTAGCAGCAATCTCGTAGACGGTGCGGACTAGTTGCTCCCGCTCGATCTCCTTGATTAGCTCGTGGAGCGCGGCTTCTGAGATCCCCGGTGGGATTGCAAGCTCGCGCTGAACTAGCACTCTGCCCGTGTCAACACCCTCGTCGACCAGGTGAATTGTGGAGCCGGTCTTCGTTGCTCCGGCCGACAGTGCATCCCGAACCGCATGTGCGCCTGGGAACTGCGGCAGAAGCGATGGGTGCAGATTGATGAGCCTGCCGCGGTATTTGTTTACGAAGTTAGCTGGCAGGATCTTCATGAATCCTGCCAAGACAATCAGATCTGGCTTCAACATCTCAATGTGTTCGGAGATGCGATTAGCCCAGTCATCTCGGCTCGCGAAGTATTTGTTTTCAACCACAAAGGTTGGAACATCAAATTCCTCAGCATGCGCAAGACCTGACGCGGGCTGATCTGCCCCGACTGCAAGCACCTTTGCTGGAAACATCGGATTATCGCAAGCTTCTAGCAGCGCACGCAGGTTTGAACCCGAACCAGAGATCAAAACCACAACCGACAGCATTGCCAAATTCTACTTTCGCCTCGGAGAATCTGGGTCGTAGGGCTTAGTGATAATCAGAGCAGCCAAGAAGCTCGGGATCAGCACCTCGACAAACACAACAGCACCAAACTGCAAAACATTTACGCCGACAAATTCAAATCTTCCAGGACCTAGAGAACCGGAAGCGAAAGCGGCAAGAATCATGGAGCTTAGCGATGTGACCGAGGCGGTCACCGCTGCCAAAGCGATCGATGCCGTCAACCTGGTTGCATACTCCCATCTAACCTGGTCGACATACTTGCGAACCAACAGGGTCCCGACAAAGGCCGCGAGAACCGGAACCAGAACAAACAGAATTCCTCGATCAAAGCCCCCGGTTGGCAATGCAGCAAAGACTGGAAACGCAGGCATGGGACCAAGCTGAGAAGCGAATGGACTAACGCTAGATCCGATTCCGATGGCAAAACCCGGTCCCGCTAGCCATGCCATCGCATAAACAATCAGGTTTGGTAATAGAGCCAGTTGGCCGATAGTCACCATCACGCCACCAAGCACAGAGACCCTAAGCCCCTCGTAGAGTCGAACCACCTCGATCCAACCAAAACCCAGAGCCAGCGCTAGAGCAAATGCAGCAAAGGCCGCCATGGTCGCAACCACCCCGAGTCCAACTCGCACCGCTGGGGATAGGACGCTTCTAATTGACCAGTGCAGCTTTGAGTAGAGACTGAATAGCTGATTGCGAATCCAGACTCGTTCTTTGGCCTCGGCACCATTTGCACCTTCAAACATTTCGTAGCGGGATGCAAATGTCGATGAGATTACGAGCAGTCCGCCGAAGAAGATTGCCGGAATCAGAAGTGGTTCCCACTCCCCTGCGAAAACAGCATCGGTATTCACAAGTGCCGAGGAGCCAAGTCCAATCAGACCGAAGGTGACTGCCCCACCAACCCAGGCGGGCCATATTGAGGAGGCGGCCGAGAGTCGATAGCCAACCCGGATAACCATCAGAGCCATCAGGAGGGTGAGACCAAGAGGCATGGCCGTGATTGCAAACTCTGGAAATTCAATACCCAAAAGTTTTCCGGCAGAAACCTCAACTGGGACACCGGTTGCGAGCAAAAACGCGAAGACCGCCACCTGCAAAGCAACTAACCAAGAGATTGATCCGTCGCCTTCCAACAACCAAGTCAGGGTGAGCGGGGCGATCGAAATGCCGATGCCAATCGCCGCGATAATCAGCGCTTGTAGCGCTGCTATCGCGAAGCTCAGCCCCCGGTTCAAGGCTTACAGCTTGGAAATGATCTCGCGCATAAGCGCAGCAGTCTCAGAAGGAGTCTTGCCGACCTTCACACCAACTGCCTCGAATGCTTCCTTCTTTGCCTGAGCGGTTCCGGCAGACCCCGAAACAATCGCACCGGCGTGACCCATGGTCTTACCCTCTGGAGCAGTAAATCCAGCAACATAGGCAACCACGGGCTTGGTCACGTTCTTGGCGATGTATGCGGCGGCCTTCTCCTCTGAGTCGCCACCGATCTCACCAATTAGAACGATTGCCTTGGTCTCTGGGTCATTCTGGAATGCCTCTAGAGCGTCGATGTGAGTGGTTCCGATAACTGGGTCTCCACCGATTCCAATAGCGGTCGAGAATCCGATGTCACGAAGCTCGAACATCATCTGATAGGTCAAGGTTCCAGACTTAGAGACCAGTCCGATTGGGCCCTTGCCAGTGATGTTTGACGGGGTGATGCCAGCGTTTGACTGCTCCGGGCTGATGATGCCTGGGCAGTTTGGACCAATCAGTCTGGTCTTCTTCCCCTTCTCCACGTTGTAGGCCCAAGCCTCTGCGGAGTCGTGCACCGGAATTCCCTCGGTGATTGCGACGGCCAGCGGAATCTCGGCGTCGATGGCCTCGATGATGGCCGCTTTGGCAAAGGCAGGTGGAACGAAAATGACGGAAACGTTGGCACCGGTTTCTACCATGGCTTCCTTCACTGAACCGAACACCGGTAGCGACTTTCCGCCGACCTCAACGGTCTCTCCCGCCTTGCGTGGGTTAACACCGCCAACGATGTTTGAACCGCCAGCCAGCATGCGCTGAGTGTGCTTCATGCCCTCGGCACCTGTCATTCCCTGAACGATGATTCGGGAGTCTGAGTTTAGATAAATAGCCATTTGAATTCTCCCTACTTGTTCGCCAGCTCAGCGGCCTTGTCAGCGCCACCGTCCATGGTCTCGGCAAGCGAGACCAGCGGG
>RFTL01000009.1 GCA_009923455.1 Actinomycetota bacterium | reverse complement strand
GGGTGAGGGTGGATTCATCGTCCCAGCTCCGGGGTTCCTAAGAACCCTCTCGGCTTGGTGCAAGGCAAACGGCATTGTCATGGTTGCCGATGAGGTTCAGTCGGGTATCGCTCGAACCGGTAAGTGGTTTGCCAGCGAATGGGAAGAGGGCTTCGAGCCCGACCTGATAACCGTTGCCAAAGGAATAGCTGGCGGTATGCCGCTGTCTGGAGTGGTCGGACGCGCTGAAATCATGGATGCCGCACATGCTGGCGGATTGGGTGGAACCTTTGGCGGCTCTCCAACTGCCGTTGCAGCCGGTGTTGCTGTCCTAGAGCAAATCGAGCAGGGTGGCTGGCTAGAGCGTGCGCTTGAAATCGGTGAAATTCTTGGATCGAAGCTGCAGGAGCTGAAGGCTCAGTACCCAGTCATCGGAGATGTCCGCGGCAAGGGAGCCATGATTGCTATCGAATTGGTAGAGCCCGGCACAAAAACCCCAAATGCCAAGGCCGTAGAGGAACTGGTACGCCACTGCCACAGCAATGGAGTTTTGGTTCTAAACGCAGGAACCTACAACAACGTAATCCGATTCCTACCGCCGCTCGCAATAACCAATGAGCTTCTAGAAGACGCACTCGGGGTTCTTGCTGCCGGTTTGGCAAAGCTCTAGGTCTCCCCTTATCGTTACTGATGAACAAAGTTTGTTCATCAGTAACGAAACCTAGATTCGAAGGTGATTCATCGTGCAGGCCTACGGCGACAGAGAGCGCCTAGACAACCTATTTAGAGAAGAACTCAACCGCTACATTTCGACCCACCCCCGTTCCAGAGAGCTTTATGAAGAAGCATCTGAACCGCTGCTGAGTGGTGTCCCAATGATTTGGATGTCGAAGTGGCCAGGCCCCTATCCGCTCTATGTCGAGCATGCCAAGGGTGCCCACTTCACAGATGTAGACGGTCTGATGTATACCGACTTTTGCCTGGGAGACACCGGTGCAATGTCGGGACACGCCCCAGATCCGACTGTGAAGGCGGTTCAGCAGCAGATTGCTAGAGGCTCGACCTTTATGCTCCCAACCGAGGATGCCGCTCACAACGGTGTGATTCTCAGCGAGCGATTTGGTTTGACCAAATGGCAATTCACCCTCAGCGCTACAGACGCCAACCGACACATGCTTCGCTACTCGAGGCACGTTACTGGCAGGCAGAAAATCGCGGTTCATGACTACTGCTATCACGGCACAGTCGATGAAACTTTTGCGGTCATGGACGATGAGGGCAACACCATTCCGCGTCGCGATAACGTGGGCAAGCCAATCGATTTGAAGCAGACCACGGTTGTGGTGCCCTTCAACGACCTAGAAGCAGCAGAGCGCGCATTTGCAACTGGTGAGGTTGCAGCCATGTTGATGGAGCCCGCGCTCACCAACATCGGAATCGTGCTACCGGAGCCTGACTACCTCAAGGGCATGGAAGAGCTGTGCTTGAAATATGACGTGATCTGGATCTTGGACGAGACTCACACCCTATCGGCAGGACCTGGAGGCATGACCGCAAAGTACGGTCTAAATCCAGATGCCGTGGTTCTCGGTAAGACAATCGGTGGCGGTGTGCCAGTCGGTGCATACGGCCTAACCAATGAACTAGCACTGCGCATAGAGTCTTCTATGCACCTCGAGAGCATTGACATCGGAGGAGTCGGTGGAACCCTAGCCGGCAATGCGCTATCGATGGCGGCGGTTCGGGCAACCCTGGAGAACGTATTGACTCCGAAAGCCTTCGAGCGCATGGATGCACTCGCTGAGCTTTGGGTCAAGAACGTTCAAGAGGTAATTGATGACTTCCAGCTTCCATGGCAGGTGTCCCGAATTGGCTGCCGCGGTGAATACAGCTTCCGACCAACCGCTCCTAAAAATGGCCGTGAGGCTGCGGATGCGGATGACTTCGAGCTACAGCAGTATCTTCAGCTCCACGCCATCAACCGCGGGATCCTGATGACCCCGTTCCACAACATGGCTCTGATGTCACCATTCACCGACGAGGAGGATGTTGCGCATCACCACGCTCACTTCCGAGAGGCAGTGTCGGCGCTCTACAGCTAGAGAAAACCCCCGAGGCAGGGCCTCGGGGGTTTTTCTTTTGAACTACTTGGCTAGCCTCTTGGCCTTCAGGCTTGAGCGGAGCTGAACCACCAGCACGATGGCGATTGCCACGATGAAGACTGCCGAACCAATCACATTCGCCTCAGGTGGGATACCTCGAGCTGCGGCGGTGTAGACGAACTTCGGGAAAGTGGTGTCAGGACCGGCGTTGAACTGGGTAATGATGAAGTCATCAAAGCTCAAGGCGAAGGAGAGCATGGCCGCTGCCATGATGCCAGGGAGCAATAGCGGGAAGGTAATTCTCCAGAACACCGATGAAGCATTCGCGTAGAGATCGCTTCCAGCCTCTTCCAACCTAGGATCCAAAGTTGCAACGCGAGCCTTGACGGTAACAACCACAAAGCTCAGGGTGAACATGATGTGTGCTATCACGATGGTCCAGAAGCCCTTGGCAACTCCAAGATCTAGGAACTGCGCTGCCAAGCCAGCACCCATAACAACCTCTGGTGTTGCCATCGGTAGGAAAAGCAGCAGGTTAGTTGCCGAGCGACCCTTGAACTTGTATCTACCCAGGGCAATTGCAATGGCGGTGCCGAGCGCGGTTGACACCAAGGTTGAAATCACAGCAATTGCGATCGAGTTTCCGAAGGCGTGGCACACCTCTGGCTGTGCGCAGACATTGAGCCAGTTATCAAAAGTGAAGCTCTTCCATGCGATGTTCGATTTCTCAACATCGTTGAAGGAGAAGATAAAGGTGTAAACGATCGGAATCATCATGAAGATGAAAGTCAGGGCGACGTAGGTCGGGAGAAGCCACTTACCGAGTGAGAACTTCACAGTAGGTCCTCCGTTCCAGAGCGCCTTACATAAACCGAAACGAGGATTACGATCGCAGCCATCAGCATCACGCTCAATGCAGATGCTGTCGGGTAATCCTGAATTCTGAAGTAGTTCGCCTCAACCACGTTTCCGATCATTGCCGTGTCAGAACCACCGAGGAAGTCACGCGAGGCGTTCACATAGTCACCCGAGATCGGGATGAAGGTGAGCAGCGTGCCGGAGATGACTCCTGGCAGAGACAGTGGGAACGTCACCTTCCAGAAAGTCTTGGCCGGTGATGCATAGAGGTCACTGCCAGCCTCTACCAATCGGACATCCAGACGCTCCAGCGAGGTGTAGATCGGGAGAGTCATAAACGGAATGAAGTTATAGGTCAGTCCAAAAATCACTGCAAACGAGGTGCCAATGATGTATTGATCCGATGGCAATAGGCCAATCGATTGCAGGAACTGAGTGATTGGCGCCTCATTCGAGAAGATCTGCTTCCAGGCAAAAGTTCTGAGCAGGAAGCTAATGAAGAATGGGGCGATTACCAAGGTTAAAAGCAGCGCCTGAAGTACTGGCTTGCCTCTTGCCTTCACACCGATGAAGTAGGCGATTGGATAGCTAATGACAAGGGCTAGCACGGTTGCGGTCAGAGCGTATCCAAAGGATCGAATCACCTGAGGGCCATACTGCTCGATTGCGTAGGCGTAGTTTCCTGGCTCAAAACCGTAGTCATACATTCCAATGACGCCGGTCATGCTCGCAGTCTTTAGCGAGGTGATGACCAGGGAGACCAATGGAGTCAGGAAGAAAAGACCCAGGTAGATCATGCCTGGAGCGAGCAAGATAAAGGCAACCTTGCTCGAGTTCTTTACTGGAGCGCTACTTTTCGCTCCGCCCTGGCCAAGTGCAACAAACGCCATGGCTAGATCTCGTCGTTATCTGCCTTGGCCGGTAGGTCACTCAGCCCGAAGCTGTGCTCTACCTTCCAGCTGACATACACCTGAGCTCCAAGCTCCACCACTGGTGACTTGCCCACGTTTTGTGCAAAGACAGTGATATCGCCAAAGCCCGGAACATCGATCAAGTACTGGTTCGAAACTCCGGTGAAGCGGATGTCGATGATTTCACCAGGACCTACCAGGTTGTGCTCTGAACCGAGCTGAGGCTTGGTCTCGTGGAAGGTGGCCTTTTCTGGGCGAACGCCGATTGCGATCTTGCCCTCGTGCTTCTCGGAACGCAGCTTAGGTGCTGCGATTCTCTGGCCGTTGACGTTGATTGCGATGGTGTGCTCGGTGTTCTCGACCACATCACCAACAAAGATGTTGGACTGACCAAGGAATCGAGCCACAAAAGCAGTCTTCGGGCGATCGTAGAGCGCCTCAGGTGCACCCATCTGCTCAATCTGACCGTGGTTCATCACTGCAACGGTGTCGGCCATATCCATGGCCTCTTCCTGGTCGTGAGTCACGTGTAGGAAGGTGAGGCCAACTTCCATCTGAATGGCTTTAAGCTCCACCTGCATCTGACGGCGCAGCTTCAAATCCAGTGCGCCCAGAGGTTCGTCCAGCAAAAGAAGTGCTGGGCGATTTACCAAAGCTCTGGCGAGTGCAACGCGCTGCTGCTGACCACCAGAAAGCTGCTGTGGCTTACGGTTCGCGAGGTGCTCCAGCTCAACCAGCTCCAAGGCCTTGGTGGCCTTTGGTAGCGGCTCTTCAATCTTGCGCTGGCGAAGACCGAAAGCGACATTCTCAAGCACGCTCATGTGTGGGAAAAGAGCATAGCTTTGGAACACTGTGTTGACAGGGCGCTGGTGAGGCTTGGTGTCGGTTACATCCTTGCCCCCGATTAGCACCTTTCCAACTGTTGGCTCTTCCAGTCCAGCGATGATTCTCAAGGTTGTAGTTTTTCCACAACCCGATGGGCCAAGTAGAGCGAAGAACTCGCCCGCAGGAATCTTCAAATCAAGATTCTCAATCGCGGTGAAACCCGGAAACTCCTTGCGGATGCCTACTAGCTCGAGATCTTGACCTCGAGCGACGAACTGCTCGGCCACCTATGCGCCCAGCAGCAGGTTCTGCCATGCAGTTGCAAAGCGCTGCTCCTCTTGACCAGTGAGCGGACGGAATGCGTGCACATTTGACAGAAGCTCTTCGGTTGGGAAGATAAGCGGGTTGTTCGCTAGCTCTGGGTCGGTCTTCAGCATTTCTTCTTTAGCGCCAACCACAGGTGTTACGTAGTTCACGTAAGCAGCCAACTCTGCAGCGTTTACAGGGTCGTAGTAGTAGTTGATCAGGGCCTCAGCGTTCTTTTTGTGCTGTGAACCCATTGGAATTACGAAAGAGTCTGAAGAGATCGTGGAACCGGTGTCTGGCACCACGAAACCGAAGCGATCCTCGCCCACCTCGAAGTTCAAAATGGTGGTGTCACCCGACCAAGCCAAGGCGGCAATGATGTTTCCGTTGGTCAAGTCCTCACCGTAGGAGTTGCCCTTGATGTTGAAGATCTGGCCAGAAGAGACCTGAGCGGCGATGAAATCAACCGCTGCATTGAAAGCATCCTCGGTCAGAGAGTTCGGGTCGGTGATGTCCACGCCCTGGCTAAGCAGAGTCAAACCAAGCGAGTCGCGCATCTCGGAGATAAGACCAACACGACCCTTAAGTTCTGGTGCCCAAACGTCTGCTAAAGAGGTTGGAGCGTCCTTACCGGTCGCCTCCTTGTACATCTTCTTGTTGTAGACGATTCCACCGATGATGCCCTGGTAAGGAACTGAAAGCACGCGGTCTGGATCGTTAGCGTTACCCAGGTATGCACTCTCAAGGTTTGCAACCTTGTTTGGCATGTTTGCGTTGTCCATTGTCTGTAGATAGCCAAGACCAATCATGCGGTCAACCAACCAGTTGGTTGGGCAAGCTACGTCGAAGCCAGGGTCTGCACCCAGAGCCAGCTGGTCCTTGACCTTGGCATACCAGGTGTCGTTGTCGTCGATTTCCATCATGTACTCGACCTTGATTCCGGTCTGGTCCATGAATCGGTTCAGGGTTGGGTAGGAACCATCGTCCTCACCATCCATGTAAAGCGGCCAGTTGTGCCAAACCAAGATCTTCTCGGAATCGGAAAGGTCCTCGGCTGGAGTAAGGGTTGTGGCAGCAGGAGCACAAGAGGCAAGGCTCAATGCGGCAGCGGTACCGCCAAGTCCAAGCAGTGCTGCACGGCGAGAAATCATCTTCTCTCTAGCCATGATCACTAGCTGGCGCATCATTGGGTCTTCAGGAAGTCCACGCTTCATTACTTGTCTCCTATTAATCGGGCGTTACCGCCAACCAACCTTTCGAAACCCAATGGCTTCGTGATTAAGGGAAAGTTAATCACACAAATAAGCAAAATTGGACCCCGAAATCCAATTTTCACCCCTAGTCGCCGATGTAGCTCATCACGTGCTTCACGCGGGTGTAATCCTCGAAGCCGTAGTGAGACAAATCCTTACCGTAACCGGAGTGCTTGAAGCCACCGTGAGGCATTTCTGCTACCAGTGGGATGTGGGTGTTAATCCAGACGCAACCGAAGTCAAGATACTTCGCAAAGCGCATCGCCCTGGTGTGGTTAGTAGTCCAGACCGAAGAGGCAAGACCGTAGCGGACATCGTTGGCCCACTGCAGCGCCTGCTCGTCACTTGAGAACTTCTGTACGGTGAGCACCGGACCGAAAATCTCATCCTGAATGTGCTCATCGGTTTGCTTGAAGCCAGAGAGCACGGTCGGCTCTAGGAAGTATCCCGAACCAGGAAGCTGCTTACCGCCGTGCTCAATACGAGCGTGGTCAGGTAGTCGGTCGATAAAGCCCTTCACCCGAGTCAGCTGGCTGGCATTGTTGACCGGACCAAACAAGACCCCATCCTCAGATGGCATGCCGACCTTGGCACTTGCCTTGACCTCTGCCAAAAGTGCAGCCATGAACTTGTCATAAGCCTTCTCGTGAACCAGAAGCCTGGTTGCAGCGGTGCAGTCCTGCCCGGCGTTGAAGAATCCAGCTGCAACAATGCCTGCTGCTGCCTTCTCAAAATCAGCATCGTCAAAGACGATCACAGGCGCCTTGCCACCGAGCTCTAGGTGAACTCGCTTTAGGTCTGTAGCGGCAGTCTTAGCTACCTCCATACCAGCGCGAACTGAACCGGTGATCGACACCATTTGAGGAATGCGGTTTTCAATCATGGCCCGGCCAGTGTCGCGATCACCGGTTACGACGTTGAAAACGCCAGCAGGTAGGAACTCGCTAGCAATCTCAGCTAGCAGCAGGGTTGAAACCGGAGTGGTGTCGGATGGCTTTAGAACGATTGTGTTTCCAGCAGCGATAGCTGGCGCAAACTTCCAAGTAGCCATGTTCAGTGGGTAGTTCCAAGGAGTTACCTGGCCAATCACACCGATCGGCTCTCTACGAATCGAAGAGGTGTGATCCCGCATGTACTCCGCGGTTGCGCGACCCTCAAGGTTTCTGGCCGCTCCCGCGAAGAAACGAATCTGGTCAACCGAAGGCATGATCTCGTAATCCACCAGGGTGCCGCGTGGCTTTCCGGTGTTCTCGCTCTCCAGGTCAGCCGCTTCCTGAGCTCTAGCCTCAAGTGCATCCGCGATGCGGAACAAGGCCAGCTGACGCTCACTCGGTGTGGTTTGGCTCCACTCTTGGAAGGCCTTCTGTGCCACCTCATACGCCTTTTGAACATCACGCTCAGAAGAGACCGGAGCATGGGCGTAGGTTTCGCCGGTTGAGGGGTTGATTACTTCGCTGTTCTTGTCAGACTCTGGGGTGACGTATTGTCCGCCAACAAAGTTCTTGAGCTGTCTTACTGACACGGCTTTACTCCTCGTTGAGTTGAGATGTAAAGACTCTAAACCTCAACTAACCATTCCAGAACTGAAAACAAAAAAATCAATGGAATTAGTAGCAAATTCATCACAATTGTGCGGAATTGCTTGGGTTAGCAAACAAAGCTGGCATACTCAGTGCCATGACTAGGATGCTGCGCACCAGACAATCCCAACTTGACGAGGTTTCCAAGCTCATTGTTGAACAGCTCCAGATTGACGGTCGAAAGTCCTATGCCGAAATTGGCAAGGTTGTTGGCCTAAGTGAAGCTGCAGTTAGGCAGCGAGTTCAGAAGCTCAATGAAGCTGGTGTAATGCAAATTGTTGCGGTTACCGATCCAATGCGACTTGGCTTCAACCGCCAAGCCATGGTTGGCGTCAAGTGCACCGGAGATGTAAATAAAGTAGCCCAGATGCTCGCCGCAATCCCACAGGTTGACTATGTGGTACTCACCGCCGGAGGTTTTGACATCTTGGTTGAGGTGGTTTGTGAGGACGATGAGGATCTGATTAACCTGCTCAATTCCAATATTCGTTTGCTTCCGGGTGTAGTTTCAGCAGAGACTTTTGTTTATCTAAAACTTCATAAGCAGTTCTACAGCTGGGGCACTCGCTGATGAGCCCAGAAACCGAAAGTAAGAGACGATAAAAATGGCAATCCAAGCCAGAAAGCCAAGTCCAATCCGAACCATCATCGAGAAGGTTCGTAAGCCAAAAGCCAAGCAGGCAAAGCTGCCGCTGTTTGAAGCCATGGCAAACGGTGAAACCCCGACGGATGCAATGTTGCAGCGCTCGGCAAAAGATCACCTTTGGATGCACTTCACCCGTCACTCCCCCTTTCAGACTGGGGATATGAACATCATTACCAGAGGTGAGGGTATTTACCTCTGGGACAGCAAGGGTCACAAGGTCATCGATGGTCTCTCGGGACTGTTCGCGGTTAATGCTGGTCATGGTCGCGCTGAACTTGCCGAAGCTGCAGCGAAGCAGATGATGGAGCTTGACTTCATGCCCCTGTGGTCCTTCAACCACCCCAGGGCGATTGAGCTAACTGAGAAGCTACTGTCGATTGGTCCCGCGGGCATGACCAGAATCTTCTTCACAACCGGCGGAACCGAAGGTGTGGAGACCGCTTGGAAACTTGCCAAGCAAGATTGCAAAGCAGTACTTCAAGCTATCTGGCCAACCAACCAAGACCAAGGTCATCTCCCGCATGACCGCCTATCACGGCACCAGTCACGGAGCACTATCGATTACCGGTATTGCCGCTATGAAGCAGGCGTTTGAGCCGCTGGTTCCATCCACCTTCCGAGTTCCAAACACCAACTGGTTTAGAGCTCCTGAGGGATTCAAATCTGAGGAAGAATTCGGCATCTGGGCGGCAAACCGTCTTGAAGAAGCAATCTTGTTTGAGGGTCCCGAAACCGTTGCAGCCTTCTACGTTGAGCCAATTCAGAACTCTGGTGGCTGCATCACCGCTCACCCGGCGTACTTCAAGAGAGTGCGCGAGATTTGCGATAAGTACAACGTTGTTCTGGTTGCCGATGAGACCATCACCGGCTACGGACGCACCGGAGAAATGTTTGGTTGCCAGCGCTACGGTATCGAGCCAGACATGATGATTACCGCAAAGGCAATAACCTCTGGAGCACAGCCGCTTGGTGCACTGTTCATGAAAGACAAGTTCTTCGAGCCATTCACCCAGGGAACAGTGACCTTCCCTCACGGTTACACCTTTGCTGCCCACCCGGTTGCCTGCGCTGTGGCTTTGGCAAACCTGGACATCTACGATCGCGAGCGTTTGGTCGACAACGTGCGAACCAACTCTCCGGTTTTTAGAAA
Organism: Actinomycetota bacterium; assembly: GCA_009923455.1. GTDB lineage: Bacteria > Actinomycetota > Actinomycetes > Actinomycetales > Microbacteriaceae > Aquiluna. The sequence continues at coordinate 25,548 of RFTL01000009.1, read as the reverse complement.
GACCCTCGAGAAGCTCAAGGATCTTCCAATCGTCGGAGATGTTCGTGGCGATGGATACTTCTTCGCGATTGAACTTGTGAGCGATAAGTCAAACATGCAGCGACTGGATGCGGATCAGCGCGAGCGAATCCTGAGAGGCTTCCTCAATCCGGCCATGTATAAGGCTGGACTCTACGCGCGAGCAGATGATCGTGGTGATTCTGTGGTTCAGTTGGCTCCGCCTTTGACCTGCGGACCTGCAGAATTTGACCAAATGGAGAAGATTCTTCGACCACTGCTTGAAGAGGCTTGGAAGAAGCTCTAGCCAAGGGAAAGTAGAACTCTCGGTTTGATTCACCGAGATACTCACCACTGATTTGCCCGTCCATCTGACTTATTTTTGATGTTGCCGCAAACCCGAGTTGCACCCGGTCAATTGGGTCTGCAAAAAGCACAATTCGGTGGGAGCAATTTGCCCAAATGGTTCGTGGAATTGCAGTCATGGTTTGGTTGACCAACACCAGCTGAATCCCCAAGCCTCTCCCCTTGGCAGCAATGGTCTCCAGCACACTAGTAAGACGCCCTGATTTCAACACCTCACCGAGCTCGTCAACCACAACCCACAGCTCTGGTAGCCCGACGCCAGCTTCACGCTTATCAATCTCGCTGGAGAGCAGCTCAATCACCTTTGGTTCATCCTGCTGGGTGACAAGCCGCGCCGCATCTAGACTGGGATAGTCAAACCCGCCCTTGAAATCTATGAGGAGAAAGTTGTCTCTGGCCTGTAAAAACCATTTGAGCAACTCAGTTTTTCCAGATCCACTTCGACCAATAATCAAAAGGTGAGGATTGCGCCTTGATGGCTCGACTAGGAATAGCTCCGAGGATTGCTTGCAGATAAGTTGCGGCGGGGGGGATTTGTACTTCGTTAGTCGATCGATAGCTCTCGTAAACCAGATTCCTAACCTGCTTACCCCACAGCCAAGGAAACCAACTCAGACGCCTATCGCCAACATACACTCGCCCATCTTTTTGGCTAACCTCGGCCTTCAGGTCGACATCGCGCTGGCGCGCAACAAGCAGCCAAACGCAGAAGGTCATAGCGCTCATCACCAGCAGCGTCGGCGATCCGCTGGTCACGAAAAGATACAGCCCGTAACCGATAGAGGGAAGCACAAAAAGCAGATTCACACTCGCGATTCAAACCCAGAAAACAGGGGGTTAGGCGACTTCCACCAAATCTGTGAATAAGTTACTCACAGTTGAGTTTGCAGCGCGATTTTGAGAACCGAAAAGCCGCCATACTGGAGTCATGATTTTGGAAGCACTGAAGATAACCCACTCCCCCGTCGGACCCATTGCATTGGGAGCCACCACGAAGGGAATCGCCACCTTGGAGATCTTGGGTTCGTCAGATAGCCGCAGGGAGTTTTCCAACTCCGTTGCGGCCTCAAAGCTGATTGACCAAGCTGCCAATCAGCTTGATGAGTACTTTCGGGGGTCAAGAAGCGAGTTTGATCTGCCGCTTGATCTGGTAGGCACAGACTTCCAAAAGGCAGTTTGGCAAAGGCTTCTCAAGATTGGATTCGGAAAAACCAAGTCCTATGGCGAGGTTGCCCTGGAGGTTTCCAAACCACTTGCAGCTCGAGCTGTTGGTGGAGCGGTTGGGGCGAACCCAGTCCCAATCATCGTTCCCTGCCATCGAGTAATGGGTTCGACCGGAAAGCTCACTGGGTACTCGGCAACTGGGGGCCTGGAAACCAAGGCCAAACTACTGAAGCTTGAGGGGATTCTTTCTTGATTCACACCCGAATCCATCCCGATGGAATCGAACGCTGCAGCTGGGTGAGTGATGATGCCATCTACATCGAATATCACGATCAGGAGTGGGGTCAACGCGCAACCGACCAAAGATCACTTTTCGAAGCAATATCGCTCGAGGGTTTTCAGGCGGGGCTGAGTTGGCTCACCATTCTTAAACGCAGAGATGCCTTCCGAGCGGCTTTTGACAATTTCGAAATTGAGTTAGTAGCTGCATACGATGCCGCGCGGGTCGTGAGCTTGTTAGAGAATTCGAACATCATCCGTAATCGAGCCAAGATCGAATCGGTAGTCCACAATGCTCGCTTGGTTCAGCACCTAGAGCTGGACCTTAAAGAGGAGCTCTGGCAATTTGCGCCGCAAAATCGATTGTCTGAAATAGCCAATTTCAGCTGGAAAGCAACCAGTTCAGAATCTGATGCACTCAGTAAGCACCTCAGAAAGCTCGGATTCAAATTTGTGGGCAGCACAACCATGTATGCGCTGATGCAATCGACCGGAATGATTCACGACCACGCCCCAAATTGCTTCAGAAGATTAAGAAAAGATTCCTAGGCTTAGGACATAGCTAGCTCAGGAGGAAGAATGACCCCGGAGCACTTCAATACCCTTTTTCGCGCTCAGCTACCTGAAATATCTAGATTTCTTGCCCGAAGAGTTGATCAATCAGAGGTCGAAGATTTAGCGGCGGATCTGTTTGCGATTGCCTGGACCAAGCGCTATTCAATCCCGGAGGGCTACGAACTCCCCTGGCTATATAAAACCGCTCGCTACCTAATCTCCAATCACCGCAAAAAAGCCTCCAATCGAGCTCGGCTCGATGGTTTGTTGCAGCGACCTGAGTCAGCACCGAGCGCCGAAACGATTGCTCTTGCAGACTCAGCTTTGGGTTCAGCCTGGGAGAAGCTTGGAGTGTTTGAGCGCGAGCTAATTTCTCTTTGGGCTTATGAGGGTTTGAGCAACAAAGAAATCTCAATCGCTCTTGAGATTTCCGAGAACGCAGCGGCAATCCGCCTTACCCGTGCGAAACAAAAACTGAAAAATCTGCTGGCTACTGAAAACTTTGACCAAGACGGGACAGTTGATTAGTCATGAATGAGAATTTCGAAGATCTAAAGAATCGTTTGCAAAGTGCAGATCCTGCCGATCCAAACTTTGTTGTGAGCCAAAGCACCGTGGCTTCGGCACCACTCTCGCAAAGAAAACGTGCCCCCTGGGGCGCCAGGATGCGGCTCGGGCTTCTTTCTGGAGCGAGCATCGCTGCAGTGTCGGCCATGGCCTTGGTTGTAAGCCTCTCGATGCCTCAGCAGCCACTCATTCAGATGGCCAGCGGTCAAGGTTCAGGAAAGCCAGAGGCTGTATCAATGGCTGCTGATGCATCAATGGGTGCGAAGATGATTGCCCCGACCTGGATTCAGTATGAACATGATGGTTCGGCTCTGTCCGACCAGGCTGGCAGAGGCAAGGTTTACCAGCTTGTTCTGGAGGGTGATCCAAAGCAAAAACTGCAGGAGCTTGCTAACTTCTTTGGCATCGCCGGTGAAGTGCGTGAGGAAGAGTGGTCCTCCAAGGAGTACCCGACTTTCACGATTGGCACCCAAGAGCGTCAGGTGACAATCACCTGGGCAGGAACCGGTACCTTCTATTTCAATGCCTGGGATCCAAGTTCATACAAGTGTGAAAAGAAAACCGTTGAGCTTGAAGATGGTTCCTCATACGAAACCTGCGAGCCAATCTCGACACCTGAGTTGATCCCCAGCGAAGCCTCTATCCGCAAAGAAGCATCGACCATCTTCAAGCAATTTGGTCTCGAGATTGAGTCCAGCAAGATTCGGATTGATCGCAGCGAATGGGGTGCTAGCGCCGTAGGCGCTGTTCAAGTAGCGGGCCAGGACACAGCGCTGGAGTGGTGGTTAAACTACGACGGTGCTGGAAAGCTAACCAATGTTTATGGTCACTTTGCCAAACCAGTAGAGCGTGGAGAGTTCAATACCGTTTCGCCCAAAGATGCCGCTGAACGAATCAAAGATGGCCGCTGGTTCGGATCGCCTTCGAGTTCAGTTTGGAACCAACAGGCTGTGAGCGCGAGGGCTGTGGACGCGCCAGTGGGAGCGGCCGTTTCGGAGCCCGCTCCGGCGACCACGACCAAGGATGTAACTGAGCCAACCACAACAGATGAAAAACCAATCGAAATCAAGCCCGAGATCATCAAGCTCAAGCTAGTTAGCTCTGAAGAGCAGCTACTGATGATCTATGACAAGTCAGGTGGAGCTTGGTTGGTGCCTGGTTATCTTCTAAAGAATGATCAGGGGTGGTTTGATGCCGTGATCTCCTTGGTTGAGGGAGTTATTGAACTCCCAGAGCCATATGTGGTTGAGCCCATGCCCGCAACCAAGCAGGACTAAAACCCCTGGGGTGTAATCAATCGCACACTAAAGCCGTCAATCTCCGCGCGGAGACCGACGGCTTTAGCAATTTCAGGGACATCGTTTATTGAATCGATGCCGTGGGTCATTGCCGATCGAACAAACAAACCTTTGGCTTTTTTGTTGAAATGATTCAAGGCTTTGCCGCTCTCGTCAAAGACATCTAGTTCGAAAGATTGCAACCATCGGGAACTGGATTTAGCTCCGCATATGCCTTGGACCTTAGGTCCAGAATCGGCCGAGTTAGCCTTGGCCAAACCGCTTTGTGAGCCTCTATCCAGAGCTCTTTGAGCTTGATTCCGGGCAATCTCGTGCCGGCCGAAAAGCGGTAGTAGGGAATCTTCTCAGTGGCTGGCAGCAGGCCAAACAGCGCGGACTGGATAAACAACTGCTCTTGGACTCTGACCTTGGCCTCATCGCCCAAACTTGGGTAATCGAGGGCATCAAACAGCACCCCAGCGTAACGCTCGATCGCAGGCATCGTCGGGGCAGTCAACAGCTGTTTGTTTGCTTCCAGGTCAGAAAGATTTTTAGGGCCCAGCTTGAAGATTTGCTGAGCCAACTTTGGCTTTTGGCAAACCTTAGCAACCTTCTCAATCAGCACGTCCCTAGCTGGATCTAAGGCGGCCCAAATGATTGCCAACTTATCGATAGAAATGCCAACGCCGCCGGAACGTTTAGTCTCCGACGGCGGTAGCAGAATAAGCATTAGCTAACTAGCTGAGCGTCTCTAACCACCAGAGTCAGGTTGTTGTTCTCCAGCGATAGGAAGCCGCCCTCGCCACACTCAGCGGTCAAGAGTTTCCCCTCTCCGGTGGTGATTCGAATCTGACCGGGCACCAAGATGGCAAGCATCGGCTCGTGACCAGAAAGCAAACCAATCTCACCAACCGTGGTTTTTGCGATGACCTGGGTAGCGGTGCCAGACCAAATCTGGCGGTCAGCCGCTACCAGGTCAACGTTGAGTTCGCGTGACATTAGCCAAGGTCCTTCTGGATACGCTCGTATGCCTTCATGACGTCATCAATGCCACCGCAGTTGAAGAATGCCTGCTCTGGGATGTGGTCTAGGTCACCACGAGCAATCATCGAGAAGCCCTCGATGGTGTCCTTCAGCGGAACGGTTGAACCAGCGACACCCGTGAACTTGGTTGCCATGTAGGTGTTCTGGCTCAAGAACTGCTGAATGCGACGTGCGCGAGCAACTGTGATCTTGTCCTCTTCGGAAAGCTCCTCAACACCCAAAATGGCGATGATCTCCTGGAGCTCCTTGTTCTTCTGCAGAATCGCCTTTACGCGAGTTGCAGTCTCGTAGTGATCTGCTGAGATGTAACGAGGGTCAAGGATTCTAGAGGTCGACGCCAGTGGGTCCACCGCTGGGTATAGACCCTTTGCTGCAATTTCACGGCTTAGCTCGGTGGTTGCATCCAAGTGAGCGAAGGTGGTAGCTGGAGCTGGGTCGGTGTAGTCGTCAGCAGGCACATAGATTGCCTGTAGCGAAGTAATGGAGTGACCACGGGTAGAGGTGATTCGCTCCTGTAGCAGACCCATCTCATCCGCAAGGTTTGGCTGGTAACCCACGGCTGAAGGCATACGGCCTAGCAGAGTGGAAACCTCAGAACCTGCCTGAGTGAAGCGGAAGATGTTGTCGATGAACAAAAGCACGTCCTGCTGCTGGACATCGCGGAAGTACTCCGCCATGGTCAGCGCAGAAAGTGCGACGCGCAAACGAGTTCCTGGTGGCTCATCCATCTGACCGAAGACCAGTGCGGTCTTGTCGATAACGCCCGACTCCTTCATCTCGTCGATGAGGTCGTTACCCTCACGGGTACGCTCACCAACGCCTGCGAATACCGATACACCGTCGTGGTTCTCGGCCACACGGTAAATCATCTCCTGGATCAAAACGGTCTTACCAACACCGGCACCACCGAATAGACCGATCTTTCCACCCTGTACGTAAGGGGTGAGAAGGTCGATGACCTTAATACCGGTCTCGAACATCTGAGTCTTGGACTCAAGCTGGTCGAATGCTGGTGGGGTGCGGTGGATAGGCCAGCGCTCCTTGACCTCAATAACCTGACCTGGCTCTGCATTGAGAACCTCACCGATTACGTTGAAGACCTTACCCTTGGTGACATCACCAACTGGAACCGAGATTGGCGCACCAGTGTCGTGAACGATGCCGCCTCGAACCAAGCCATCGGTTGGCTTTAGCGCGATGGCACGTACCAGGTCATCACCGAGGTGCTGAGCAACCTCTAGGGTCAGAGTTGACTTCTGGTCACCGAAGGAGATCTCTGTGGTCAGGGCGTTGTAGATTTCAGGAATCGCGTCGTGCGGGAACTCAATGTCCACAACTGGACCAGTGACTCGCGCGATACGACCCGTTGCTGTCTTGGTGCTCTCGGCCATTTTGCTTTCTTTCTCTTAGTCCTCGGTCACCGTGGCTAGCGCGTCAGCGCCACCCACAATCTCCGAAATCTGCTGGGTAATTTCTGCCTGGCGGGCTGCGTTTGCCAAGCGGGTGTAGTTCAAAATCAATTTGTCTGCGTTGTCGGTTGCGCTCTTCATCGCCTTTTGCCTAGCGGCATGCTCTGCAGCTGCTGATTGCAGCATGACGTTGTAGATGCGGTTCTCGATATAGACCGGGAGCAAAGCATCCAACACCTTGTCGACCTCAGGCTCGAACTCGAAAAGTGGGAATACTTCACTGGAAGAAACCGCCTCCTGCTCAACAACCTCTAGAGGTAGCAAGCGGATCTTGTCTGGCTCTTGAACCATCATCGATACAAAGCGGTTACCGACAAGGTAAATCTCATCAACCCCGCCCTGCTCGTATGGCTTCAGGAAGGCACCAGTTAGTTCGGCTGCGATCTCGCGGGCGGTGTCGAACTGAGGAAGATCAGTTCCACCAATCCACTCACGAACGTAAGCCTTGCGACGGAAACTGAAGTTACCCACTGCCTTGCGACCAACCAGGTAATAAACAATTTCCTTGTTCTGCTGGCGAAGTAGTGCGCTTAACGCTTCAGCTTCCTTTAGCACCGAGGAGGAAAACGCACCGGCTAGACCGCGGTCAGAGGTGAAAATCACGACCGCAGTTCTGCGGTGCTCGCCCGAGTCGGTGATCAGCGGGTGATCAATGTTCGAGTAGGTAGCTACCGCAGAAACAGCGCGAGTAACCGCACGGGTATAAGGGCTGGACGCAGCAACGCGCTGCTGCGCCTTAGCGATTCTCGATGCCGAGATCAGCTCCATGGCGCGAGTAATCTTCTTGGTCGTCTTGGCAGACTTAATTTTCTGCCTGTAGACCCGAAGTTGCGCTCCCATTAGCTTTCCTTACCCTTCTTAGCGCTTCTGCTTTACGATCTGCTCCTGGTCGATCTCAGCTGGAGATGCGGCCTTCACAGATTCGGAACCAGTCTTGACAAGCGGCTCACCTAGGTGAGTCAGGAACATCTTCTTGAAGTGCTCAAGTTGCTTCTCAAGCTCTTCGATGGTGTCTTTCTCGAGCTTTGAGGTCTCGCGAATAACGTTCAGCGCAGATGAGTTGCGCTTTAGGAAGTCAAGGAACTCGCGCTCGAAACGAAGCACATCCTGAACCGCCACGTCGTCTAGCTTGCCGGTGGTTCCAGCCCAGATAGAAACGGTCTGCTCCTCAACTGGGAATGGAGAGTACTGAGGCTGCTTGAGAAGCTCGGTCAATCTTGCACCGCGCTCTAGCTGCTTGCGAGATGCAGCGTCGAGGTCTGATGCAAACATCGCGAATGCTTCCAGTGCACGGTACTGAGCTAGCTCTAGCTTCAGGGTTCCGGAGACTCCCTTGATGCTCTTGAGCTGAGCTGCACCACCAACACGAGAAACCGAGATACCTACGTCAATAGCTGGACGCTGGTTGGCGTTGAACAAATCAGACTGCAAGAAGATCTGGCCGTCGGTGATGGAAATCACGTTGGTCGGAATGTATGCAGAAACGTCGTTTGCCTTGGTCTCAATGATTGGAAGACCAGTCATCGAGCCGGCACCCATCTCATCCGAGAGCTTTGCACAACGCTCTAGCAAACGGGAGTGTAGGTAGAAAACGTCTCCTGGGTATGCCTCGCGGCCTGGTGGGCGACGAAGTAGCAGGGAAACTGCTCGGTAGGCCTCAGCCTGCTTGGAGAGGTCATCGAAGATGATCAGAACATGCTTGCCGCCATACATCCAGTGCTGGCCGATAGCGCTACCGGTGTATGGGGCTAGGTACTTGAAACCAGCTGGGTCTGATGCAGGAGATGCCACGATAGTGGTGTACTCCATTGCGCCAGCCTGCTCCAAAGCGGCCTTCACACCTGCGATGGTGGAACCCTTCTGACCGATTGCTACATAGATGCAGCGAACCTGCTTGGTTGGGTCTCCGGACAGCCAGTTCTCACGCTGGTTGATGATGGTGTCAACGGCGATTGCGGTCTTACCAGTCTGGCGGTCACCGATGATTAGCTGACGCTGTCCGCGACCGATTGGAATCATGGCGTCAATCGCCTTGATTCCGGTCTGTAGCGGCTCGTGAACCGACTTACGCTGCATAACGCCCGGTGCCTGAAGCTCTAGCGCACGACGACCCTCGGATGGGATATCTCCCAAGCCATCAATGGCCTCACCCAGCGGGTTGACAACGCGACCTAGGTAGGCGTCGCCGACTGGAACAGATAGAACCTCTCCGGTGCGGTAGACCTCCATGCCCTCTTCGATGCCGGTGAACTCACCAAGCACAACGACACCGATCTCGCGCTCGTCGAGGTTTAGGGCTAGACCCAGAGTGCCATCCTGGAAGCGCAGAAGCTCATTGGCCATCGCACCTGGAAGTCCCTCAACGTGAGCAATACCATCGGCCGCGTCGATGACGTAGCCAACCTCTTGCTTCTGAGAGCTCTGCGGCTCGTATGACGAAACGAAGTCTTTCAGGGCATCCCGAATCTCATTCGGGCTGATCTTTAGCTCTGACATTAGCTTCCTCTGCTTCTTTTGTTTGGCAACTAGCTAAGTTGCAATCTTGCGTTTGAAATTTTGGTTAGGACAGTTGCATCAATCACTTCGCCTGCAACCGCAACGTGGATACCACCCAAGACCTCTGGGTCGACCTCCACATTCAGCTGCAGCTTCTTGCCGTAGACACCGTTCAGTGCAGCCTCTAGGCGCTGTAGCTGAGCCTGCGACAGCTCCTTTGCAACTCGCACTCGAGCCACAAACTCGCCTGCATACTCCGCTACCCAGACTCCGTATTGACCGACCACCTGGGCAAAGCGCTTGTAAGCGGCTGAATCGATCGCCTGCACCGCGAGTGACAGCGCTGCGTCCGAAACTTTTCCGGCGAATAGCTTGCGAATTAAGGTGTGTTTGGCATCAACGTCTCGGTTGGAGCTCAGCGCGAGTTCCAGTTCGGGATCTGATGAGGCAGTCTGCTCAATAGCAAACAGTTCAGCCTGAAGCTGATCGATGTTTGCAGTCTGAGCTGCTACCCGAACTCCGAGCTGCTCAATTGCTGCCGGGAGATCGCGAGTGGCTGACCAGCGAAGCTTAGATAGCTCGATGAGCAGACCCACGGTCTGCTGGCTGAACTTGGCACCGAATACCGAACGAACGACCTGCTCCTTGCCCGCAACTTCGGCGGAAGGATCCGAAAGCACAGAACGCAGTGAAGCGCTCTGCTGCAGGGCATTGCTTGCAGCAAATAGCTCCAAAGCGGTCGTTAGATTGGTTGCTCCAAGCGCAGCTAGCTTCTCGCTAGCAATCAGCTTGGATGCTCTGGTACTGGATGCCATGGGTTCTAGGCCTTCTTAGCTTCTAGCTCTGCAATGAAGTCGTCGACAACCTTGTTGGCGATTGCGTCATCCTGCAGCTTCACAGCAACAATTCGAGATGCCAGCTCGATGGCTAGACCTCCGACCTCATTGCGAAGTGCATTCATTGCGCTCTCGCGCTCAGCCTCTAGAGCAGACTTTGCAATCTGAGCTAGACGCTCGGACTCGGCTGATGCCTGAGCCTTCATCTCGGCAAGGATGGCAGCACCTTCGGCGCGTGCCTCCTCACGGATGCTGGAGGACTCAGCCCTGAGCTTCTCCTGCTCTGCCTCTACAGCAGCGGTGCGCTCCTCAGCAGCCTTCTGAGCTGCCTCGGCCTCGGCCAATCGGCCTTCGATGGCCTTGGCACGCTCGTCAAGCATCTTCTTGAATCCAGGTAGAACCTTGAACCAGAAGAAGGTAAGCAGGACAACAAAGACAACCGACGACCAGGTGATGTCATAGATCGCGGGCAAAAGCGGGTTTTTGCTCTCCGCGACAAGAATCTGAATAGTCATGGTCTGAAGTGGTCTGGGATTAGCTGAAGATGAATGGGGTTGCTAGACCGATCAGAGCAAGTGCCTCGGTAAATGCGATACCTAGCCACATGGTTACCTGAAGCTTGCCTGCAAGCTCTGGCTGGCGAGCAATGGACTCGATGGTCTTTGAAACTACTAGACCTACACCAATGCCTGGGCCGATTGCAGCGAGGCCGTAGCCAACGACTGCGATGTTGCCGGATAGTTCGGCGATGTTTACTGCGTCCACTTGTTTTCCTTCCGTGGGGTTTAGATCGACGGTTGTCGACTTAGTGTTCGTCTGCCAATGCCAACTGAATGTAGACAGTGGTCAGAAGTGTGAATACGTATGCCTGCAAGACCGAGACCAGAATCTCGAAGACGGTGAAGGCAAATCCAAACAGCAGTGTTCCGGCTCCAAATAGCTTGAACAGTCCGTCTGCCTGGAAGAAGAAGAACTGAGTCGCAGAGAAACAAAGCACCAGAAGAAGGTGACCGGCGATCATGTTCATCAAAAGACGCAGGGCCAAAGTCACAGGCCTGAGGATGAAGGTTGACAGCAACTCAATTGGAGTTACCAAAACGTAAAAAGCTGGTGGAACGCCTGACGGGAATAGCGAGTTTTTGAAGAACTTCACACCGTGGCGACGCATACCTGCGTATATGAACGTCACGTAAGAGGCGAGCGCCAAGACAAGTGGAATACCGATAACAGATGTGCCGGCGATGTTGGCAAAAGGAATGATGCCCGTGATGTTCATGCCCAGAACCATGAAGAAGATAGTGGTCAACAGCGGCAGGAAGCGCTCACCATCTTTTTCACCCAGCTGGTCATGAGCGATGTTCTTTCGAACGAAGTTCAGGGCCAACTCACCAAGCAGCTGGAATCGACCAGGCACAACATTGCCGGCCTTGACAGCCTGCTTGAACTTGCGGGTCCACAACCAGAAAAGAACAATGAGAACAGTCATCACAATCAAACGAATCATCATGATTCGGTTGATTTCAAAAGGGGTTCCCGCGAAAGCAATCGCCTCTGGATAGAACTCTTCGATGGTTGGCGGCTTAAACACGCCTTCCTCGGCCGCAAACAGGCTTAGCGAACTAAACAGGGTCGTTCTCCTGGCTCGGGCGGCACAAAGTCCGCGGGGTTTCGGGAAGCTCTAACGAGTTTATAAGACGATTTGTTCCCATTTTCCCGAATTGGAAAAAAAGTAAGGCTAATTGTCCAGAATCGGCTGTCGACCAGTCAGGACAACCCAACTGTCAATGGCCAAACCGCCTAAAACCGAGGTCACGACCGCGAAGAAAAAGACTGGACCCGAGATGAAGTCTGCTCCCTGAAGCATTCCCAGCGTGATGGCAAACAGCAGCACCTTTACAAGCCAACCCCCCAGCACCATTCCATAGAAACCAGCCAGCGGGAGACGAGCCCCGATCCAGATGCTCAAGATGGTCAAAATCGAGAAAGCTGCCGATACCGCTGCACCAATTAGTGCGGAGTAGACACCGGCCATGCCAGCGACCATGAGCCCAATCCCAGAACCGAATACTCCGATGATGAGCATCAAGATTGCGCTCAGAGCAATGGCTTTTTTGTATAGGTTTTCTGATTTATTTGCCACGGATCGCCTTTCGGATTTTTCTCATTCTGCGCAAAACCGGCAGATAGGTGTGAACTAAAGCAGCTATCAGCCAAGCCCCGCAAATAACTAAAACTGGCCCGGTATCAAACCAGAAGAACAAAAGCAGTGTCGTGGAGACAAATGCAGTCCAGTGATAAAAGACCCACACCGCTCCAGCGTGCGAATGACCGATGTCCTGAAGCTGGTGATGGATGTGCTCTTTATCAGCCGCAAATGGCGACTGCCCTCTGCGAAGCCTGCGGATAACCGCGAAGAACAAATCGAGAAGCGGCAAAATCAAAATCATCACCGGTAGCGCCAACGGTATTAGCGCCGGCAATAGGTCGCTGTTGGTTACCGTCGCGGGGTCAATGTTGCCGGTCACTGTGATGGCACTTGTAGCCATCAAAAGACCAAGCAGCATGGCACCGGAGTCCCCCATGAAAATCTTTGCCGGCCTGAAATTGTGAGGTAAGAATCCCGCGACCATGCCAAGCACAATCGCCGAAAGCAGACCAGCTGTAGAGAAGTAGTTGGTCGGTGAAGTCTGTTGTGCGAGCACGTAACTGTAGATAAAGAAGCTCAGCGTCCCAATACCAACCACACCGGCAGCTAGACCATCCAGGCCGTCTATGAAATTCACTGCGTTCATAACCAGCACCACCACAAACATGGTTACCGCCAGTGACACACCAAAAGATCCGACCGTCAGGCCCCCGATGGGCAAGGAAACAATCTGAATTCCAGAAGATGCAAGCAGCCAGGCCGCTGCCATCTGACCACCCATTTTTGCAGTCCAGTCAAGCTCGATCAGATCATCTAGCAAACCTATGACGATAATCAGCCCACTAGCTCCAACTATTGCCCAGATTGGCCCGGGGTCCAAAAACAGCGACTCAAACCAACCAAAGCTTCCAGCCGCCGCAACGCCGGCAACCAAACCAAAAAACATGCCAACGCCGCCGATTCTTGGAATCGGCGATTTGTGGACATCGCGTTCTCGAATTGCCGGGTGAATGTTGTAGCGCTTGGCTAAATAGCGAACCACCCAGGTGGCCAAGTAGGTGACTATGGCCGAAAGCAGCATTACCAGCAGGTAGGCGCGCACTTAGTCGACCTGCAACTCCACATCGCCAATCACAGAGCGAATTCGCTCAAGTGAAATGGCGCCTTTTCGAAGCACCCTAATTGGCTGGCCATCGCGCACCTGAGATAGGTCAAGGATTGTCGACGCCTCCCCCTTAGGGCTGGCACCAGCATCAAGATAAACCGGGACCTTTTCTTTGAAATACTCGGCTGCCTGCTGGGCGGTCACAGCCGCTGGCTCGCCGTTTAGATTCGCACCAGAAACCGCTAGCGGCCCAACATCTTCCAATAGTGCGAGGGTGATTTTGTGATCTGGAACCCGCAGCGCGACGGTGCCTCGAGTGTCACCTAAATCCCACTCCAAAGAAAGCTGAGCCTTGAGCACCATCGTTAGCGCACCCGGCCAAAAAGCCGCAGCAAGTTGATTTGCAACCAAAGGCAGATCCGCGGCGAGCGCCGACATGGTCTCAACCTTAGGAATCAGAACTGAAGGAGGGGAGGTGCGATCTTTACCCTTCAGAGCAATAAGTTGCTCCACGCCCTTGACACTGAATGCATCTGCCGCGAGACCATAAACCGTATCGGTTGGAATCACGACAACCTCGGAGCGATCCAGTGCGACCTTTGCTTGGCGAAAGCCACCGAGAAGCTCGACATCAACAGAACAGTCGTAGATCTTCTGCATCGGTGCCTCTACTTTCTCGCACTTACGGTTCTAAACCTGCCCGCCAAATCACGGTGCGCTTGAACCTGTTGGTAGCCCTTCGCCAATAGTAATTCAACGATTGCATCAGACTGTCCGTCTGCATGCTCAATCGCAATTGCACCGGCTTGGTTCAGAAGATCAAAACCAATCTCGACAAGGTCTCGAATCACATCTAATCCATCCTCACCGGAATATAGTGCGAGTTTTGGATCATGCAGAAAGACCTCAGGGTCGAGGGGAACTGCATTGGATGGAATGTAGGGAGGGTTTGAGATTAAGAGATCAAGTTGCCCCAACAAATCAAACGAAACGTCGGGGAAGAATCCGTGGCGCACAATGACTCGAGGGGCTAGCCTGCTGACATTGCGCTGCAGGTATTCACTCGCCTCTTCAGAAGCCTCGAGCGCAATCACATTCGCATCGGGTAATGCTCTCGAGATGGCAATCGGTATGACTCCCGAACCAGAACCAACATCCAATACCTGTGGTGATGCGGTGCCCTGAAGCAGCTGCAGTCCAAGTTCCACTAAGGACTCGGTTTCTGGCCTGGGCACAAAAACCCCAGGTCCAACCTCAACTTCAAAATCCAAAAACGCGGCTGTGCCGGTAATGTGCTGCAGCGGTTCTCGATCACACCGGCGCTCTAGAGCCTGATGGAAAGTCGCTGCTTGCTCTTGCTCTAGTTCGGCATCAAAACTCAACTGAGCCAGTAGCTCGCCACGAGCGAGGCCGGTTGCGTAGCAAAGAATCCAGTGTGCATCAGCTTCTGAAGAGGTGACGCCTGCCAGTGCTAGTTGCTCCTTGGCTAACTCAAGAGCTTCGGCAAAGCGCATTATTCACCGGCTAGTGCAGCTAGGCGTGCCTCTTCATCCATCTTGATTGCGGATTGGACGATTGGCTCCAGTGCGCCATCCATCACCTGATCAAGGTTGTAGGCCTTGTACCCGGTGCGGTGATCGGCGATGCGGTTTTCTGGGAAGTTGTAGGTTCGGATTCGCTCAGAGCGGTCCACGGTTCTGATCTGCGATTTTCTCGCCGCCGATTGCTCCGCCTCGATTGCCTCCTGCTGAGCAGCCAGTAGGCGCGCCCGCAGCACGCGCATTGCGGCTTCGCGGTTCTGCAACTGAGACTTTTCGTTTTGCATCGAAACCACAATGCCGGTTGGTAAGTGGGTAATTCTTACCGCCGAGTCAGTGGTGTTTACCGACTGACCACCAGGTCCTGAAGATCGGAAAACGTCGATGCGAAGATCATTCTGGTTAATCTCAACTTCTTCTGGCTCGTCAACCTCAGGGAACACCAAAACACCAGCGGCTGAAGTGTGAATTCGTCCCTGAGTCTCGGTGACTGGAACGCGCTGAACGCGGTGCACGCCTCCCTCATACTTCAGGTGTGCCCAAACTCCGTCGGCGGGATCAGTTGCATTTGACTTGATCGCCACCTGCACATCTTTGATGCCGCCCAGATCGCTCTCGGTGCGGTCCAGTACCTCAGCTTTCCAGCCCTTGGCAGTGGCGTAGTACATATACATTCTGAGTAGATCGGCTGCGAACAAGGCTGACTCTGCGCCACCCTCACCAGCTTTGATTTCCATGATGACATCGCGGCCATCATCTGGATCTCTCGGAATCAACAGCCTGCGAAGTTTTTCCTGACCCTCTTTGAGTCGTTCGGTCAAAACCGGCAACTCAGCCGCGAAGGCCTCGTCTTCTTTAGCCAACTCTGTGGCAGCAGCGATGTCCTCCTGCAATCCCAGCACATTGGCCTCAGCCGCCATAATCGCCGAAAGTTCCGCATAGCGACGGTTTAGCTTTTTTGCCAAAGCCGGGTTTGCGTGCACTGAAGCATCGCTCAGCTGCTGCTGCAGCTGAGCGTGCTCAGACCTGAGTCCTTGCAGCGAGTCGAGCAAGATTACTCCGAATCGGTCTCGGCTGGAACCGGCATGGACTTCTCGAGCTTGAGCAGGAACTCAACGTTGCTCTGGGTGTCCTTTAGGCGGCTGAGCACAAGCTCAAGAGCCTGCTGCTGCTCCAGACCTGCAAGCGCACGGCGAAGCTTCCAGATGATCTTGGTCTCCTGTGGGCTCATCAGCATCTCTTCACGTCTGGTTCCAGAAGCGTTGATGTCGACGGCCGGGAAGATTCTCTTATCGGCCAACTGGCGAGACAGGCGAAGCTCCATGTTTCCAGTTCCCTTGAACTCCTCGAAGATAACCTCATCCATCTTGGATCCGGTCTCAACCAGGGCGGTTGCCAGAATCGTCAGCGAACCACCGTTCTCGATGTTTCTAGCAGCACCGAAGAACTTCTTTGGTGGGTAAAGCGCTGAGGAATCAACACCACCGGAAAGGATTCGTCCGGATGCAGGAGCTGAGAGGTTGTAAGCGCGACCCAAACGAGTGATGGAATCCAAAAGCACAACGACGTCGTGTCCAAGCTCAACCAAACGCTTTGCGCGCTCAATTGCCAACTCAGCAACTGTGGTGTGGTCCTCGGCAGGGCGGT
This sequence comes from Actinomycetota bacterium, assembly GCA_009923455.1. Classification (GTDB taxonomy): domain Bacteria; phylum Actinomycetota; class Actinomycetes; order Actinomycetales; family Microbacteriaceae; genus Aquiluna. The sequence continues at coordinate 9,062 of RFTL01000009.1, read as the reverse complement.
CGAAGGTGGAGGCGATTACCTCACCCTTGACGGTGCGCTGCATATCGGTAACTTCCTCCGGGCGCTCGTCAACCAGAACCACCATTAGGTGAACCTCTGGGTTATTTGCAGAAATTGCGTTTGCAATTGCCTGCAGCACCAAGGTCTTACCAGCCTTTGGAGGTGAAACGATAAGTCCGCGCTGTCCCTTACCAATTGGGGCAACCAAATCAATGATTCGGGTTGAAAGCTTCTTTGGATCGGTCTCAAGGCGAAGTCTTGCGTCTGGGTAGAGTGGGGTCAGCTTGCCGAACTCAACTCTTGTTGAAGCCTCTTCAAGAGTCTGGCCATTCACCGAGTCAACTCGCACCAGAGCATTGAACTTCTGACGCTGGTTACCCTCTTGCTCGCGAGGCTGACGAATGGAACCTACAACGGCATCACCCTTACGCAGACCGTACTTCTTGACCTGGCCGAGTGAAACATATACATCGTTTGGACCTGGCAGGTAGCCGGAGGTGCGAAGGAATGCGTAGTTCTCCAAGACATCCAAGATTCCAGCTACCGGAATCAGCACATCATCTTCGGAAATCTCTGGCTCAATCTCGTCCTGGTTGCCACCGCGTCTGCGGTCACGGTCACGGAAACGTCCACGGCGGTTGCGACCTCCACGGCGGTCATCGTCACGGTCCTGACGGTTGTCGCGGTCCTGACGCTCGCCCTGGTTTGACTCACCCTCGGAGCGCTCCTCTGAGCCCTCGCGGTTCTGGCGATCACGATTACGATCTCCACGGTTTGGTCTGTCTTCCCGCTGCGGGCGGTCCTCGCGTGGTGCACGCTCCTCACGTGTACCACGGTCGTCGCGAGCTGGACGCTCTGTGCTGGTCTCAGTCTTTGCCTCGCTCGGGGAAGCGTCTTCCTTCTTAGGGGCGCGGCGGCGAGTGGTCTTTGCCTCAGCTGGAGTTTCGGTTGTGTTTGCGGAAGCCTCAACGGTTGCGCTGGTAGCGCGGCGAACGCGTCTTACTGGCTTTTCCTGCTGGATTTCATCCATGTATGGTTACTCGTTTCTGTTCGGCACAGATTGCCGGATTTGAAGAATTTCTTTGAGAGAAGCAGTGGCGGGCTTAGTTGCCTGATCCTGACTGCACCTCAACACTAGCACCTTTGTAATCAACTGCAAGTGTTAGCGGCTTCCAGTGTGGAAACTCGTTTTTCGCAATCTCAATCGCAGCCAGTCGATCCTGAGGTGAAGGCTCTAGAACCAAAACCGACGGTCCTGCTCCCGAAACCACAGCTGGGTGGTTCTTTGCCCGAAGCATTGCGACCAAAGCTGAGGTCTCAGGCATCGCGCTGGCACGGTAGTTCTGGTGAAGTCGGTCTTCGGTTGCGGCAAAGAGCAGTTCGGGACTCTGAGTCAAGGCCGCGACCAAAAGAGCTGACCTAGATAGGTTGAAGACCGCGTCGGTATGTGGAACTGACTCTGGCTGCAAAGAGCGCGCGAGCTTTGTAGACATTTGGTGCGGTGGCACCAAAACCAGTGGAGAGATGCCGCGATGGGCAATCAACTTTTTGTGATGCGGTCCAGTCTCGTCTTTCCAGGCGATGGTCAAGCCACCAAAAAGTGCTGGAGCAACGTTGTCTGGGTGACCCTCGATATCAGTTGCGAACTCCAATAGCTGCTGTTCAGTGAACTGAACTTGAGTTGAAAGCAAGCCAGCGGCAAGCATGACTCCGCCGGCCACCGCAGCACCTGATGAGCCCATGCCGCGTCCGTGGGGAATCTGGTTATGGCAGGTGAGTTTCAGAGCAGGAACTGGCTTACCAACCTTGGTAAAGACATGTTGAATGGTTTTGTAGATCAGGTTTTGAGAGTCCCTGGCAATATCCTGCGCCCCCTCACCGAGGACCTCGATTTCAAGACCTGATTCGATGACCTCGGCCTGGTAGTCATCGTAAAAACTCAGCGCCATACCAAGGGTGTCAAAGCCAGGGCCCAGGTTTGCGCTGGTTGCTGGAATTCGAACCTTGACGATCACTTGTTGCGCTCCAGACCAAGAATTCCAGCAACCGCATCCGCGGTTGCGCTTACTTTCTTGGGTTTGATCTGACGACCACGGTCATCCTTTAGTGCCCAATCCGGATCTTTGAGTCCATGACCGGTAACCGTGATGACGACAGAGTTCACCTTTGGAAGCTGACCCAAGCGAGCCGCCTTGTATAGACCAGCGGCACCGGTTGCACTCGAAGGCTCAACAAAGACACCTGCCTCTTGAGATAGAAATCTGTGCATCCAAAGAATCTCTTTATCACTCACGGCACCGAAAGCACCATTGGTGTCGCGCTTAGCCTCCTGGGCTAGGTCCCAAGATGCTGGGTTTCCGATGCGGATGGCGGTCGCGATGGTCTCGGGTTTTGCAACCGGGCCACCCTTGATAAAAGGTGCGCTGCCCTCGGCCTGAATTCCCCATAGTTTTGGAAGTGTTGAGATTCGCCCCATGTCGCGCTCTTCACGGTAGCCCAAGTGATATGCCGAGATGTTTCCGGCGTTACCCAGAGGCATGGCGTGTAAATCGGGAGCGTAGCCAAGTGCATCAAATACCTCAAACGCTGCGGTCTTCTGCCCCTGCAGACGATCTGGATTCACGGAGTTCACCAAGAAGACCGGGTAGTTTTCACTGAGCTCTCTGGCCAGCCTCAAGCAGTCATCGAAGTTACCGCGGACCTGCAAAATCTGAGCTTTGTGAGCAACGGCCTGAGAAAGCTTGCCCCAGGAGATCTTTCCTGCCGGAACCAAAACCACAGATTGCATGCCGGCTTTTACGGCGTAGGCAGCCGCAGCAGCTGAGGTGTTTCCAGTGGATGCGGCAATCACGGCCTGCGCACCTTTACCCTTGGCTTTGGAAACCGCCGTGGTCATACCTCGATCCTTGAAAGATCCAGTTGGGTTCATACCTTCGAACTTCAAATGCACCGAGCCGACATCCATCAACTTCGCAAGTGCTGGAGCTTCGATAAGAGGAGTCCCGCCCTCTCCCAAGGTCACAATCGGATCGGATTCGGTGAACGGAAGTCGATCGAAATACTCGCGGATCACACCGCGCCATTGGTGAGCCATTACATTCCCTCCACTCGTATAACCGAGCTAACTTGCTGCACCGAGTTGTTGGTTCGAAGCGAGCTAACCACTTGCTCCAGGGCTTGCTCCGATGCTCGGTGAGTCATGACAGTCAGAAGCGCTCCACCTGCACCAGCACTCTGGCTGACAGTCTCAACGCTCACGCCATGCTCGGCAAAAACCGAGGCAATCGAGGCCAGCACACCTGGCTCATCGCTAACCTGCAGCGTGATTTGATAACGAGTCTGAATCCGCTGAACCGGCAAAGCTTCAAGGTTGGCATGGACAGAATCAGCAAGACCAGGCCCACCTGCCAAGTGACGCTTGGCGGCTGAAACCAGATCTCCCAGAATCGCCGATGCGGTCTGAGGGCCGCCGGCACCTGCACCATAGAACATCAATTGCCCAGCAGATTCAGCCTCAACAAAAACCGCGTTGTAGGCGCCTCGAACTGCCGCCAGTGGGTGATTTAGCGGAATCAAAGTTGGATGGACTCTCGCCACCAAGCCATCATCCACACGCTCACAGATCGCCAGCAGCTTCACCGCATAGCCAGCTTGTCGCGCGGTTTCCATTTGCATTGCAGTTACCGAAGTAATGCCCTCGCGGTAGACCTTCTCAACTGGAACCTCAGAGTGGAAAGCCAAAGAGGCCAAGATCGCAGCTTTGGAAGCAGCGTCATATCCCTCGATATCAGCGGTTGGATCAGCTTCTGCATAACCCAGTGCGGTTGCTTCTGCTAGGGCCTCGTTGAAGTCCGCACCGGTTGATTCCATGCGGTCAAGAATGAAGTTGGTTGTGCCATTCACGATACCCATGACACGGTTTACCTTGTCACCAGCCAGTGATTCCCTGAGTGGTCGAATGATTGGAATTGCGCCCGCGACCGCAGCTTCGAAATAGAGCTGGGCTCCAAGTTGCTCGGCGAGCTCAAACAGCTCTGGACCATGCGCTGCAATCAAAGCCTTGTTAGCCGTAATAACGTCTGCACCGGAGTTCAATGCCAGCTCAACGTACTCCTTCGCAGGCTGAATCCCACCAATCAACTCAATGACAATGTCGGCACTCAAAATCAGGTTCTTGGCATCAGAGGTTAGGAGCGATTGCGGTATCCCGGGACGATTCTTGGTTGGGTCATTGACCAAAATGCCGGCGAGCTCAAACTCCGCTCCAACGCGCTGGGCAAGCTCCTGCTTGTTCTCGATCATTAGTCGCGCAACGTTTGAGCCGACTGACCCTGCTCCCAGCAGGGCAACTCTGATAGCTCGATATGCGGTTTGCATTAGTCCCTCATGCTCTCCGATAGGCCAAGGTCGCGAGCAAGCAAATCCTGCTCAGTTTCTGCCCTGACCAACACCTTGGTGACACCACCTTTGACTGCCACAACGCCGGGACGAGTCAAGAAGTTGTAGTTAGAAGATAGCGAGAAACAGTAAGCGCCGGTAGCCGGAACTGCCAAAAGATCATTCGCTGCAATGTCAGAGGGTAGGTATTCATGCCTAACCACAATGTCACCAGACTCACAGTGCTTTCCCACCACGCGCGATAGAGCGGCAGTGGCATTGCTGGTCCTGGAAGCTATCGAGGCGGAATACTCTGCTTCGTAGAGAGCAGGCCTTGCGTTATCGCTCATCCCGCCGTCGACACTTACATACTTACGAACAGCGCCGGCACCCTGATCACTGACGACGACATCTTTGATAGTTCCCACGGTGTACAGGGTCACACCAGCTGGGCCAGCAATGGTTCGGCCCGGTTCAAAGGCCAACTTTGGAACCGGTATGCCCAAAGCTTTGCACTTTGCTGCAACCGCGGCACAAATGCGCTCTGCCATCTCAGCAATTGGCATTGGTCGATCTGCATTTGTGTAGCTGATTCCGAAACCGCCGCCCAGGTTAAGCTCTGGAACATCACCGGTTTTCAATAGCTCAGCGTGAACATCCAACAGTCTTTCGGCTGCAGCAACAAAGCCGTCCACAACGAAAATCTGCGATCCAATGTGGGAGTGAAGCCCAAGGAACCTGAGGTTGGAGTGTGAGCGAATCTTCGCCACCAAATCAGGGACATCGCTGAGTGCAATGCCGAACTTCTGGTCTTCGCGAGCGGTCGCAAGGTATTCGTGAGTGTGGGCGTGAACTCCAGAGTTCACCCTGAGTCGAACCGCCTGAATCTTGCCCTGTGCGGTGGCAACTGAAGCGATGCGCTCAATCTCCATCTCCGAGTCGATGACGATTGCAGCTACTGACGCGGAAACCGCACGACCAATCTCCACAAGTGATTTGTTGTTACCGTGCAGACCAATCCGCTCCCCCGGCATTCCAGCAGCTAGTGCCACGGCCAGTTCACCGCCGGTTGAAACGTCAATCGATAAACCAGCCTGCCCTACCCAGCGAACAACATCAGCGGTTAGCAGTGCCTTGGAGGCGTAATAGAGCTTTGCGCTCGTGCCCTGCCGCTGCGCGGCATCTGAAAATGCACGCTTGGTGTGCATTAGACGAGATTCAAAATCCTCTTGGTCAACCACATAGAGCGGAGAACCGTGACGCCTAATAAGTTCGCGAGCGCCGACCGAACCAATCTCAATTTCTCCAGCTGCATTTCGTTTTGCAGTTCTTGGCCAGATCTTCAAATCCAACTCGTTGAGATCGTGCTCCTCCAGCCAGGCCGGAGCTAATGGATTCTTCATCGCTACATCCGCTCCGGCGCTGATACGCCCACTAGTTTCAGTCCGTTAGCCAGCACAACCGAGGCGGCATCGTTGAGCCACAACCTGGTGCGGTGAATCGACTCAACCGGAGCATCGCCCATCGGAATCACGCGGCAGCTGTCGTACCAGCGGTGGTAGCTGCCTGCAACGTCTTCCAGGTAACGAGCGATTCGGTGTGGTTCTCTGAAATTCGCCGCCTGCAATACGACCCTTGGGAATTCGCTCAGCTTCGCGATCAGTTCCGACTCAGATTCGTGCGTCAGAAGTTCTGGCTTAAACTCAGATTGATCAACACCCAAAGATGCTGCGTTCTTAGCCACCTGCTTGGTTCTGGCATGCGCATACTGCACATAGAAAACCGGGTTGTCATTGGTCTTCTTGGAAATCAATTCCAAATCAATATCCAAAGTTGAGTTGATAGATGATCGAGTCAGCGAGTAGCGAGCAGCATCAACGCCGACAGCATCAACAAGGTCTTCCATGGTCACCACATTGCCGGCACGCTTCGACATCCGAACCGGCTCACCACCTCGAACCAAGTTCACCAACTGACCTATCAGGATCTCCATGTTTTCACCGGGCTTATCCCCAAATGCTGCACACAGTGCCATCATTCTCGGGACATAGCCGTGGTGATCGGCACCGAGCATGTAGATGCAGCGGTCAAAACCGCGACCGCGCTTGTTTTGGTAATAAGCAATGTCTCCGGCGATATAAGCCGCATCGCCATCGGATTTGATGATTACTCGATCACGATCATCTCCGAAGGTTGTTGAACGCAACCAGGTTGCACCCTCGGCCTCGAAGATGTGTCCTTTTTCTCTCAGGGCCGCAACAGACTTTTGAACCTGTCCGGATTCATACAGTGAGTTCTCGTGGAAGTAGACATCGAAATCAACGCCAAACTCGTGAAGAGACTTACGAATCTGCTCAAACATCAGCTCGACACCGGTTGCGCGGAAAATCTCCTGGGCCTCTTCATCCGGATGACTCAGTGCATCTGGCCTTAGCGCCAGGACCTGGTCTGCAATCTCTTGAATGTATTGACCGGCATAACCGTCTTCTGGAGCTGGTTCACCCTTAGCCCTGGCGAGCAAAGATCTGGCAAAGCGATCTATCTGGGCACCGTGATCATTGAAGTAGTACTCGCGAGTGACCTCAGCCCCAACCGCTTCGAACACTCGAGCAAGGGAGTCACCAACCGCAGCCCACCTGGTTCCCCCAAGGTGAATAGGACCGGTTGGATTTGCGGATACGAATTCTAGATTTAGCTTGACCCCCGCCATCTCGGAGCTTTTGCCATAGCTCTCCTGAGCCTCAACGATTTGCTTGGCAAGCGATGCGGCTGCGGAATCTGAAAGAAAAAGATTTAGAAATCCCGGGCCTGCAACTTCAACCTTTTCAACACCCTCGGTGTTACTAAGTTCAGCGGCCAGCGCATCGGCAAAGTCGCGAGGTTTAACGCCAGCTTTTGCTGCATACTGCATTGCGACATTCGAAGCCCAATCGCCGTGATCTCGGTTCTTTGGTCTCTCGACCACAACTTCGCTAGGTATCTCAAACGCAGGAAGTTTCCCGCCAGCAACAAGCGAGCCAAGCGCTTGCACGATGGCTAGGGAAATTTGCTCCGGGGTCACATTAGTCCTAAAACGAGGTGGCCCACGATGGCCAGCTATTGCCTAAATAATAGCCCGAAACGCCTGAATTTAGCGCTTAAGCCAAGCTGTAGCTGGACCTGACAGCATGCCGTTCAATACCTCACCCGAAGAAATCAATAGCTCTCCTGAGGGAAGCGCAACTGGTTCAGCCCCGAAGTTGGTTATGCAAATCCAACCTCCAGGACGCTCAAACATCAGGCTTTCAGGACCACTTGGCAACCAAACTAACTCTTCCTCGGTCTTCAACTTCTCTCTCAGCTCAAGTGCCTTGCGATAAAGATTGAGAGTTGAATCAGGGTCTACTTCCTGAGTTGCGACCGCAACATCACTAAACCACTTCGGCTGCGGTAGGTGTGATCCGCCCGAGCCAAATCCAAAGGATGATCCCCTTGGTTCCCAGGGCAGCGGAACACGGCAACCGTCTCTGGATTTGAGCTTCCCCTCACCGCGGAACCACTGCGGGTCCTGCATCTGATCAGATGGGATGTCCAGTACATCGTGCAGACCCAGCTCTTCGCCCTGATATAGATATGTAGAACCAGGCAGCGCCAGGATTAGTAAAGAGGCAGCCTTTGCTCGCTTGAGCCCCAATTCGAGATCGAGATCATGATTTAGGCGGTGCTTCACGTACCAGTTGTTTTCGGCGGTAAAGCCATCGGCAGCATCGCCGTAGCCGGGTATAACCATGCGAGTTGCATGTCGAATCACATCGTGATTTGAGAGCACCCAGGTGGAGGATGACCCGGTTTCTTTTGAGAAAGCCAGGTTTGCATCAATGATCTTTTGGTAATCGCCTGCCCTGAATGCCGACGCTAGCAGATCAAAGTTGAACGCCTGTCCGAGCCCCTTTTCCGATGCGTAGGCTGCTCGACGATGCGGGTGAACCCATGCCTCCGCGACCGCAACCCTCGGCGGGTCATACTGATTGAAAAGCTCTCGCCAATCGGCGTAAATCTCATGCACCTCATCCCGATCAAAGAGTGGATCGGCACCATCTGCCTTCATCACGTCGAGAGCAAAAGAGCTGCGATTTGGGAGCGGATCAAGCTGCTTTTTCAATGCATGCGCAACATCGATGCGAAAACCATCGACACCACGATCAGACCAGAACTTGAGAGTTTTTAGAAACTCCTCGTGGACCTCTGGATTGTCCCAGTTGAAATCTGGCTGCTCCTTTGTGAATAGGTGCATGTACCACTGTCCGTCTTCTACCCTGGTCCACCCTTCTGGACCGAAGTGACTGGCCAGATCACTTGGTGGAAGCTCTCCATTAGCTCCCCGACCCTCGCGGAAGATAAAGCGCTCACGCTCTTTAGATCCCCTGCCGGCCTTCAACGCTGCTTGAAACCAAATGTGTCGATCAGAGCAGTGGTTGGGAACGATGTCCACGAAGATTCTTATCCCTCGGCGGTGCAGCTCAGTCACCAAATCATCAAACTGCTCGAGGTTTCCGATTCTTGGATCGACGTCACGATAGTCATCAACGTCATAGCCACCATCAGCCAATGCGGAGGGGTAAAAGGGGCTAAGCCAAACCGCGTTGATGCCTAGAGATTTTAGGTAGTCGGCCTTGTCGATGATGCCTTTGATATCTCCGATGCCA
>RFTL01000080.1 GCA_009923455.1 Actinomycetota bacterium | reverse complement strand
GGTGTTCACCCAAAGCGCTGGGCGGAAGAAGTCGGCTGAATCTTGAGCAAGTTCACGAAGGTAGTTTGCTAACTCATCCTTGTGGTTGCGCCAGGCGAAATAGCAATAAGACTGCTGGAAACCAGCCTTGCCTAGGGCGTGCATCATGGCTGGTCGAGTAAATGCTTCGGCGAGGAATATGACCTCGGGGTTTTTTTGGTTCACTTCGGTGATCAATCGCTGCCAGAAAGAAACTGGTTTGGTATGTGGATTGTCTACGCGGAAAATCAGAACTCCGAATGAAATCCACTTTCTAACAATTCGCAGCACCTCTTGATAGATGCCCTCTGGGTCGTTATCGAAGTTGATCGGGTAGATGTCTTGGTACTTTTTTGGCGGGTTCTCCGCATAGGCGATGCTGCCATCTGCTCTAGTTGAAAACCACTCGGGGTTTGTCTTTACCCAGGGGTGATCTGGTGATGCTTGGAGAGCAAGATCCATCGCAATTTCAATACCGAGTTTGTTTGCTGCCTTGATGAAATCCTTAAAGTCTTTTTCCGACCCCAGATCTGGGTGAATGGTGTCGTGACCACCGGCTGTGTTGCCGATTGCCCAAGGAGAGCCTGGGTCCTCGGCAGCGGCATTTAGGGTGTTGTTCTTGCCCTTCTTGTGTGCTGAGCCAATCGGGTGAACCGGTGGCAAATACAGCACATCGAATCCCATTTTCTTGACTCGATCCAGCGATTTCGTAGCGCTCTTGAAGGTTCCCGAGCTGACCTTTCCGCTTTTATCTTTGGTCGCACCTTCACTGCGGGGGAAGAACTCATACCAAGATCCAGAGCCGGCTAGCTTGCGCTCGCACAAGATAGGCATCGGCAAAGACAAGGTTTCAAGGTTTCGCAGCGGGGTCTTGGCTGCTTGCTCTGCGAGTCCAGTGGCCAGCGCCTTTTCGAAGGCAATTTCAGGCGAGGAGCCGAGCAGAATCTGAGCCAGCTCTGAAAGTGCCTTCTTTGATTTTGGATAGGCCGATGCCATTTTCAGAAGCAGTCGTTCGCCCTCGAGCATCATTAGCTGTTGGTCAACTCCAGCCTTGAGCTTCACTTCGGTGTTGTGAAGCCAGGTTTCGAATTCATCGTCCCAAGCGCTGATTTGATAGCTGTAGTTTCCGATCTCGGAAAGCTCAACGCCAACTAGCCACTGGTCAAGGCCAGGTCTGCCCGGATGCATTTTGATGCGGTCGGTTTTGCCAGAAGGGGAGGTTAGTAGGAGGTCAACGGCGATTCTGTCGTGACCCTCGCGGAAAGCGATGGCTCCGAATTCAATAACCTCTCCCTGGAATGCCTTAGCGGGAAAAAGCCCACCGTCAACGCTTGGCCAGGTTTTTGTGATCGGAATGCGCCCAATGGCGAAAGATTTGCTCTCCACGTTCACAATTTAGTAAGCCTGGGGTGAAACCGCTTGCATATTCACCAAATGGTTATCGAACCAGGAACAGCTGCATGCTGGCTTCCACCATCCGAAGCTTGCTTCCTGGGTTTAGCAAAATTGTGCGCTTCGGGGGCAGCTCGAGAGCGCTGTCCCACAGAAGCTCGAGTGAGCCAATTCCCTCTCGCTTTGGAAGCGTGACGTTTTTCACCTGCTCCTGCCCATTGATCACCAGAAGTAAGCCCTGCTTGGAACCGTCGTTCATTAGGTGATAGCTGAGCCGCTGCAGGGTTCTTCGTTCCGGGTTGTGCCAGTCATCCACGGTCATTTCATCTCCGCGAACCGAGAACCAAAGCATCTGGTCATGCTCAGGAGTCGGCTCTTCTATAAGAGCAAAGCTTCTCGGTCTTAGAGCTGGATACTGCTTTCTCAGTGAAATTAGATGCGCAACTGTCGTTTCAAAATCACTCTGGTGTGAATTGGGGTCCCAGTTTTGCCAGGTGATGACGTTGTCCTGGCAGTAAGCATTGTTGTTTCCGCCCTGGGTCTTGAGTCGCTCGTCTCCAGCGGTGATCATTGGGACTCCAGCCGAAAGCAGCAGTGTCCCCATCAGGTTTCTTGCTGCTTTCCGCCTAGCAAAGTTGATTGATGGGTTCGGAGTTTCGCCTTCGAAGCCGTGGTTGAAGCTCGAGTTGTTGTTTGCACCGTCTCGATTTCCCTCGCCGTTGGCACTGTTGTGCTTGACGTTGTATGAGACAAGATCCCAGAGCGTGAAGCCATCGTGAGCGGTTACGAAGTTGATGCTCGCTAGCGGGGAACTGTCAGCCATGATGTCCTGGCTTCCCGAGATTCGGCCAGCTAGCTCCTGAACACCGTTGTGATGTTGACCATTGTTTCGAGCCTGAGCAATGTCCGAGAGCCAAAAGCGTCTCACCGAGTCTCGGAAGCGATCGTTCCACTCCGGAAAAATCGGTGGGAAGTTTCCGGTTTGCCAACCTCCCATACCGACATCCCAAGGTTCAACTATCAACTTGGTCTGCGAGATGATCGGATCTGACTGCATGGCGCTCAGCAGCGCATGCTGCGGATTGAAATGGTTGTGCTCGTCTCTTGCCAGCGTTGTTGCAAGGTCAAAGCGATAGCCATCGATCTGGAGCTCTTCGCTCCAGTAGCGCAGGGAATCAAGTGCCAGCTGTTGAACCATGGGGTTGCCAAAGTTCAAGCTGTTCCCGCAGCCGGTGGTGTCCTGGTAATTACCAAAATCATCCTGGCGGTAGTAGTTCGAGTTATCCAGCCCGCGATAGGAGTAGGTCAATCCCTTATGTCCACCTTCAGCGGTGTGGTTGTAGACCACGTCCATAATCACTTCGATGCCAGCCCGGTGCAGCTCTCGAATCGCGGTTTTTAGCTCTCGCAAGATTGCCGCTGGACCCTGGGCTCTGGTGGACTCCGCCGCATAGCGCATGTGCGGGGTGAAAAAGTTGATGGTGTTATAACCCCAGTAGTTGATTAGCCCAAGGTTGATCAGTCTTGGTTCTGAGATCAGGGCTTGGATAGGTAATAGCTCGACCGCTGTGATGCCAAGGTTGGTTAGATACTCAATTGTTGCTGGGTGTCCCAGAGCTGCGTAAGAGCCCCTGATTGGTTCAGGAATTAGAGGGTTTACTCTGGTCAAGCCGCGAACATGTGCCTCATAGATCACGCTTTCTGATAGCCCTGTGCCGGGCTTCGTAACGCCTTCCCAGTCAAAGTCGGTGTCAATCGCCACGCAGTGATAGTCCCTTGGGCTCTCTCGAACCAAGCCTTTGGCGTAGGGGTCAAGCAGATTGCGCTCTGGTTGAAAAGCGTGGCGCGGCCCTTCTGGACCATCAGCCCTTATCACATATGAGATTCCAAGCTTCAGTCGCTCGTCTTCGCACCAGAAAATCCCACCGTCTGCTCGCTCCAGTGAGATGACGTCGGTAGTGATGGTGCTGTCTTGGGAATCGAGAATGTGAAGCGAGATCTCCGAGGCGGATTCTGACCAAACCCGAAATATTCCACCTTCCGATGAGGCAGTCAGACCCAGCTTTAGCTTGGATCCGGGGTGGTGAAGATCATGCATAAGAGAACCCAACCTATCTACAAAAGCCTTCTATCGTGTGACAATTGGGACACTGTCATGAGAGTTTTTCTAGATCACGCCTCCACAACCCCGGTTCGCCAAAGTGCAATCGAGGCGCTGAACAACGCGCTGAGCTTGGTCGGTAATCCCTCATCTGTGCATGCTTCTGGCCAGGCCTCTCGGGCAGTGCTGGAGGATGCCCGCGATCAATTAGCTAAGGCGGCTGGTGCCGATCGCAATGAGGTGGTTTTTCTCTCCGGCGGCACCGAGGCCAATAACCACGCCATCAAAGGTCTCTACTGGGCTTCGGGTAAAAAGCTGATTATTAGCTCACCGACCGAACACCATGCGGTTTTGGATCCGATTCTGTGGTTGGAGAAACATCACGATGCCGAGGTCATTTGGCTAAATGTTGATAATCATGGCCGAGTTGATTTAGAACAGCTGCAGCAGCTAATTATGACCAGAGGTTCAGAGATTGCCTTGATCAGTCTGATGTGGGTGAACAACGAAACTGGAGTTATCACCGACATTCCTAAAGTCGTTTCGATGGCGCAGGGGATTGCTGTTCACTGCGATGCTGTCGCTGCCTTTGGCAACATTCCGATTAGCTTCAGAGAGTCTGGTTTGGCTTCTATGGCTATTTCCGGACATAAATTTGG
>RFTL01000079.1 GCA_009923455.1 Actinomycetota bacterium | reverse complement strand
TGCAGTTTGCTGCAGTGTTGCTTTGTCGCCACGCTGCGGAACCGCGATAGAGCAGGATCCGCCGCGTTGCTCCCCCAGCCACTTTTGAAGTTGCACTCGATCTTCAGGGAGTTCAGGAACCAGTATCTGCTTTGGAATTTCGACCGGCTCCAGACCTGGTACCGGTGTGTAGATTTCCTGAATTAGATACTCGACCAGTTCGGCATTAGAGCGATCAAGCTCCAAATCGACCACCATCGAACGATTTCCTCGAATTCTCCCGCCGCGAATGACAAAGATAGAAACTGCAGCCGACAGGTCATCTCGCGCAATTCCAATCAAATCGGCATCAGTTTGATCGGAAAGTACAACCGTTGATTTCTCCAGAACTTTTTCTAGAGCTAGAACATCATCGCGGAGGTTTGCCGCCAGCTCGTAGTTTTGCTCCTCAGAGGCTTTCAGCATCCGCTCTTGTAATTCCTTGATGTGGGAATCGTTTCCCGAACCGATGAAGTCCCCCAAACGCTTTGCGAGCGCTTTATGTTCTGGAGCTGAGATTCGACTGACACAGGGAGCTGCACACTTGCCAATCTCTGCCAGTAGACATGGCCGCTGCTTTGCCTGGGCGTTCTGATAGACACCCTTTGAGCAGGTGCGCACGGGATAAACCTTTATCAGTGTGTCAAGGGTTTCACGAACCGCCCAGGACTGGGTGTAGGGGCCGAAATATCGGACTCCTTTGAGTTCACGATTTCTGGTTATGAATGCCCTCGGCACAGTTTCGCTCATTGAGATGGCAAGGTACGGGTAGGACTTATCATCTCGAAATCGAACGTTGTATGGCGGATCGAATTCTTTGATCCAGGTGAACTCGAGCTGCAGCGCTTCATACTCGGTTGCAACAATCGTCCACTTCACATCCTTGGCCGAAAGCAGCATGCGCTGGGTTCGCTCGTGAAGCTTGTTTAGTGGTCCAAAGTAGTTTGAAAGCCGAGCTCTGAGATTCTTGGCCTTGCCTACATACAGGACACGACCTGATTCATCCAGGAACCGATAAACCCCCGGGGCAGTGGGAATCTCCCCGGTTTTGGGTCTGAAGGAGAGATCCTGAGCCATTAGCTATTCAACAGCTCCGCCAAGAACTTTCCCGTGTGTGATGCCTTGACCTTGGCAACCTGCTCCGGAGTGCCCTCGGCAATCACTGTTCCACCTCCAGAGCCACCCTCGGGCCCCATGTCGATGACCCAGTCCGAGCATCGAATCACATCCAAGTTGTGCTCAATCACAATTGCGGTGTTGCCCTTGTCAACCAATCCAGCCAGCACGAGCAGTAGTTTCCTGACATCCTCAAAGTGCAAACCAGTGGTTGGCTCATCTAAGACATAGACCGTTTTGCCTGTGGATCGGCGCTGCAACTCGGTTGCCAACTTCACACGCTGTGCCTCACCACCGGAGAGCGTTGTCGCGCTTTGACCGAGTCTTACGTATCCAAGACCGACATCGACCAGAGTGTTTAGGTATCTGGCTATCGATGCAATCGGAGCAAAGAACTCCGCTGCCTCCGAAATTGGCATGTTGAGTACATCGCCGATGGATTTGCCCTTGTATTTGACCTGCAGAGTCTCGCGATTGTACCTAGCGCCCTTACAGTCCTCACACATCACGTAGACATCTGGCAAGAAGTTCATCTCAATGCGGATTGTGCCATCGCCGGCACAGGTTTCGCAGCGTCCACCCTTGACGTTGAAAGAGAAACGACCTTGCTGATATCCACGCACCTTTGCTTCAGGGGTGTCGGCGAAGAGTTTTCTGATGTTGTCAAAGACTCCGGTGTAGGTGGCCGGGTTGGATCTCGGCGTTCTTCCAATCGGTGCCTGATCAACGTGGACCACCTTGTCCAGTTGCTCGAGCCCCTCAATTCGAAGGTGACGACCTGGCACACCCTTTGCACCATTTAGCTTGTTGGCTAGCACCTGATATAGCACATCGTTCACCAGCGAGGATTTTCCAGAACCCGATACACCAGTCACTGCGGTCATGACGCCGAGCGGAAACTCAACATCAACATTTTTGAGGTTGTTTTCTTTGGCACCGACCACTCGAATGATTCGGTTCTTATCTACCTTGCGACGCTTTTTCGGAGTCTCGATGTGGATTCGGCCTGAGAGGTAATCCCCAGTGATTGACTTTTTGTTGTCCAGAATCGCCTTATAGCTCCCTGAGTGGACTACCTCACCACCGTGTAATCCAGCTCCAGG
This sequence comes from Actinomycetota bacterium, assembly GCA_009923455.1. Classification (GTDB taxonomy): domain Bacteria; phylum Actinomycetota; class Actinomycetes; order Actinomycetales; family Microbacteriaceae; genus Aquiluna. Next base: position 2,113 of record RFTL01000079.1, on the reverse strand, counting down.
TCCAATATCCACCAACCAGTCGGCAGTCTTGATGGTGTCCTCATCGTGCTCCACCACAATCAAGGTGTTTCCCAAATCACGAAGGCGCTCGAGAGTTTGAATCAAGCGCAGGTTATCTCTCTGGTGCAAACCGATGCTGGGCTCATCGAGGACGTAGAGCACTCCTGTTAGGCCGGCACCGATCTGGGTTGCTAGCCGGATGCGTTGTGCCTCGCCTCCGGATAGGGTGCCGGCACTGCGCTCTAGGGATAGGTAATCGAGTCCAACCGCCAACAGGAAGTCAAGACGCGCCCGAATCTCTCGCAGCACCTGGGCAGCGATTTGGGCCTCTTTTTCGGTCAGCTGGAGTTTCTCAAAAAACTCATGAGCGGCCGCAAGGCTAAGAACGGCAACATCGTGGATGGACTTGTCACCAACCTTGACTGCCAAAACCTCGGGCCGCAAGCGAGCTCCGTCGCAGGCGGGACATGGAATTTCTCGCAGGAACTCCGCCCATTTGCCTCGAGCCCAATCGCTATCTGATTCGAGGTATCGACGCTCCACATATGGAAGCACTCCCTCAAATCCCGAGGTGTATCGCATCTCGCGCCCATACTTGCTGCGCCAGCGAACCTGAACCTCAAAGTTGTTACCGTGCAGGATTGCGTCCTGGGTTTCCTCGGGGAGTTCCTGCCAAGCAGTATCGAGGGAAAAATCCAAATCCTTGGCAAGGCCATCAATCAGCCTGGTGAAGTAGTTGTAGAGCCCTTTGCCCTGGGTTGACCAGGGAAGGATAACCCCCTGATTGATAGAGGTCGCGGGATCGCCAATTACCAGTTCAGCGTCAACAGCTTGCTTGGTTCCCAGCCCAGAGCAGGCTGGGCAGGCACCGAATGGAGCGTTGAAAGAGAATGTGCGGGGCTCGATCTCAGTCAGGGTTAGCTCATGCTCATTTGGGCAAGAGAGCTTCTCACTGAAGGTTCTCTTGGTTCCGTCATCTACAAAGTCAACTATCACTCGACCATCGGCCAGCTTTAGGGCTGTCTCAACAGAGTCTGTGAGTCGGGATTCAATCCCATCCTTGATCGCTAGACGGTCAACCACGACGGAGATGTCATGCTTGAAGCTTTTCTTGAGTGGCTTTGCCTCACTCAGGACAATGGTCTCCCCATCCACTACCGCTCTGGCATAACCCTGCGCCTGTAAGGATGCAAACAGGTCTTGGAATTCACCCTTTTTCTGCTGGACGATCGGAGCGAGTAGCTGAAACCTAGTTCCCTCTTTGAGGCTAAGCAGTTGGTCAACAATTGCCTGAGGAGTTTGCTTGGCAACCGGCTCACCACACTCATGGCAGTGCGGAACTCCTATGCGCGCCCAAAGCAGTCTTAGATAATCGTGAATTTCGGTGATAGTTCCGACCGTAGACCTAGGGTTGCGGTTGGTGGATTTTTGATCGATGGAAACTGCCGGACTTAGGCCCTCGATGAAATCAACATCTGGACGGTCCACCTGACCCAAAAATTGCCTCGCATAAGCCGATAGCGACTCAACATATCGGCGCTGACCCTCGGCGAAGATGGTGTCAAAGGCTAGCGATGACTTGCCCGAACCTGACAGGCCGGTGAAAACGATCAGCTTGTCTTTCGGGATTTCAAGATTGATGTTCTTTAGGTTGTGAACTCGGGCGCCCTTGATTGAGAGCTTGGCTCCTTTTGGGGTTTCGATACTCACCCGAGAAGTTTACGCATGCCCGGCTGACTCTATTTGCCGAAGCTCCTTCTTTAGCTCTGAAATCTCATCTCGGATTCTGGCCGCCAGCTCAAACTTGAGCTCTTTGGCAGCCTCTTTCATTTGGGTATCGAGTTCGAGGATGGTTTGGAGCAACTGCTCCTTGCCTTGGCTGCCGATGTTCTTTCGCCCGCGCATTGGCGTTGATGCGACCTTGCGAGCTGGCTCCTTCTTCAGCTGCTCCATAAGTTGCTCAGTGTCCACCTCCTCGCGCATCAATGCATCGGTGATGTCTGCGATCTTCTTTCGAAGCGGTTGTGGATCGATCCCGTTGGCGGTGTTGTAGGCGATTTGTTTTTCCCGCCTGCGATTTGTCTCATCAATCGCACGGGCCATTGAGTCGGTA
>RFTL01000078.1 GCA_009923455.1 Actinomycetota bacterium | reverse complement strand
GAGTTGGAACCTGGAAGGTTTACTCCACCACCTGCGTCAATTGCCAGGTTAGGGGCAGTCAATATGGCTCCAGCCGACGCGTTCACAGAGCCAGGGGTTTGAATGCTCAGTGAACCAATTCGCGAAGAGTCAAATGTGTAGCTAGAGGCTAAATTGACGTTGCCTGATGAAGTATCGCCAATTCTGAGGACTGTAGCTCGGACATTGTTGAGTGTTGAAGAGGTCAACTCGAGAGTGCCCGAAGCATTGCCGGCTATGGTGATGACTCGGTTTGAAGTCAAAGGGGCAATTTCAACCCGCGAGGTGTTGGAGGCCTGCAAATTAGCTCCAATGTTGAGTGCATCAACTCGCAGATTCAGGCGCTTTCCACTACCTGAAGTCACAAGTGCCTGGGTCGTAGTGAATCCACCGGCACGGATGAATACATCTCCGGTCAAGCTCTGTGCCGTACCCCAAGTTAGATTTCTAGTCTCAGTAGATTTGCCGTAATTGAATCTTGAAACCAGGGAGCCGACGGTAAGTCCTGTCAACGACTGATCGGCAGAAAAGCTTGCATCCAGCGACTCAATTGTGACTTCTCCGCTGCCCGTGAATTGAGTGGAGCTAAACCCTAGTGATCCGGCCCTAGCTTGTATTGTTCCAGGAGATGTCAGAACAGCCGAGCTAGCGGTGAATCTATCTTTGCTCCAAATCGAAATGTCTGATGCCTGGTTGAGGGTCTCGAGAGCGGTCCAGATTTCCACTCCATTACCGGCAAGCAGGATTTGATTGGAAGCCGAGATTGGCTGACTGACTCTTACCCGCTTGGTTGACGAATTGACACCAGCGGCGTCTCCGAATCTAAAGGTGGACGCAATTCCTCGAAACTGAAGCTCGGAGTCGGTTTGGAAGCCACCGGCGGCAGGATCAAAGGCGACCACGCCTGATGTTGAGAACCTTGAGACTGTGTTACTAACAGTGTCAACAAATCCCTGGGCAACAAAGTTTATGTTCGCAGAAGAGCTAGTGATGTCAGATCCGGCCTGCGAACCTAGGTTTCTGGCAGCCGTTGAACTGAACAGCACCGAGGTGTTTGCACTGATAGAGATGGCTCCCGTAGTCGAAAGCAAGTTGAATGGGGTTTGCATTGCCAGAGCGTAGGTGGATCCACCAGACCGAGCATCAATTTCAATTCCGACGGCTGGATTACCCAGAGAAACAGCTTCAAAGGCTGTGTTCTGTTCCAGCCTCAATGCAGCAACGCCTGAGGTATTGGAAGTCGCATCGATTGTGATGGCCGGAGAGGCGCTTGCGGCCGACACCAATTTAGTCCCTCGAATGAAGAGAGCGTTTTGCTGACTCACTGACTCAAACTGAGCAGAAATCTGTCCAGTTCCAGACCAAATGGTCGCGTTATCTAGCCAAGCAACAGATTGAGATGAATCTCCGACTGCACGCATTGAAATCAATCCGCCACCAGAAAACAGCTGAGCGCCATTGAGGATGATCAGTGCGTAAGAGCCTGCTCCGCCGGCCTGTTGTCCAGTATCTGAAGCAGATCCAATAGGGTGACCATCTGCGTCGACTGCAGCAGACCCAAAGGAGCCGCCAAGAGTAATCCGGCCGCCTCCACTTCCAGTTTTGGATTGAGTTCCATTGGTGGTATCCAGAATCACAGAACGACCCAGAGAGATTGAACCAGATCCATCACCGTTTGAATCTGCCCAAAGAATCACATCGCCGGTGTTGGTTTGGAGTGTTGCAGATAGCGCAGCACCGTTACCCTGGATATCAATCCAGTCTCTTGCTCTGAGGGTAATGTTCGCGTCCAGTGCTGTTGATCTAATGAGCGGATCGCCTTCTTGCCGAACTTCAATCTGTCCGCCTATGAATTCAATTGGCCCAGCCACCGTGACTGAACTTGTTATCTGAACACGGTTGCTGTTGGAAAGCGACCCGACTCTTAGGCCGGCAGGGGGAGTTGTGAACTTTGTGTTTGTTCCAGCAGATGTATCCAGTACATATATAGATCCGCCATTTGAATCGCTAAGGCTGCCACTAAGTGATTCAAAGACAACCTGTCCGGATACGGAAATATCCAAGTTTAGGTTGGCTGAAATAAGGTCTGAACGAATCTGAAAGCCTCCAGCAGAGCTGATTGTCGTTCCTGAGTTACCGCCCCAAACTCCAAAGTTTGTTGCAGAAGGTCGCCGCCCCTCAAGAACGATTGCGTCACTGGCAGTGTTTCTGCTCTCAATCAGCGTCGTGTGTCCTGTCGCACCCCAGCCATTTAGCTCCATAGAACCAACGTTGGTTCCGGTTGGACCCGCAGTTGTCTCACCTATCATCAGAATCTTGCCATTACCGGACCGGATGTCAAGTCCGCTCACAGCGCCTATACCTGCTGCCCAGTTGTCTCCGCTGACTGAGGTCATTTTTCCTCGGATCTCAATGGACCCTCCGCCAGAGTAAATTTTGGTTCCAGTATTTCCGACAGTCAGCTGTCCGAGTTGAACACCTGTCGTCTCATAGTTGTTTCCACCTGCAGTTCCATTAAGGGAAGTTCCCTGGGCAAACCCAATGGGCCTTGCAGTATTCACTGGATTGGCCGCGCCACCCCCGATAGTGATGTCACCTCCACCGGACACACTGGACGCGCAGCCGGCCGAGGAGCACAGCTGCACCCCGCCCAAAAGACGAACAAATCCTGCCGCACTCTGGTCACTGTCAGCCCATAGGGTAATGTCTCCACCCGTTGTATTGACGCTCGCATTTGCCGAAAATAGTACGTTTCTAGAGGCTCTCAGAAGAACATCACCTGCAACGCCAGTGGTCGTGACCTGGGAGTTCAAACTGACGTCTTGGCCATATACAGACAGTGGCCCAGAGAGAGACAAATTCGTCGCAATACTCACATCAGATGCGTTACCGCCTGAGAAGATCCAGGAACTCATGGTTCCTGGCTTACCAATCTCCAGCCCTCCACTTCCCGAAGCTATCGACCAGACGTTGTCCAGAGTGAAAGCAGACAGGAATGATGAATTGAAAGGTTCGATTTCTATGATTCCCGACGTACTGATGGTGGTCGGCGAGCTACTAACAAGGCTAGAGAATGAATCAGCTCTCAGAACTATGTTTGCCGATGAAGTAAGCGATCCGACTGAACCAAACCTGTTTTGAGTACCAGTTAAGTTCAGCCTAGAAACATCCTTCGCCGACCCGGAACCTCGAGCTTCAATCAGGATGCTGGCAGTGGCAGCGTGGATACCCGTGCGTTGCAATCGAATTGGCTCAGCATCGGAGTTGCTGTTTGATCCTGAGATGCGAATTCCGCCTGTTCCTTTTGCGGTTACCAGTGCGGAGTTCTCAAAATCCCCCAAGAAGCTAACTGCAAAAGAATCCCCAAGTGTTGAAGATGACGTACCAACAATATCGATAGCTTGAGGGGCAGAACCGAATGACTCAATGATTGTTTGAGAGCTTGTCTGCAAAAACTCAATCGCATGTGGATTACTGGCAAAGGACGAGTTCGTGGAACTGGACAATCCATATATTTGGATATTTCCGTTTCCGGATCGTGCTACAAGTTGACCTTCGAAATTAATGCCAATTCGATGTGCACTGTCGCCTCGGATAATGAGATCGCCCCCGCCGGTGAACAGTCTTGCGCCATTTACAGTTCGTCCGACACCGACGCGGACCGCATCACCTTCGTTCACTCCCTGGACACTCTTCGAGTATCCGTCTGGGACTCCATCTGCGTTGAGGTCAAGCCCACCGGCGAGAACCAGAGCACCCCCACCGGTTCTCTGTGTCTCGCTGCCTCCTGCAGTGTTTAAGTACACGCCGGTTTCAAGTCGGATATACCCACCATTTAGATTGTCTGCATCAGACCAGACGATCAGATCACCACCGCCAAGAGTCAGATTCACGGAACCAGACATCGAGATGCTTCCAGCCGCGCGCAAAGTCAGATCCAGCGTGCTTGATGAGGTGAATCCCGCGAGCACATTAATGAAGCCAGAGCTTGAAATCACGGTAGAGAAACTCTGCAGATGCGCTCGCAGATCATCTGCTCGAAGATTCACCGTCCCGCTGTTGGACGCAAAGAAATTTCCTCCAAAGAGAGTGCCCTCCGTTACCCCTGTCGATGTGAGGTTCACGCCTGTGGGGTTGAAGGTTGGGGTAATTGTGAGGCTAGTACCCACAAAGGCATCAGATGAGAAAGTTAGCGTTTGTGTACCTGTCACTGTACTTGCAAAACCCAGGCCCGCAAAGGTGGCGATACCGTTTACCGCATTCACGGTTAGAGACTGAGATAAAGGGTCTCCATTCAAGATCAAAGCGGCGGATGATGTCAGCGTTACTGGGCTGTTTGATGAGAACAGGGATCCGTTCAGGTTTGTGAGCTGAACCTGGATTGAGTTTG
>RFTL01000077.1 GCA_009923455.1 Actinomycetota bacterium | reverse complement strand
ATTCTCCAGAAGATTCCCAGCGACTTCTTCTCCGTGATGCCTGATGTGGACGGCAGGACTAAAGAGGGCAAGGCCATTAAAGAGCAATTCAAAATCGATTCTGCTGGCAAGGCTGTCATCTCCCCTAAGGAAGCCGACCTCCTGCCCCTGATGAAGAAGGCTCTGTACGAGCATCCTGTCGCCAGCCGTCTGCTCCGCACCCTTACGCACAAGCAGGTCGCTTGCTTCGGCACTTACGAAGACGCTCGAAACAAGAAGGTTCGCCTGAAGGGTCTTCTCGATGGCTACAACGAGAACGAAGGCATCATCATCGACCTGAAAACGGCAGAGGACAGTAGCCCTGAGGGTTTCCGTAAGGCTATCTGGAAGTTCAAATATGCCTATCAGGATATCCAATATCGCTGGCTATTGAACAACGCTGGCAAGCCTGTCAACGACTTCATCTTCATCGTGCAGGAAAAAGAGCCTCCCTTCGCCGTAGGTTGCTACAGCATCAGCGTGGACGACCTCGCCTTGACCTATCAGTCTTGGGAGATGGCGATGACCCGATTCGCCTATTGCCAGTCGAGCGGAGTGTATCCTGCTTACTCTGACGAGGTCGTGAACCTCAAACTCACCAAGTGAGCGACCCTAAGTTCACGGGAATCTGGATTCCTGCCATCGTCCTGACCTATCCCATCAGCATCACCGCTAAGGTGTGCTATGGGGTGGTCGATGGGCTGGACAACGAGGACGGATGCTTCGCATCCAATGCCTATCTCCAGACTCACCTCCAGTTGGAAAAGCGTCAACTTCAGAACATCCTGAAGGAACTGGATGACGCTAAACTCATTGTCCGTCAAGAGGTTGCGGGACGCAGAATTATCAGGACTGTCGCTAAGATGGCCTTGGTGAAAGCCTGTACTGAGGGGTGCAATAAATTGCACCCATATAGTAAAGAAGATAAGAAAGAGGATAAGAATACAGTACAGGAGATGGAATGGATTCTTCGTCTTCCATTCGGCTCTGAAGCCTTTATCAATGCTTGGAAGTCTTGGGTGGCCTATCGTAAGCAACTCAAGCGGAAACTCACGGACGCAAGCGTTCAGGCTCAGTTCAAGGACTTTGCCCTCTGGGGTGAAGCCAAATCCATCGATGCCATCGAGCGTTCCATTAGGCAGGGCTGGCAGGGTCTGTTTGAGCCTACGGGAAATGTTGCGAAAGGTAACACAAAGCCCTTGACTGCTAAAGACCACGAATCATTCTGATTGCTATGGAAGAAGAAATCAACCGACTAGGCTTTGACGCTTGGGCTGACAACAAGTTCGTGAACATCCTTGAGGACATCGTGGGTGGCTCTAACGGCAACATCTCCATCGAGAACAAGGATTATCACATCCTTGCTTGGTGGGATGAAAACTATGTGAACTGCTGTGTCCGTGCCTATACTGGAAAGGGCTGGGAAGTTTACGAAAAGCAGACCTGCCGATGAGCGATATCGCCTGTCATTGTGGTCGCAGGGGTGCGTTGTTCGCCAAGAATGACGGCTCTCTGAAACTGGTTCGCTGGCATCATTGCCGTGAGCATCTGGACAAGGAGCGTGTAGCCCTTGCTGGTCTTGTGGATTCCACCATCCCGCCGTCTATGCCTGAAATCTTCAGGGACACGGATGTCACCCGTCTGCACCCCAACATCCAGAAGGCTCTCGACTGGAAGCCTCAGGGGGATGTCTCTGGACTCCTCCTGCACGGCACTACGGGCATCGGGAAGACCCGTGGCATCTGGGCTATCATCTGCCGTCTGTGGGCTGAGGAAGCCTTAAAGGATAAGCAACTTAACTTCCAGTTCCTGACTATGCGGAAACTGGAGACGACCATCGAAAGTGGCTTTAAAGACCAGAAGCACGGGACGGCAATCGACCAGTTGATTAGCCTACCCTTCCTCATCCTAGACGACTTCGGCAAGGAGCGTCTGACCCAGCGTATGGCCTCAGACCTGTTCGCAATCATTGACGAGCGAAGCACCGCTCGCAGGGCTACCATCATCAGCACGAACTTCAACGGCTCTACCCTGCTGGAGCGGTTCGACCCTAGGGATAAGGAGACGGGCGTAGCCCTGATTCGCCGTCTCAAGGACTACTACCGAATGGTAGGGGCTGGTGCATAAAGCCTAAAGATTTGTCTTGCATTAGTAATACCATTCTATTTTCTTCCAACTCCTCCATTATGAAAAAGACTTCTCTAAAAATTCGTCAGCGTAACAAGGAAATGATGTTGACTCTTCGCATCGAGAGTAAGACACTCGCTCTCCTCAATACTTACGCTAAGAAACATTCGATGACCCGCTCTGATTTTGTTCGCACTATTCTTGAAAAAGTGGTTGACGAATTCTCCTCTAAGTGACATACACTCTCTATGAACCGATTCGATTCCCTCTTTGATTACTATTCTTCTATGAGCCAAAACACTCCCGAAACCCAAGCCGTCCTCTTCAAGTCCCTAGTAGCCTTCGTTGAGGCCAGCAAGGATATCCACGCAGACTCCACCAACCCCTACCATAAAAACCGCTATGCCAGCCTATCCGCTCACCTGCTTGCCCTCAAGCCCCTTGCGGCCCAGTACGGCCTTGCAATCATCCAGATGCCTATCGGAGATTCCGAAAGCGTTGGTGTCCGAACCCTCGTCATCCACACCTGTGGTGCGTACATCTCCGCTGACGCTCTTGTCCCGACTGAGAAGGGCATCTCTGGTCAGAACGCTGGAGCACTTATTTCTTACCTTCGCCGTTATGCCTTGGCTTCTGTCGCTGGCGTGGCTACTGAAGATGACGATGCTGAGACTGACCGCATCGCAAAGGGAGGTAGCACTATCTCGCTTGAGAAGCCTCCTCAGGGCGTGAAGTTCATCCCGAACCCCAACGCTGGCAAGACCACCGCAAAGGCTTCTGGCCCTATGGTAGCCCCCTTCGGTGACCGAAAGGGTACTCCGCTCGCTGAACTCCCGAAGAAGGAAACTGACCGAAGCGTCAAGTGTGGTGACCTCTACTACTTCGCCAAGGTCTGGACTCCCAAGCCCTTCGGAGACAGCACGACTGTCTCCCCGAAAGACCTCGCTCTCAAGGCTGAAGCCGTCCGTCTCTTTGAGGCTGAAGACTCCGCTCCCGCCTCCGACACCACGGACGAAATCCCCTTCTAATCTCAACCCGCTATGTCTAACACCTACAAGTACTTTGGTAAAGGAACGAACTATGTCATCCTTTCGGATGGCAACATCGCTCGCCTCCTGAAGCCTACGAAGATTCACCGCCAGACTTACTACAACTTCACAGTTGAAGGTAAGTACAAGCGGTTCAACCAGCAAGACCTTGTGAAGTTGCTGGACTCCGACAAGGAGAAGTATATGAATGAAAAGCAGTCCTAAGTCGCACGGACTTTCCTATCTTCGTCACGCCGTAGCCCACAGAAACAAAAGACTGAACTACATCTGTCTTCCCGTGGACAAAGCAAAAGAAATCCTAGAAGTGTCTAATAACTTCCAGCCTAACGGACAGCCCTACACCCTGAAGAGCAATTCGCTCAAGGGTGCGGCTGTGGTTCTGGCTCTAGACCCAAAGGAACTCATCGAGCGTCTGAACTGCCCTCTCCCGTCCAAGATTCTTAACGACTTGGCTGAGGCTAGGAATCGCATCAAGGCTCTTGAAGAGGCTGGGGATGCTCTCGCCTCTACTGGCAACAAGGATGCCATCAGGGAGTGGGTAAAGGCTAAGAACCTATGACCGCCACCATCCCTGATTACACTAGGGCTATCCACAAGAACCTTGGCAAGTTCCGTGGAGAAGCCACGCTGTTCCAACTCAACCCTCCCCTCAAGGGACACGAATGGGTAGTTGAATCAGACCTTGGTTTTGAAACCCTCATCTTCCCTACCGACAGGTGGGGTAAGGTTAAATCCTTCATCGAACTCGCTAACTCAGACATCGAAAACATCGGATACAAAGTACAATGAACCTACAGGAAATCTATCGTATCGCCCTTCTTGAGGGTCTCACCGCTAAACAGGCTGGTGCTAGATTCGGAGTCCCGCACTCCTCTATCGCCAAGTGCAAGCACCGCTATGGGCTTCCTTCCCTGAAGAACGAATGGGACTATGCCGTTGAGCAACAGTTTGAGAAACTCTCAGACACCCAGTTGCTCTCCTACGCACGAACTCTACAGCAGACCTCCAACAATCCTAAGTGGAATCAGTCTGAGCGTGAGGTCAGAATCCTTAACCTGATTCTGGAGAAGCGTAAACTGTGTCTGAAGTAAACGACTATGCAAAGCGAGTCATTGCACAGGCAGAACGAAAGAGAGGAAGACCCCAAGGCTGGACAAGACGAGGTAGCGTCTTGGCTGGAAAGATGCAGACTCCTTGGGAGGTATCAGTCACCTCC
>RFTL01000076.1 GCA_009923455.1 Actinomycetota bacterium | reverse complement strand
GGCGATGCCACACTTCTAGTTCACAAGGGTGTTGAGTTTGAGAAGGCCGGTTCGGTTCCTCCAGCCGGAGTAGATGACTCTCACGAGTACCGAGTGATTTTGGACACCCTTCGCGAATCACTCAAGCGTGACGCTAGCTACTACACCAGAGTGGCCGCAGACATCATTGGAGTTTCTGAGGAGACCACCACCGGTGTTCACCGTCTTTATGAGTTCTTCAAGCGTGGTGAACTGCTGTTCCCCGCAATCAACGTGAACGACGCTGTAACTAAGTCGAAGTTTGACAACAAATACGGTATTCGACACTCGCTTCCAGATGGCCTAAACCGTGCCACCGACGTCCTGATGGGCGGCAAGGTTTGCTTCGTCGCTGGCTATGGCGATGTTGGCAAGGGTTGCGCCGAGGCACTTAGGGGTCAGGGAGCTCGCGTCATCATTTCCGAGATCGATCCGATTTGTGCGCTGCAGGCGGCAATGGATGGATTCCAGGTCACCACCTTGGAATCTGTGATTGACCAGGTCGACATCTTCATTACCTCAACCGGTAACGAGAACATCATTCGCCCAGAGCACGTTCTCAAGATGAAGAATCTAGCTATCTTGGCCAACGTTGGTCACTTCGACAACGAAATCGACATGGCTGGAATTGCTCAGATTCCTGGCATCGAGAAGATTGAAATCAAGCCTCAGGTGCACGAGTGGAGATTGCCAAACGGTAATGCGGTGCTGATTCTTTCCGAGGGTCGTTTGATGAACCTTGGAAATGCAACCGGTCACCCATCATTTGTGATGTCAACCTCGTTCTCCAACCAGGTTTTGGCGCAGATTGAGCTATACCAGAGAGCCGCTGAGTACGGACTTGGAGTTCACATCCTGCCAAAGCAGTTGGATGAGAAGGTGGCGCGTTTGCACCTTGACGCATTGGGAGTCGAGTTGACAAAACTAACCCCCTCTCAGGCAAGATACATTGGTGTAGCAGTTGATGGTCCGTACAAGGTGGATCACTACCGCTACTAACAGGAGGTCGCAGTGTCTCACAAGATTCTTGTCGTTGACGATGATGATGCACTGCGTGAAATGGTTGGCCTGGTGCTTTCGGGTGCCGGCTACGAGCCTGTTTTTGCCGCTGACGGCCTAAGCGCAATCGATGTCTTCAATCAGTCGCACCCTGATCTGGTGCTGCTGGACATCATGTTGCCTGGGCAATCAGGGATTGAGGTTTGCTCGCAAATAAGGGCAATCAGTGGCACTCCAATCATCATGCTCACCGCCAAGGGAGACACCGAGGACGTGGTTCGTGGTCTTGAGGCTGGCGCTGACGATTATGTAGTGAAGCCGCACAACGGTGCTGAGCTTTTGGCGCGAATCAAGGCAAGGTTGCGTCCGCTGGTTGATGATGGCTCGCACCTGCAGGTCGGACAAATCACCTTGGATGCGCTCTCTTTTGAGGTGAAGCGCGGAGACACTCCAATTTCGCTAACGCCATTGGAATTCAAGCTGCTGCACACTTTGGCCACCAAACCGCAACAGGTCTTCTCTCGCGAGATGCTCCTGGAGCAGGTTTGGGGTTACCAGTACAAGGCTGATACTCGACTGGTAAATGTTCACGTGCAGCGACTTCGCTCCAAGATTGAGATTGATCCAGAGAATCCCAAGATTGTTCTCACCGTCCGAGGTCACGGCTATCGAGTTGGCACCGAAACTGCGTGAAGTGGCTTAGAAAATCTCTAACGGCCAAAGCGGTACTAACCACCCTTGGTCTGAGTTTTCTGGCACTTGTCACCCTGGGTGGATTCCTGTCCTTTTCACTCGCGAACGCTTTCTATCAAAACCGAGTGGAGCAGATTCTCTCTGAGACTGAGCGAGCAATTGGTTTGGTGCAGTCAACCATTGCCGCTGCCTCACTAAATGACGAAACAAGTCTTCAGACTGTTTTGAATTCAGTTGTCCCATCGCTTCAGGTTTCTGGCTCATCGGCAAACCGACAGGTTGCGCTGTTGCGATCTCCGGGACAGGCCCAACTGGATTTGTTTCAATCACCAATCTCTCCAGATCTAGATTTGAACTCGATTCCAGAGCAGCTCAGAGTTCAAGTTCGAGAAAACCCAGCCATCTTGAGCTACACCTCAATTGAGCTGGTTCGAGATGGTGTCACCGTGCCCGGCCTAACAGTTGGTGGCGCGATCTCTGTTCCACTTGCTGGTGAATTCGAACTCTATTTGGTTTACGACCTATCTCCCGAGCAGGAAGCGCTTTCGCTGGTGCAGTCAGCATTGGCAGTCGGTGGCATCTTCTTGATTTTTATGATCGGGCTTGTCAGCTACTTGGTAACCAGAAGAGTTATTCAGCCGGTGGAGCAGGCCGCCAAGGCGGCAGAGCTTCTAGCTCAAGGAAACCTGGATGAGCGTTTAGGGGAGCGCGGTGAGGATGTTGTTGCCCAGCTCGCTCGTTCGTTTAACAAGATGGCAACCAACTTGCAACAGCAGATTCAAAAACTGGACTCGCTCTCTCGAATGCAGCGCCGCTTTGTATCCGATGTTTCCCACGAACTGAGAACCCCGCTTACAACCATCAAGCTCGCCGGAGAAGTCATCTTTGCAAACCGGAAAGGTTTAGAGCCCGCGCTCTCGCGCTCTGCCGAACTGATGCAGGCGCAAATCGAACGTTTCGAGCGCTTGCTCGCTGACCTGCTAGAGATTTCCCGCTATGACGCAGGTGCCGTGCAGGCGGAGCTGGAACTGCGCGATCTCAATGCAGTTGTTGGTTCGGCAATTGCCAGCATCGAACCTCTCGCGGCCAGTCGCAACATGCCCATTCAGGTGCAGCTTCCCGCGAAGGCGGTAGAGGCAGAAATCGATGCCAAACGTATTGAGCGGTTGATCGTGAACCTGCTTTCCAATGCAGTTGAGCACGGAGAAGGTAAGCCAATTCAGGTTGAAGTTGGCGAGAACGCGACCGCGGTAGCGGTTTGCGTCACGGACTTTGGCGTTGGAATGACCAAGCAACAGCTGGAGCGAATTTTCGATCGTTTTTGGCGCGCGGACCCAGCGAGGCAAAGGTCTTTGGGTGGCACTGGGCTGGGTCTAGCAATTTCCAAGGAAGATGCGATTCTTCACCGTGGTTGGCTGCAGGTGTGGTCTAAGCCAAAGCGCGGGTCTTGCTTCCGACTCACTCTTCCCAAGCGAGCCGACTTGGTTATCTCCAATTCGCCACTTCCACTTCCTCCAAGAACTATGGAGGCTTAGTGAGAAGAGTCATCGCCGCCCTAATCCTGGTTTTTTTGACCGGCTGCGCCTCGATACCCACATCAGTTGATGTGAAATCAGGTCCAGAGATTGCCAATAATCAGCCGCAGGAAGTTGCCTACTACACCCCCTCTGGCCCAATCGTCGGGGCATCGCCAAGAGAGATTGTGAGTGGCTTTTTAGCTGCGGGCACCGGTCCGCAGAATGATTACTCTGTTGCCCGAGAGTTTTTGAGTCGAGATTTCGCCCAGCAGTGGAAGCCGGATAACCAGGTGCTGATCAGAAATGGGGCACCGACATTTGTTGAGAGTGAGACTGGTCTTGAGCAGGTGACCATCAATGTTCAAGCACGCTTAGATGAGCATGGGCGATACTCCAGCTACTCCAAGGCCGATCCAACTTCACTGCGATTTAAGCTGGTTCAAGAGGATGGCCAGTGGCGAATTGCATCCGCCCCAAACCTGACTGTTGTTACTCCACCGGTTTTTCAGGTGGTTTTCAAGCCTTACAGCGTCTACTTCCTAGATTCCCGAGGCTCAAAGCTGGTGCCGGATTTACGTTGGTTCCCATCGAGAACATCTACCGGTACACGTTTGGTTAATGCTCTTTTGGCAGGCCCGTCCGAATACCTCGCGCTCGGAGTTCAGAGTGCGATTCCGGATGGAACCAAACTAACTATCGGTGCCGTCACTATTCAGCAGGGTGTGGCTGAGGTCGACTTTGACTCCGTAGCGCTCTCTGCTGACGCCATAAATCGAAGACTGATGCTTGCTCAACTACGCGCTACCCTGCTGCAGCTGTCTGGGGTCTCGGATGTTTCGCTCAGTGTCAACAGTTCTCGCCAAGATATTGTGCCGGCCGAAATTTCCCCAGCACGCAGTGGTTCTGAGGTCATAGCTCTGTCGGATGCGGTTTATCGAATCGGACCTGCAGATTCGTTGGCAATTTCGGGCACATCTGGATTGGTTCAGCTTTCCAGACCTAGCTTGCTCGCCGGTGCCCAAGCCGGAAACCTCCTGGCCTTTTCGGGTCCAAACGGGGTTGAGCTGATGGTCGGATCGGGTATCGGAGTTCAAAGTGAATTGATCAGCGATGTCACCTCGGTAGCCAGCCTGGAGTTCGACAGCGAAAACATGTTATGGGTGATCCCAAAGCGCTCTGGTTCCGCGGTTCAAGTCTTTGATGGGTCTACCCAGGTTGCAAATCTGGTGCTACCAGTCATCGG
>RFTL01000075.1 GCA_009923455.1 Actinomycetota bacterium | reverse complement strand
GAAGTTGAATCTCCGAGCACTTGAGCATCTGGTTCATAGCCCACCTCGAGAGCGAACTGTCGGAAAACTTCGTTGCCGAACGAGTTGTATGTGGCGATCTTCGGCGGAAGAAAATCTGCCTCAAGATCCCGGGGCCACATTGGACTCTCGCGAAGCAGATAGAGCGCCTTCAAGACTCTGGCTGAAAGCTCCGAGGCGGCTTTCTTGGTGAAAGTTAGCCCAAGAATTTCTTGTGGTTTAGCCAGCTGGTTAGCCACCAGGTAGAGGATTCGAACCGACATTAGTTCGGTCTTTCCGCTACCCGCGCCGGCAATCACCAGGGTTGGTGCATCAACGGATGCGCCCTCAACGGCTGCAACTTGCTCATCGGTCAGTCGGTGCGGACCAAGGAGCGAATAGACATCTTGCGCGGAGAATTTAGCCAAGCTTCACCACCTGCGAAATCAGTATTCGGCACTCAGAGTCCGAGCTGCAGTGAGCTTTTGTGTTGGCTGATAAAACCGCCTCGGTTACCGAGTTCTCAAAGTTGGTCAGAGCCTGAATCAGCTCTGAGGAGGCTTCTTCATCCAGAGCTGGTTGGTTCAGAACCTTGAGCTTTCCGGTTCCTACTGAGATTAGTTTTCCGCCTGCCACCTTGCTATCGGGATTTGACCTTGAGATGGCGAGTTGGTAGAGCGCAAGTTGACGATTTCCCTCAGCGTCGGAGACACTCTTACCAGTTTTCAGATCAGCCACAACTAAACCCTCGCTGGTTTGCTCAATCCGATCTATCTTGCCCCTGATTGATAGCCTGCCGAGGGTGAGCTCAAACCCTTGCTCCACGGCAATTGGAGCTTCAGACTCAGCAAGGTAGCTAGCCAGCAGGGCGGCCATTTCCATAGCGCGTTGCCGCTGGGTTCGCTCCTGCCAAGAATGCTCAAACTCAAGTTCATGCCAGTTGCTCTCCACAAACTGAGGAATATCGCTTGGCTGCTTAGCTAGCTCCAGTGCTTTGTGGAGCAGGGTTCCTATGGAAGCTTGAAAGCTTTGCCTACCAACCGCAAAAGTCTCTATGAACCAATGCAGTGGGCACGTTTCAAAGGCTTGAAGTGATGAGGCATTCAGCAGGACCGGTTCCTCAGAACCAAACAGAGACTCCCGGCTTGACGGATCTAGTGCTCCATGCCAAGTTTCAGGATTAGCCCCCGGGACATCTGCCAAGGCCAGCAGAGCGAGCAGGCCTGCTGCAGATTGATCGCCGGACGCGAAATCTCTGCGGAGCGTGCCAACAAACCTCCTAAGGTCAAAATCGATCCGTTCTGAAAACAGTTTTGGCTCTGAACCAATCACAGTGAAGATCTGTGAGGGCTGTTCATCCTCGGACTGCATTGCACTAAGCAGCAAGCGGAAGTTTGCAGCGCCAACTGCCTTATAGAACAGTCTTAGCTCATCTCCAAGCTCTCCCCGAATCGAATCAGTTGGATTTGGGCTCCTCCCTGCAAGGTAGCTCCTCAGGGAACCGGCTCCAAGTAGCGAGTTTCTGAGCTTGAGGTTGGGCCAAATGCCATCTTGGAGTCGCGGAATCGCAATCAGCTCAAACCTTCTTCCAGCTAGAGCACTTGGAGTCAAAAGCGTTACCGCATCCAAATCTGCAGAAGCAAAAAGGGCATCCTCCGCTATTCGCTGATCTAGCTGCTGCTCGACAAAGTCCTGAATAGTTCCCGAGCCCTGATCATCAAATCGAATAGCAGCCGCAAACAGCCTGAGCACCGCATCAATGTCACGATTCACCGCGGTTGCTACTGCAGCCTTTGATTTAGCGAGCTCGCGCAGGTTTTTCGGAGCCTCTTCAAAGACTCTAGACACCAGTTCGTGAGCCTTTTTAGGCTCGGCCGACCTTAGTGACCGAATAACTTGAACCAAGCGAGTAAACACCCTGGTCTCAGCGGTCTCAAGCTCAATGCCAAGTTCGATAGCTGATAGCCAGGCTTGCTCGACTCGCTCACCAAAGTGGTGAACCAACACTCGGTCGAGTCGTCGAATTTGAATCTGGGTAAGCCCAAACAGGCTGGATTGCAAAACCTCGACTAGGAGCGCTCTATCGGGCGCTTGAAACATAGTGCTAGCCACATCCAAAATCGCTCGAGTTAGCTGATTTCTGGAAAGCGGTTGATCTGGACCAACCACTCTGACCGGCACCTCACGTAGCGCTAAGTCCTTCGCCAGTTGCTCCAACTGGGACCTGGTCCTTAGGACTACAGCCATCTGAGAAAAATCAATGGCTTCCTCGAGCCGAGCGCGTCGCAGCTTGGTCGCTAGGTAATCTGCTTCCGCACTCGTGGTCTCGAACAGAAGTGATTCCAGCTGAAACTCACTTTTCAAAGTCGATCGCTGCACTCCGGCCCCGGCGGGCGGGATGCGCTGAGCAAGCTTTGCTAGAACTGACTGATTTACAGGCGAGATGACAGATTCTTTAGCTAGGTAGATTCTTTCTCCGAGTGCCAGGAATGCCCCTGGCTCGGCAGCTCGGAATCCTTGGGTCGCGCTATCTGGATCGCCAAAGATAACTCCGGGCGACTTCTCTAGCAGCTTGGCAAGTAGTTTCAACCCGGCGGTTGAAAACTCCTGGGCGTCATCTACCAGCACGAGCTTCACATCAACATTGAGATCAAGTGCCCTAGTAAGTAGTGAACTCGCATCTACCCAGCCACCATTTTCAAGCTCACTCAGGTATCGCTCGAAAATCACTATCAAGATCTCGAGCTTGAGGGCGGGAAACTGTCTCTTGAGTGAAACGAGATCTTCGAGCTTCAGCCCAAAATCCATCACAACCTGGAGCAGATCACGCATTTCTTGTAAAAAAGCCGAAAGCTGTACCGAGCAGGGGTTGAATCCAGCAGATCTAAGACTCGGTTCGGCTTCGGTTATTAGCTTTCGAAGAATCTGCTCCTGACTGGGTCCCGTGAGTAAGCGAACCTGTTGACCTGACTGGGTAAGCATTCGATATGCCAGTGCGGTGATCGATACTGCTCGCGGAACAGAGCTGGCCCTTTTTGAACGCGCGGAGATCTGGTCACGAAGCAAACTTGCCTGCGATCTCGAAGCGGTGAGAACAAGTATTTCTTCGGGTAAATAAAGCTGCTCAGCCTCGATTGCAAGCGAGATAAGTTCAGCAGTCTTTCCGGTCCCTGGAGCCCCAACCACGCAATACGCGCCACTTGAAGCCAAACCTCCAAGGTCAGCTAGTTTCAAATGGCTTAGTTTTTGCACCCTGACAATCTATGTGCAGGTGGTGACATTTTCTTGTCGTAACCTTATGGCTGGAGGAATTCATGGAAGTTCGTATCGGTATCTCACAATCAGCTCGCGATCTGAGCTTTGAGTCGAAGCTATCGGCGGCAGAACTAACCAAGCTCGTCAGTTCTGCAATCGAGTCTGGCCAGCCACTGTTGAGCCTGCAAGACGAAAAGGGAAAGACCATATTGGTTCCAACCGCTCAGATTTCCTTCGTAGAGATTGGTGCCGAAAAGGCTAGACCTGTGGGGTTCATCGCGTAATGGAACTTTTAGTTATTGCTATCTATGCAGGAATTTTGGCGCTAGTTGCCCCTTTTGTGATTCCGCCCTCTGGACGCTATGGCAAGTTGGTTCCACTCGGTGTGGCCACCTCCGTTGGTGCAGTGCTCTGGCTACTGCTCACTTGGTTCGGTTTCCGCTATGAAGAGGCGTGGATTTGGTTCGTCGTGATGCTGGCCATGCCAGTTGCGACCTGGTTCGCAGTCCGCTTTCTCGACTCAAAGCGCGAAGCCGAGGAGACTCTAGAGCTCGAGAAAATTCGCCTAGGCGGTAAGGCCTAACCGGTCCATCCTTACCGAATGACCGGCAATCAATTCTGAAACAAAAGGTTCGAT
Organism: Actinomycetota bacterium; assembly: GCA_009923455.1. Lineage (GTDB taxonomy): Bacteria > Actinomycetota > Actinomycetes > Actinomycetales > Microbacteriaceae > Aquiluna. Next base: position 852 of record RFTL01000075.1, on the reverse strand, counting down.
TGCTCGAAAGCTTGCAGCCGCAAAGTCTTCGTCCTGCGGCTTTTCAACTAGAACCTTGGAAACATCAACCGAGTTTCTAACTTCCAAGAGGGCATCGGCAACAACTGATCTGCCATACATCGCAAGCACCGGCGCAAGATCGGGTCTTCTGGCAAGTTCAGATTTCAATGCGGTCTCGCAAAACTCTTCTAGTTCTGAGCCAAGCTGAGCAATAACTTTGGATCGCACTGTGGTTGGTAGGCCTTTGGCGACGAGCTTGGCCGATTGCTCGAGAATTCCCCAGAGCAAATAGAAGCGGATGGTGGACTCATGCCAGCCAACGCCCTGGGTGTAGCGAATCATGTCATCAATTCGTTGAGAGTGCTTGTCTTCTTGGTCAATTGCTCCCCCAGAAGTGGAGAGCAGACGGCGAATTTCGATGTGCCTGGCCTGATAGAGCTTGGCAAGCTTCAGCTGCTTCGCCTTGAGCTCTTTAGTCGGGGCAAAGTTGGTGTCGTTCTCCAGAATCTGAGCAGCCCTAAGGGTCAGGTAGGAAAGCTGACCGAGATAAATCTCAGGTCTAGGAGTAAGCTTTTGAGGGTTGAGCTGGACTTGACTGCGCCCCATCGAGGCGTCGCGAGACGGAAGCGTAAGTTTCTGAGAAACCTTACGAATTCTTCGGAACCAATCCAGCACACGAAAAGCTTATAGCCGAGCAGACGCTCAAAAAGAGCTCGCTCTAACAATCATCGGAGAGATTTTTGACATTTCAACAACTGGGCATCGATCAAGATATTTGTGATGCCTTAGATTCCAGAGGAATCACCACTCCATTCCCAATTCAGCAACAAGCCATTCCAATTGCGTTATCTG
>RFTL01000074.1 GCA_009923455.1 Actinomycetota bacterium | reverse complement strand
GTCTCTAGGCCTCTGAAGGAACTCCAGAAGCAGGTTCCGGCGCGCTATCGGGTCGGGATTTCGAGGCTTCTGTCTGGCTCTTAGTCGGCTCGATCTTGATAACCACCTTGCGCCTGTCTGCCTCGACGTACTTGACGTTCACGTTCTCTACCGAAGATGATGTCATGCACTCGATTAGGCAGGCGCGATACAGAACCCTGAGGACTACGTCAGTAAACATGGCGTAGTCTTTCAGCTTCGACCTATCGTGAAGCTCTACGTTCAAGTTCACCCCAGAGATCGGCAGGAACCGGATTTGATTGGAGATCGTTTGCGATATCCGGTACAACTCACGACTTGACTGCCTGCTCTGTATCAGGTCGCCTGCCTGGTTCTTCAGGTACAAAGACAGAGGAAACGCTGGATCGTTTATTACTACACGGATAGGATCTTTGAGACGAGGGAGAGATTCAAGGTCCCTCGCCTCGCCTTCTGGGTTGCCTGCACCTCTGCGCCGCACCATCATTGGCGCACCTCTACTTCAACGCGCTCCACTCTCCGTTCCACGGAATGTCTCTTCCACTCTTGTCGTATTGCCATCTGGCTTTCTTCTCCCTTTGATCGCAGTGTATGAATCCCCCGGAGACGGAAACTCCGACTCCCAAGAACTTTCCGAACGCCTCTACTTTGCTGTAGAGATCTTTCAGCGACATGCCGGGGCTGTGGAAATCCATCGCCACTCCCAGTCTGTGCCGCCCGATCTTGCCGCTAGGCTTTGATACCTCCGATGGATGCAGATTGCACCTGTATCCACTCGTGATTACCACCGGGGAACCGAGATAATCCCTGAACTCCTGGATCAAGGCAATGAAATCAAGCTTCATTCCCATCACGCCGCAATGTTTGCAGCATACTTCTGATGCTTTGAAGTTCTTGGATACCATCCACGATGGGCTACGCTGTGTTGTCTGCATACTCAATCGTAACCCCTCGGTGTATAGAACGCAAATTCTGTACACCCAGGGGTCACCTGGGTAGTCTCAGTGGTTTTTTCTAGTTCAGCGTTGTCTCTATCCATCCTTCCTTTCTTTGAGTATTTGGGCTATGCCCATCTGATGAGTCTACTTCGTTCCGGTAGACCCAAAACCTGCGGCACCACGTTCAGTGCCAGACAATTCCTGAACCTGCTCGAATCGAATCGGCTCGTATTTGGCTACCACCATCTGAGCGATGCGCGTCCCCTTCTCGATAACGAACGGCTGGTCACCTACCTGTTTGTATCCATTCCAGCAGAGGATGACGCCGATCTCCCCACGGTAGGAAGGATCGATTGTTCCAGGACTGTTGAGTACCGTGATGCCATTCTTCAGCGCCAGTCCAGATCGGCTGCGGATCTGCGCTTCGCACCCAGGAGGAAGCTCGATAGAAAGCCCGGTCTTCACAACCTGCGGCTCGTTCGGGCGCAGGAATACATCCTCGTCGGCATGCAGGTCCATGCCTGCGTCTTCGTGAGGGCCGTGCGCGTAGACCGGAATCTTGACGGACGCGCTAGCTGTTTTGAGCTTCACGATCATTTGAAATCTCCTCGACCTTGCCTCCGCAAAGGCGTTCCATAATCCGGTAGTGTTCGTACTGCCGTTCGATTCGGCGCATCTCGGCATCACCGTTAGCCATGCAGTACGCACTGACGTAATACCAGAACGCTGCCTTGGGGTGCTTGAACTGCACCAGCTTGACGTAAACAACGCCAGCCACGCCGATCAGAAACAGAATCAATCCACCTAATACAATCTGCATTATTCTCTCACTTTCTGTTGTTTGCGATATTCCTTCCATGCAGCGTCCCATTCCTTCCAGTGATCATCGCGGTTACTGAAGGGCTTGATCGCTTTATCGACGATCTTGGAACAGGTCATGCACTTCTTGTTCAGGATGTGGGTGCCAGCTTCGATCCAGTACGTCTCATGGATCCTACCAACGATCCCCTTGCACCAGTCTTTGGTGTTCTTCTTGGCGGCTACTGGCAGGTGTTCGGTCTCACTCCTCTTGTTCCACGCCGCTCTTCGGTCAATCTTCACGCTTCCCTCCTCCTCGATTCTCTGGCGCAGATACTTCGCCAGATCCAGGACTTCTTCGTATGCGTCTATTAGAGCATTGCGCCCGTTGTTCGCCTGAAGGTAGGTGCCGTACGTCTTCTTGCCAACCTTAGCACGCTTCCTGATGTCTTGGATAACGAGCCTGTAGATTGGTGTGGCGTTGTTTTTAGTTGGCTTCGGCTGACTCATCCTCTCTCCTTCTCAATCGCTGTTATCCCTACGCCGATTGCCGCCCACACATCCTTCGACGCCCTGTACAGCATCCCGCCCTTCTTCGTTACACCGACTCCATACATAGACTCGTACTTGTCGATGATGGCCTGCCGGATATTAGCATCCTTGGCTGTCGCGTTCCCGCACAGGTGCATCTTCACATCGCGCCGGAAGACTTTATCGACGCTGGTCGCATTGGAATCAAGAGCTACCTGGGTAAACCTTCCGATCCAAACGCAAGTGTTAAACACAGACGCGCCTACCGCCATGCCATAGCTTGCGATCATTTCAATTCGGACATCGAAGCTCCACAGGTGTCCTCGCAGTGAATCAAGTACCTCTTTATTTGGCTTAATGCCGAACTCAACAATCGAAAGATCTTCTCTGTGCATCTCTGCGTATGCTGTATTCTCAGGCCCTGGGTCTATCGCTATTACCGTTGATGCGTATGGCATTCACTGTCTCCTTTGTGAACTCAGGTGTGAACTTGGCGTACACCTTCTCTGTTATGGCGCTACTGGAATGACCCAGCAACTTGCTGACTCTCAGTATCGGCACGCCAGAGCTAACAAGGTTCGTTGCCACGCTGTGCCGGATGATGTGCGGAGTGATTGTAGTTGGCAGGCCAGCGGCGACCATCAACTTGCGCCACTGATAGTTCAGCGACATCGGCCTCCTGCCATTCTGGGCGACGACCAACTTATCACCATCCAGAACTTGATGCTTCTTCAGGTATTCGTACAAGTCGTCGTTGATTGAAACATCGGCCACACACTTCTGCCTGGACTTCCTGTTGGCGCTGAAGTAGATGCAGCGACCGTCCAGGTCAATGTCCCTCCAGCGGAGGGAGATGACTGCGCCGGATCTCTGCCCAGTATTGCAGAGCAGTATACAGTACATCTCCATCCACTGTCCGAACTTGAAAGCATGGTTTAGTACACTGCCCATCTGATCCCATGTGATCCACTGCTTTCTCGGCGCGGACTCCTTAGGCAGTTCGATGTGCGGCTTGGTCTTTATCTGACCACACTTCCATGCGGTATTGATAGCGGCGACCAGGGCCTGAAGATCTCGCCGGATCGTAGAGGACGACAACCTCGCCAACCCCTTGGTGGCCTCCCGAATAACGGAAGGCCTGAGGTTGTCTACGAGGATGCCGTCGAGTGCTTTCAGGTGCCGATGTGCTAGCTCCTGTCTTTTCCAGAAGAGAATGTCGTCGCTACATTCTCTCCTGTACAACTCCCAAACATCTCCCACTAGCATACGTTACTCCCAGGGGGCTTTGTTGGAAGCAGCGGGAGCCGCGCCCTGCTGCTTGGGAACGAAGGGCGTGGACGCCTTGAGGCTCAGGAAGCTGGTGCCTTTCGACGAGGTGCGGTTCCACCCGGCGAACTCCAGCTTGGCAGGCTTGCCCTCCTTCAACTGCTGCGCGAGGTAGCTCACGACATCAGCGCCCAGTTCCATATCCCCCTTCCATTCGGGAGCCTTCTCGCTCGTCTTGCGCGTGTTCTGAAAGAGAGCGCCGCTGTTCAGGTACTTGTTTTCCATGTGTGTTGGTCCTTTACTTGAGGTGTTTGGTGGAGTTGCTAAAGGCGGACATGACATCATTCTCACGATCCGCGAAATGAATCTTGATCTGGCCGATCTCGGGAGTGTAGCGCCGCCACACCTGCTTGGCCTCTTCCCTGGTGGTGCAGTGCGACAGTTCCTCCTTCACTTGCTCGATGAAGGCATCAACATTGATCGACGGCGCTTCAGGCTTCGGTGCTTCCTGCTTCGGCTGCACCATCGGCTTGACCTGCTGCCGCTGTGGCTCGAAGATGCGATCTTCCTGAGTCTTGTCGTCGCGCTCGGGATCGTCTCCAGTCTCAAGCTGGAACGTCTTGAGCAGGAAGTACTTGTTCGCCCCGGTCAGCGCCTTGTAGATTCCCTTGTCCCCGATCACGCCCTTGCTGGAGCGGTCGTTACCGCAGCCAACGAAGTGGCAAACGATCTCCTCTCCTGAGGAATGGATGATGCGATACCGAACCTTCACCGTGGTGTTCCCGAACTCGTCGGGTTGTGTATGCTCCACCACATCACTAATAATCACCAACTCGTTGGCGATTAAGTGAGGGCGCAAAGCATTGAGCGCGTCACCTTCAGTGGCGTACTTGTATCCATGGAATTCGTTCTTGCCTGCCTTCTGCACAAACGATACCCCAGCCATCGTATTGATGATGGCCTTGGATATATTGCTAGTCTGCATATACATCGTCTCCCTTTTGTCTGGTTGATATCATTACCAATCTCTCCCTTTCTCGTTGATCACAATTCCTTGCCACGCCACAGTAGTTCGCCTCGCACTTCTTGGGTGCGCCGTATCTGATGGCGACGATGGCATTGCCAAGCTTCTCTGCGTGTTCCTCTGCCTGCTCGAAGGTGTCGTAAACCTTGACGGCACGCTTCTTTCCCTTCGGCACGACAGCGTACCTGTCCGCGTCTCTCCACTGTTCCTCGTATGTGCAGTCGGGCAGGGCGTCCCCCACCATCCAGTCAGCCTCTGCATCCTGGTGGACCTTTACCCTCTGCTTCATGTATGCCTCCTGCTGAGACACAGGCCACAGGCGGATCTCGTATACCTTGACGGCGCACTCATCGGGCTTGATCCTCTTGAAGATATTCCGCTTG
>RFTL01000073.1 GCA_009923455.1 Actinomycetota bacterium | reverse complement strand
GGCAATGGCAAGCGTGCAAAGAGCTTCGTAGTTCTAGAGCGGGATGGTGTGAAGGTCGGCTTCATCGGCATTAACACCTCACAAACTGTCGAGCAGGTCATGCCTGGCAACCTCGACTTCACCTACGCCGGCAAGAAAGCGACAGTGACCATTACCGACAACGCCCCTGGCATTGACAAGGCTGTCGCAGCCGCCAAGGCAAATGGTGCTCAGGTAGTGGTTGCACTAATCCACGAAGGCTGGAACACAAACCTCGATGGCAAAGCAGTAGGTCCACTTATTGACTACGCCAAGAGCCTGAAGAATGTAGATGTGGTCCTGGGTGCTCACTCGCACCAGACTTACTCATCGGTGCACGACGGCAAGCTAACGGCAATGGTTCGAAATGCTGGTGCGCAATACAACCGCATTCAGGTTTGTGTGAACACCGAGACCAACAAGGTTGTGGGTGCATCGAATGAGCTAATCACCACCGCTAATGCAAGCGTGAAGACTCCTGATGCAGCGACCGCAGCCATGGTGAGCCGCTTCAAGACAGCCCTAAACGCCAAGATGGATGTGAAGGTGGGTCAGGTTCAGGTAGTAACCCCAATTGCAGGCACCCCGCCGGTTCAGCGCAGTGGTGAGCACGCCTTTGGTAACTGGTCCGCAGACGTAGTTCGTGCCAAGTACGGCACTGACTTTGCGCTGATGAACGGTGGCGGAATCCGCTCCACCTTCCCAGCATCCACCTACATCCCAGGCGACAAGAGCATCAAGCGTCCAGCTACCGGCCAGGTAGAAGGACCATGGGATGTTCTCCTTGGAGATGTCTACACAATCCACCCATTCGGAAACGTATTCAGCACCATCGAAGTAACCGGAGCACAGCTCTGGGCAGCAATGGAAAATGGTGTTTCACGTTACCCAACCGACGGCCGTTGGCCACACGTTTCGGGTATGAAATTCACGGTTGACGTCTCCAAGCCTGCAGGCTCGAGAATCGTCTCGCTGGTTGATCTGAATGGAAAAGCGATTCCAAAGGATGGCACCAAGTTCAGTCTTGCCCTGACTGACTTCGTGGCAAAGGGTGGAGATGGCTACAACATGTTTGACATCTCTAAGCTCAACGTCCGCGACCTAGACGCTGCAGTTTTGGTTGAAGCCCTAAAGGCCGATGCCGCCGCAGGTAAGGTCACACAGATGAAGCTTGACGGTCGCACCACTGTGATCGGCAAGTAATTCCCAAAAAGTAAAAAGCCCCCGGGGAAACCTGGGGGCTTTTCTTATGCCTTTAGCTTGAGCGTCTTTGCTGTCGAGGCGAGTGTCTTCTTCGCAAGTGCTGGATCCGCGTTGAGCTTCTTGCCATAGCTTGGAATGAGCTTTTTGAGAGCTGGCTCGAAGCTGGAGAAGCGTTCGGGATAAAACTTCTGCATCACATCAAGCATGACGCTGACACTGACAGACGCACCTGGTGAAGCGCCTAATAGACCCGCAATTGAGGAATCCTTGGCGCTGATTACTTCAGTGCCAAACTGCAGGGTTCCACCGCCTTTGACTGGCTTGATTACTTGGGCGCGCTGTCCGGCTTCGTAGAGCTCCCAACCCTGGAGGTCAGAACTTGGAATGAAGTCCTTCAAAGATTGCAACTTCTGCTTCTTTGACTTCAGAATCTCAGAAATCAGGTAGCGAACCAGGGAGAAGTTCTTAATAGCTACCGAGAGGTAAGGAAGAATGTTCGCGGGACGGACCGATAGCGGCAAATCGAGAATCGATCCGGACTTCAGGAACTTTGGATTCAAGCCAGCGAATGGCCCAAAAAGCAAAGAAGTTTTGCCATCTACGACACGCGTATCAAGATGCGGGACTGACATTGGGGGAGCACCGACAGCGGCCTGGGAGTAAACCTTGGCGTGGTGCTTCGCCACCAAGACTGGATTATCGGTCCTCAAGAAATGACCACTGACCGGGAAGGTTCCGTAACCCTTGATCTCGGGAATACGAGCAGCTTGGAGTAGCTTCAGCGCCCAGCCACCTGCTCCAACGAAAACCTTCTCCGCCTTAATCAGGCGTCCAGAGTGCTTTCCCTTTAGGGTCAGTCTCCAGGTCTTGTCCTGGTACTGATACAACCTGGTTACCTCGGTAGCGGTTAGCACCTCTACACCCTCGGCCCTCAACCACGAAATAAGTTGCTGGGTTATTGCTCCGTAATCGACATCGGTTCCCTGGTCGATGAAGGTCGCGGCGTAGCTACCCGAATTACGACCCTCGACAATGAGCGGCGCCCACTTGGAAATGGTTTTCTTATCCTCGGAATACGCAAGACCGGCAAACAATGGCTGATCCTTCAGGGCGGCAAAGCGACGTTTGAGGTAGTCAACGTCTTTCGCACCGGTTACAAAGGTCATGTGTGGGACAGTGCGGATAAAGGTTTCGGGGGATTGCAGCACGCCGAGTTTCACTAATTCCGCCCAAAACTGGCGAGATACCTGAAATTGCTCATTGATGGCAATGGCTTTGCTGGCATCAGGCAGCGAACCATCCTTGCTGTCGGGCATGTAGTTGAGTTCGCAGAGCGCCGCGTGTCCGGTGCCAGCGTTGTTCCATGGGTTCGAACTCTCAAGTGCCACATCCGGGAGGCGCTCAAAGAGAATGACTCGGGCCTCAGGCATGGTTTTTTTGATTAGCACACCCAGGGTGGCGCTCATAATGCCGCCACCTATGAGCGCAACGTCGAAGCTCTCTACATCAGACACAGCTAATAAGGGTAATGGCTAAGCGAGAACAGTCACGCCCAAAATCGATCCAATTAGATAAGAAATCGACATCGTCAGCACGCTAACGACAACGTTTCTTAGGATCGATCGCCTTCTGGATGCACCGCCGCGATCTGCCGCCCACCAACCAGTAAGCGCCAGCGCGATAACAACGGCCGCCGCGGTGACAATCACTCGCTGGTCCTGCCACGGACCTAAAACGGCAATCAAGGGCAGCACCCCACCGGCCGAGAAGGCAATCAGAGATGCCCAGGCGGCAATCCACGGATTTGCAGTCACATGCTCTCGATCGCGGCCAGAGGCGAGTTCGGCATCCTTTTGAGCACTCACGGAGGTGAATTCGCCACCTGCCATTGAGATAGCTCCGGCGGTGAGAGCAGCAATCCCAGCGAGGGCAACAGATGCTCGATCTACACCAGCTCCAGCTATGCCCACAACAACACCCGCGATAGAGACAATCCCGTCATTCGCGCCCAGAACTGCAGCACGAAGCCAATTCAGTTTCTTTTCTAGCTCGGGATTAAAGGCCTTGTTCATAGCTGAAGACTACACACGGTTGATTTCTAACCTCTAGCAAGGTTTGCCTAACCATTCTCGGTAGACTTTGGCAGGTTAGGAGTCATCTTGCAGGTCACTATAAATGGCGTAAGCACTGAGCTAGAAGCCGGGATTGACGGCTTCAAGCTTTTTGAAGACCGCTCGATCATCGCCCTCGAGGTAAACGGGGAGCTGAAGGACCTCTCCTACAGACCGGTCGCTGGCGATCGAATCTCCGGTGTGAGCATTGATTCGGATGCAGGGCTCTCAATACTTCGGCACTCCACCGCCCACATCATGGCCCAAGCCGTGCAGGAACTTTTTGACCCTGCAAAACTCGGCATTGGCCCACCAATCAAAGATGGCTTCTACTTCGACTTCGACGTCGCAGAATCTTTCAAGCCAGAGGATCTGAAGCGCATTGAAAAACGCATGAAAGAACTTGTTGGCAAGTCGCAACGCTTTGTTCGCCGAGAAGTCAGCGACGAAGAGGCCCGCGAACTAATGAAAGATGAGCCGTACAAGCTCGAACTGATTTCACTAAAGAGTTCCGATGTTGGAGAGGGTGCGGCCGAGGTCGGTGCCGGTCAACTCTCGGTATACGAAAACATCAACCCAGACGGCAGTGTTGCATGGCGCGATCTATGTCGCGGTCCACATCTGCCAAACACCCGCATGGTCGGTAAGGCATTTTCCCTTCTGAGAAGCGCAGCAGCCTACTGGCGCGGTAATGAAAACAACAAGCAGTTGCAGCGCATCTATGGCACGGCCTGGGCCACCCAGGAAGAGCACGATGCCTATCTGGAGCGCCTCGAGGAGGCCGCAAGGCGCGATCACCGCAAATTAGGCGTTGAACTCGATTTGTTCTCGTTCCCCGACGAGATTGGTTCTGGGCTGGCTGTCTTTCACCCCAAGGGCGGCATTCTTCGTCGGGTGATGGAGGACTACAGCCGTAAGCGTCACGAAGCCGCTGGCTATGAGTTTGTCTATTCGCCTCACATCACCAAGTCCACGCTGTTTGAGACATCCGGTCACTTGCAGTGGTACTCCGATGGCATGTTCCCTCCGATGAAGCTCGATGCAGAGCATGATGAGAGTGGCCAGCTAAAGCGCGCTGGGGCGGACTATTACCTCAAACCGATGAACTGCCCATTCCACATTCTGATTTTCCGCTCTAGACAGCGTTCCTATCGAGAGCTGCCACTGAGAATGTTCGAGTTCGGCTCGGTATACCGTTACGAGAAGTCCGGCGTGCTGCACGGTCTGACTCGTGTTCGAGGAATGACTCAGGACGATGCCCACCTATTCGTGACCAATGAACAGCTTGAGACTGAGCTAACCAGTGTTCTCAACTTTGTGCTTGGGCTATTGAGAGACTACGGACTCACCGACTTTTACCTAGAGCTCTCTACAAGAGATCCACAGAACCCGAAGTTTGTCGGTAGTGATGAAATTTGGGACAGGGCTACAGCCACACTAAATAGTGTTGCTGAGAAATCGGGACTTCAGCTGGTGCCGGATCCAGGAGGCGCCGCCTTCTACGGCCCAAAGATCTCGGTCCAAGCAAGGGACGCTATCGGCCGAACCTGGCAGATGTCGACAATCCAGCTCGATTTCAACCTTCCTGAAAGATTCGACCTCGAGTATGTAGGTAGTGACGGAGAACGACACCGCCCGATCATGATCCACCGGGCCCTGTTTGGCTCTATCGAGCGTT
>RFTL01000072.1 GCA_009923455.1 Actinomycetota bacterium | reverse complement strand
CTCAGCGCAATCATGTCGGCGCCAAGCTTGAGAGCCCAACGCAGGTCGTCCTCATCCTTTTCGCTAAGTGCTGGGACATTTACCGCAACACCTGGAAGGTTGATTCCCTTGTTGTTAGAAACCGGTCCTGCTACCTCAACGACTGTGGTTACAGTGCGGGCATCAACCGCGGTGGCACGCAGTCCGATACGACCATCATCAATCAGTAGCTGGTCACCAGGACGAACGTCCCCAGGTAGGCCCTTATAGGTGGTGGAACAGATGTTTACATCACCTTGAACATCATCGATTGTGATCTTGAAGGTGGCACCCTCTTCGAGGATTACCTTGTCCTCGGCAAAGCGACCCAGTCGGATCTTTGGGCCTTGCAGGTCAACCAAGATCGCAACAGGCTTTTGCAAATCATCTGCAGCTTTGCGAATGGTGCGGTAAACACCCTCGTGAACATCGTGGCTACCGTGGCTGAGGTTCATACGAGCAACATCAACACCTGCTTCGATGATGGCTCTTGCCTTGTCATACTCAGCAACAGCTGGGCCGAACGTGGCCACAATTTTGGCGCGTCTCATTTAGTAACTACTACCTTCTTTGGACTAGCTGTAGACCGAAATTGGTCTATCAGTTGGCTTCACGGGGAATGGAAGCTCTGTCTCACCTTCGAGATACTCGTCAATCGCACTTGCAGCTGCACGACCCTCGGCAATCGCCCAAACAATTAGGCTCTGCCCACGGCCGGCATCTCCGGCGACGAACAAACCGTCGGCAACTTCGTACCGACTTCCTCGAGCTAGATTACCCCTGGAATCGAGTGGAGTTTGTAACTGCTCGGTTAAGATTTCGGTTTCTGGACCAGCAAATCCCAAAGCCAAGAAAACCAGGTCTGCTGGAATCACTCGTTCAGTGCCTGGCTTTGGCACTCGCTTACCATCAACAAACTCAGTGTCAGCGACTTTTACCCCAGTCAGCTTGCCGGTCTCCCCCACAAACTCAACGGTTGAGTGCAAATACAAACGCTCTCCGAATTCCTCGTGCGCGCTAGCAACCTCAAAAATGTTTGGCACCATTGGCCAAGGCTGTTCTTCTGGGCGATCGCTCGGAGGCTGCTTGCCAATTGCCAGAGTTGTAACGCTCACCGCCCCTTGGCGTGTCGCAGTTCCGAGGCAGTCGGCACCGGTATCGCCACCACCGAGGATTACTACTCGCTTACCCTTGGCATCGATCTGGCCTTCGACCTTGTCACCAGCAACCACTCGGTTTGCAGCTGTCAGATATTCCATTGCGAAGTGAACCCCCGCTAGCTCCCGACCCGGCACCTGAATGTCCCTCGGCACCATTGCGCCGGTGGCAATCAAAACTGCGTCATAGCGCTTGCGAAGCTCTTCCCAGCTGATATCGACTCCGACATTAACGCCTGAGCGGAAGCGAGTTCCTTCTGCTTCCATCTGGAAAATGCGTCGATCGATGTGGTGCTTTTCCATCTTGAAATCAGGAATTCCGTAGCGCAAAAGACCACCGATACGGTCATCCCGCTCATAGACCGCAACGGTGTGTCCTGCTCTGGTGAGCTGTTGCGCAGCAGCCAGCCCGGCAGGACCGGAACCCACGACTGCAATGGTCTTGCCGGTTAGACGATCTGGAATGTTTGGCATTACAAATCCAGCATCGAAGGCATCATCAATAATCGAAACTTCGATTTCCTTGATGGTGACCGGTGGTTGGTTAATACCCAGCACACACGCGCTCTCGCAGGGCGCCGGACAGAGCCTTCCGGTGAACTCTGGGAAGTTATTGGTGGCGTGGAGTCTGTCAATGGCTTCGCGATTTCTACCGCGGTGAGTGAGATCGTTCCACTCAGGAATCAGGTTGCCAAGCGGGCAGCCCTGGTGACAGAAGGGTATTCCGCAGTCCATGCAACGACTGGCTTGGCGCTTAACCACTTCGCCATTGCGCTCGGCATAAACCTCTCTCCAGTCCTTGATTCGAACCGAGACAGGTCTGCGGGTAGCGGTTTCACGCTCGGTGATCTTGATAAAGCCTCTTGGGTCAGCCACGAGTCACCTCCAGAATCTGGGTCCAAACCTCTTCACCGTCAAGTTCGAAGCCCTGAAGTTGAGCATTCTTTTGAATTTCAACCACTCGGGCGTAATCGCGCGGCAGTACTCTGGTGAAATTGGCAGCTTCCTGATCGAAGTTCTCCAGAATTTGGCGAGCCTTGACTGAATTGGTTGCCTCGACATGCTGAATCAGAATTTGCTTGAGTTCTTCGAGCTCATGTGGCTCGGGAGCTCCGAGCGAAATCTCGCCAGTTTGAAGCGCTTCACGGTTGACCTTCGCCTCGGATAGCCGATACACGTAAGCGATGCCACCAGACATACCGGCACCGAGATTGATTCCAGTCTTGCCGAGAATCACTGCGCGGCCGCCAGTCATGTATTCAAGGGCGTGGTCACCAACACCCTCAGCGACGGCGGTGGCTCCAGAGTTTCGAACTAGGAAGCGCTCTCCAACGACACCGTTTAGGAAGATCTTTCCGCTGGTCGCCCCATAGCCGATTACGTTGCCAGCAATTACGTTCTCGGCAGCGACAAAGCCTGCACCGGCAGGGGGTCGAACCGAGATTGTGCCACCAGACAGACCCTTGCCAACGTAGTCGTTGCAATCACCCTCGACCTCAATGGAAATACCTCTTGGCACAAATGCTCCAAGTGACTGCCCAGCCGAACCGCGAAGTCGCAGGGCTAGGGTTCCAGGCTCAAGACCTTGTTCTCCCCAGCGCTTGGTCAGTTCATTACCAAGCATCGTTCCGATGGCCTGGTGTGTGTTGTTGATTTCACGTTCAATCAGAACGCTCTTGCCTTCGCGAAGTGCTGGCTGAGCAATCTCAATCAACGGGAAGTCGAAGTGGTTCTCGAGCTCATGGTCTTGCTCTGTGAAGCGCCTTAGGTTCTGGTTGGTGCCAAGATCCTTAGCAGCAAAAATCGGGCTGAGATCTAGACCATCAGCCTTCCAGTGCCTGATGGCGGCGTTAGTGTCCAAGAGCTCAACGTGGCCAATTGCCTCATCCAGAGTTCGGAAGCCGAGCTCCGCTAGGTACTCGCGCACCTCTTGAGCCAAGAACTCGAAGAAGTTCACGACGTGATCCGCTTGTCCTTGGAATCTCGAACGAAGTTCTGGGTTTTGGGTTGCAACGCCAACTGGGCAGGTATCTAGATGGCACACACGCATCAGGATGCAGCCTTCAACCACCAGCGGTGCTGTCGCAAACCCGTATTCCTCAGCGCCTAGCAAAGCGGCAATGACAACATCCCTACCGGTCTTCATCGACCCATCGACCTGAACGGTGATTCGATCACGCAGACCATTTAGTAGCAGGGTCTGCTGCGCTTCAGCAAGCCCTAGCTCCCAAGGGGTTCCAGCGTGCTTGAGCGAGTTCAGTGGGCTAGCGCCAGTTCCGCCGTCGTGACCGGAGATCAGAACAACGTCAGCCTTGGCCTTTGCAACACCGGCAGCAACAGTTCCAACACCAAACTGCGATACCAGCTTCACGTGAATACGCGCATCGCGGTTTGAGCGCTTTAGGTCGTAGATCAGCTGCTTCAAATCCTCAATTGAGTAAATGTCATGGTGCGGCGGTGGCGAGATTAGGCCCACCCCAGGGGTGGAGTGACGAAGGTCTGCAATCCACGGGTAAACCTTGTGTGGCGGAAGCTGTCCACCCTCTCCAGGCTTTGCACCCTGTGCCATTTTGATTTGAATGTCATCGGCGTGGGTGAGATACATCGAGGTAACACCAAAGCGCCCCGATGCTACCTGCTTGACAGCTGAGCGACGCTCTCTGTCGAGCAAGCGGTCAACTGATTCGCCACCCTCTCCAGTGTTGCTCTTTGCACCCAAGCGGTTCATGGCGATAGCTAGGGTTTCATGCGCTTCGGGTGAAATCGCTCCCATGCTCATCGCACCGGTTGAGAAGCGCTTCACTATTTCCGAGATGGGCTCAACCTCGTCAATTGATATCGGTGTGCGCAAATCGGTGCGGAATTTGAACAGTCCACGCAAGGTCATCAAGCGTTCTGACTGGTCATCAACCGCTTTGGTGTATTCCTTGAAGATGTCGTAGCGCTTCTGCTTGGTGGAGTGCTGCAGCTTGAAAATTGTTTCTGGGTTGAATAGGTGGGGTGGCCCCTCGCGACGCCACTTCATTTCACCGCCAACCTCCAGCGGCAGGTGGACCTTGGTGGCACCCTCGATTGGGTAAGCGGCGGTGTGACGCTTCTCAATCTCCTGGTGCAGAATCTCAAGTCCAACACCACCAAGTTTGGTAATGGTGCCGCTGAAGTACTTGTCTACAAAGTCTTGGGCAAGACCAATCGCTTCAAAACACTGTGCACCCGCGTATGAGGCGATTGTTGAGATGCCCATCTTGGACATGATCTTTAGAACACCCTTACCCAAGGCCTTGATCATGTTCTTGCTTGATCGCTCCGGTGTGATGCCGGTGATTAGGCCGCGGACAACCATATCCTCAGCGGTTTCAAGCGCCAGGTATGGATTTACCGCCGAAGCGCCATAACCGATAAGTGTTGCCATGTGGTGAACATCTCGTGCATCGCCACACTCAACGAGCAGTCCAGCTCGGGTTCTAGTTCCGTTGCGAATTAAGTGGTGGTGTACCGCTCCCAACGAAAGCAAAGACGGAATCGGAGCCAGCTCACGGTTCGAATCGCGGTCAGAAAGAATCACGAATGTGACGCCGGCATCCAGGGCGGCATCGACCTCTTGTGTTATCTCTTGAAGCCGAGTGGCTAATGCTTCGCCCCCGTCATCGACGCGGTACAGGCATGAGATGGTAACCGCCTTACCAATATTGTTGGCTTTGTCGATGTGCTTGATTCTCGCAAGTTCGTCGTTACTGAGGATCGGGAAGTCCATCACCAGCTGCTTGGCATGCTCTGGAGTCGCATCCAAGAGGTTCAAAACCGGCCCGATGCTGGCAGTTAGCGATGTCACAACTTCTTCACGTATGGCATCCAGTGGTGGGTTTGTGACCTGGGCGAACTGCT
>RFTL01000071.1 GCA_009923455.1 Actinomycetota bacterium | reverse complement strand
GGACACCCCGCGCCTGACTTCGTGCACTTTTTCGCAGTTTGAACAAAAACCTGCTACGCTCAAAATATGGGAAATCCATCAACACCTTTAGAGATAAAACGTCTCACGGGCAATCCGGGCAAGCGCCCAATGCCAGACGTGCTCGAAACCTACGAAATAAAGGGTGGATACCGCGAACCTCACCAGCCGCTCAGTTGGGCAGGCAAGATGTTGTGGGACAGAACCTTCAAAGTAGGCAAGACATGGGTAGGCGAGACAGACGTAGAGCTTCTGCTCCTATGCTGTAAGCAGCTTGACCGTCAAGTAGAACTTGAAGCTTTATGGCAGGAAGACAAGTCAGACTTCCACGTAATGCGACAGTTGCTCGAACTAGAGAAGGAAATCGTCTCGAACCTCGGCAAGCTTGGCATGACTGTTGACTCACGTAGCCGTTTGGGACTAGCAGAGATTAAGGCTCAGTCTGTATTCGAAAGACTGATGGCTGAGAGGCAGTAATGTGGCCTCCGGCTTGGCTAACGCCCGTACCTCAAGACGCTATTGACCGAGGTGACGGTGACTTCCTCATTCGCTTCGCTGATGCCTTCGGCACAATCACAAAAGACTCGGTAGCAGGTCGCTCTGGCGAGAAGCTCGTGTTGCGCGAGTGGCAGAAGGATTTGTTGCGCCACGTCTTTGCTAGAGATGAAGACGGCGGGCTCAGGTCGAGAATTGCCCTGCTCGGGCTTCCTCGAAAGAACGGAAAGTCGGCTCTTGGCTCTGTCATCGCCGCTTTCGCCCTCATGGACGTCAAAACTCAGGGTGCGGAGATTTATTCAGTCGCTGCTGACCGCCAACAGGCTCGTATCGTGTTCGAAGACACGAAAAAGATGATTCAGAACAGCGAACTAGCCGAACACGTCAAGATTTACCGCGATAGCATCCTCGTACCAGCTACAAACAACGTTTATCGTGTACTTTCGGCTGACGCGCCCCGTCACGAGGGTCTCAGCCCGACGATGGTTATCTTCGACGAGCTTCACGCGCAGCCTAACCGCAAACTCTGGGACGTTATGTCACTAGCGCAGGGTGCCCGTGGCAAGCAAGCGATGATGATTGCCATTACAACCGCGGGTGTCAAGATTGACAGCGACGGCAAGGACTCAGTTGCTTACACTAACTACAACTACGGTAAGAAGATTATTTCGGGCGAAGTCAACGACCCGACCTTCTTCATGGCATGGTGGGAGGCTCCACCAGAGGCTGACCACACGAAAATAGAGACTTGGATAGCCGCAAACCCCGGTTACGGGGACATTTGTGCCGCTTCTGACTTCGAAAGTGCTGTAAAACGTACCCCAGAGGCCGAATTTCGCACAAAACGCTGTAATCAATGGGTAAATACGCAATCAGCGTGGCTTCCGACGGGTGCTTGGGAGAAATTAAGCGCAGAAATCGCTTTAGACCCCGAAGAAGAGTACATTTTGGGCTTTGACGGCTCTTATGCGAACGACAGCACCGCTTTAGTGGCTGTAACCATCCCAAAAGCCGATGAAAAGCCAAAAGTTTTCACAATTAAGGTCTGGGAGAAGGATTTTGAGCGTGATGATGACTCTTGGCGTATTTCAATAAACGAAGTAAAAGATACGATTATTGAAACTACCCAAAATTACCCATTAGTACGCGAAATTGTCTGTGACCCATACCGTTGGGCTGTAATGATGCAAGAACTGGAAGAAATGGGGCTTCCAATCGTCGAATTTAAGACAAACTTGCTCAATTTGATGATTCCAGCCACCCAAACCGTCTTCGACGCTATCCTTGAAGAGAAACTGGTGCATGATGGCAACCCTATTCTCGCCAGACATATTGACAACTGTGTAGTTAAGAACGATGCTAGAGGTCAGAGGGTTACAAAAGAGTCCTCTACATCAAAAAGGAAGATTGACGCTGCTATCGCCTTCATCATCGCTCTCGATAGAGCAATGGCAAGTAGAATAGACGAAGGAGTGCCTCAATTTTTTGTTTAGGCGGTTATTTTGGGTATTTTTGACAGATTCCTCGGTGAGAACCGAGCAGTAAGCTTCCAGACAATCTGGGCATCCGGTGGAGACCTAGAAATCGGTACTCAGTCTGGCGTAGCTATCAACGCCGATACCGCTTTCCGCGTCAACGCTGTTTTTTCAGCCGTCAGCCTTATCTCTGACACCATTTCAACGCTGCCAGTAGATTCTTACATCCGCAGAGACGGCGCTCGCTTCCCGTTCCGTCCTAGACCAGCTTGGGTGACCAAACCAGACGTAGATACCACGAAAGAGGCGTTCTACGGCTCAATCATCGTCTCGCTACTACTAGACGGCAACGCTTTCGTCCGTGTTTACTCAAACAGCCGTGGTGAGGTAGTAAACCTAGTCGTTTTGAACCCAATGAAGGTCGAAATCGAAAGAAATGGCCTCGGAAGGGTTATGTTCCGTGTTGAAGGTGAAGAAAAGCTGCTTTCAAGCGAGCAGGTCATCTTTATTCCAGATGTGGTACGTCCCGGACACATTAGGGGCATAAGTCGAGTCGAAGCCCTCAAGGACAACTTCGGCCTAGCTATGGCGCTAGAGAATTACGCTGCTCGATTCTTTGGACAGGGCGCTACCACCCAAGGCATCATCGAATATCCCGGCAAGCTAACTCAGGTACAGGCAGAGGAACTCCGCGAGAGCTTTGACAACCGCCACAAGGGTTGGAGACGCTCACACCGTACAGGCATCCTGTCAAACGGAGCCAAGTACGTACAGACCTCAGTAGACCCTGAGAAGTCACAGGCGCTCGACGCTCGCAGAATGGCAGTTGAGGACGTAGCTCGTGCTTTCAACGTGCCTCCGCACCTTCTAGGCCTACCGGGAACAACCTCCTACGCCTCTGTAGAGCAGAACAACCTCGCTTGGGTGACTCACAGCCTAAGACCTATCGTTCAGAAGCTAGAAACGGCTTTGAGCCCTCTTCTAGCACGTTCTCCGGGCGGAGAGAACGCCTTCCTAAAGTTCTCGCTTGACGGATTGCTACGTGCAGACATCAACAGCCGCATGAGCGCTTACAGCGTCGGTCTACAGTCGGGCTTCCTGACTATCAACGACGTTCGCAGGCTAGAAGACCTAACCCCAATCGCTGACGAGTCGGCAGACACCGTACGCGTGCCTCTGGCTAACGTCAACGTATCGGCTGCGACCCTATCTGAGACCACAGAGAAGGTTGACATGGCTTCAAAGCTTGTACAGGTCGGTTTCGACCCTGTAGACGTCCTACGTCAGCTAGAGCTGCCTCCAATGGCTCACACAGGTCTACCAAGCGTCCAGCTGCAGCCAATCGCACAGATTGACGAGACTAACCCAGAAAGTGCTTACGAAGTCGAATGATTAGCTCAGGCACCCAGATAATCGGAACCACTCGGTCACAGATTGATGGTAACTCCGTGCATTGGGTTAGCCTTACCATTCGTAACAACGAAGATACAAAGACCTTGTTTATTGGAAACTCAAGCGTAACTATTGAAAATGGGCTTCCTATAGACAAGACTTCAACTCAGACTTTCGAAATCCCCCCGGGCGAGAGTCTATACATGGTGTCGGATAGCGGAACGCATAGCGTTTCTTGGTTAAGAATCGAGCATGACTAATGCCGTACTTTATTACTGATAAATCCTCTGACTGCTCAGGATGGGCAGTAATCAAAGAAGACGGGGAAGTTATGGGTTGTCACAGTTCTAAGAAGAGCGCTGTAGACCAGATGGTTGCTATTTCACTTTCAGAAGGTATTGAGCCGGGTGGAGAGCGCTCAGCTTGCGAAGATTGTGATGGGGATTGCCAAGTATGCAAGAAGGAGCTACGTGCAGCTCCCGGTACCCTACAAATCGGTGATTACGTTTCATGGAACTCTTCAGGCGGCAGAGCCCGCGGAGAGGTCAAGGAGATTGTCGAAGATGGGCGTATAAACGTCCCTAACAGCTCTGTAGAAGTCACAGGAACCCCTGCAGACCCTGCAGCCCTAATTCAGGTTTATCGCCCCGTAGAGGGCGGCTGGGAGGACACCGACGTATATGTTGGGCACAAGTTCTCTACCCTTACGAAGATTGAACCACTACCAGAGCCAGATGACGAAATGGATGACGAGGATGATGACTCGGACGAACGTGAAGTCAGACAGGTAAACCTAACTCCACCAGCCTACATGAGAGCAGCTGCTAGACGTGGCTTGCGCTACTACGAGGAAGGCAAGGGCGGAGATGGATTGGTTGAAAGAACAATTCGAGAAGCACGTGCTATGGCGTCTGGCAACGTATCTGCTGATAAGTGGGTTCGGATTCGTGCTTGGCTGGCGAGGCACATGGTTGATTTGGATGCTCCTGCCGCAAACCCTGACCATCCAGATTATCCGAGTGCTGGTGTTGTAGCACATCTACTCTGGGGTTCAGGCGGAACAAAGCGCTCTGCCATGCGTACTCTCAAGTATGCGGAAGGCGTAGTTGCTAGACTTGAGGAAGAGAACCGAACGCTAATTAGCGTGAAAGGCAAGAACATGGCAAGAATCGAAACTCGCGTTAGCTCAGCGAACTTTGAAGTTCGTGAGTCTGAGAGTGGACTAACATTCGAGGGCTACGCTGCAGTCTTTAACTCTGCTTCTGAGCCACTACCGTTCACCGAGCGCATCGCACCGGGAGCCTTCAGACGCTCTCTACGTTCACGTAACGACATCAAGCTTCTATGGAACCATGACACAGGCTCGGTACTCGGTTCAACCCGTGCTGGCACTCTGTCACTAATGGAAGACAACTACGGTCTAAAGGTACGCGCTGAGTTGCCTAACACAACCCTAGGACGCGACACCGCTGAGCTACTACGCCGTGGAGACGTTGACTCTATGTCATTCGGTTTCTCGGTTCCTGCTGGCGGAGACGAATGGAGCAACGACGGCAAGGAGCGGACTCTACGCTCAGTACGTCTCCACGAGGTCTCAATCGTGGCCTTCCCTGCCTACAGCGCAACTGCTGGCACTACCTCGGTTCGTGGTATTGACGGAGTAGCAGAGCGGCTTGACCTTGACGCTGACTTGATTGCAGACGCCATGCTAAAGGTGGAGGTTGGAGACAGCCTTTCACAGTCAGAAGTTGACGCTCTAAACAAGGTAATTGACTCACTAGCTGAAAAGAGCGAAGCGCCACAGGCAGATGCTGAGCCTGAATTGAACTCAGCTATGCTAGAACTAAAGAAGAAGAAGCTAGAGCTTCTCCTGAAAGGAATCTAATGGCTACCAAAGACCAAATCAAGAAGGCTATTCTTGACGTTGCAGGCAACCCTGACTCAGGGGCTATCAAAGAGCTTGTAGACGCATGGGCAGACGCAATCGTTGACCTAGACTCACCTACGCCTAGCAAGCCAGAAGCCTCAGAAGGCATCAAGGACGCTGCAGCAGATTCAGGCATGGTATCCGATGGGTCAGCGAAGGAAGTCCGTGTACTAAAGGCTGACGAGACTCGATAGCCACTTAGGACTTCGCCCCTCTAGGTATTTTTATCTAGGGGGGCTTTTCTTTTAAGTAAAGGTGCTATTTACAGTACAATTTATTTAACGGATGTGAGTTAGCTCTGCCGGGTTAGCTGAGCGTAAGCGCCGCTAGTTACTTTGTAAGCAATTTAAGGAGACTAAATGTCTGAGTTCATTAAGACTCAGCAGGAGCTTCGCGCAAACCTTATTCGCCAGATTCAAGACACCATTGAGTCGGCTGAGGTTCGTGGCGGGCTTGACGCTGAGGCACAAGAGAAGATTGACCGTATTGAGGCCGACATCCGCAAGGCTGACGAGGC
>RFTL01000008.1 GCA_009923455.1 Actinomycetota bacterium | reverse complement strand
TTTGCGAACCAGCCTGTGGTTCGAATCTTCGATGCTGACAACAACCTCGTTACAACGGGAGCTCAGTCCACTCAGACGGTTGAGCTGATTGCTAGCTCTGGTTCGCTTGGCGGCTCAACTGCTATTTCGGCCAGTGGCGGAATCGCCACTTTCTCTGGAGTTTCACTCACCGGCACCGCGGGAAGCATCACACTTACCGGAAGGGTCTATCAACCTCAGACCCTGTCCGCCAACCAGGTTATCGAGCTTGGCTTTGGTAACGCGACCAAGCTGACTCTCGAGACCCAAGCAGCTGGAGCCGCAAGCGGTATTGCGCTAACCACGCAACCAGTTCTGAGGTTGCGTGACAGCGCAGACAACATCGTTACCGGTGTTGCCCACAACGTAGTCGCCTCTATTGACCCAGCGGCTTCTTTGTCCGGGGCAACCGTTGCAGTCAACACGTCAACCGGTACCGCCACCTTCCAAGCACTTTCCATCTCCGGAACTGTTGGCAGCTACACCCTGAGCTACTCAATCGAGGGTGCAAGCAGCTCGGCGGTGGCGAGCGTTAGCCAAGCCATAGAACTAACGCATGGCGTGGCCGTTGCATTGAAGATGGTCTCCCAGCCAAACAGTGGTATCGCGGGAACTACCTTGTCACCAATGGTGATTGAGATGGTTGACGCCCGAGGTAACAGGGTCACAACTGGAGAGGCTTCGTCTCGATCTGTCACGATCACAGCAGTTAACTTCGGTTTGCTCCGAGGCACTATCTCTGCCTCGCTGTCTTCCGGTGTTGTCACATTTGACAATGTTTCCGTCACTGAGGCCGGAAGCAACATTCGCTTCACGATTGTTGCTGCGAACTTGGGCACATTCTTGTACAGCTCAAACATGAACATAACTGCCGGTGCACCGACAAGGTTGACCGTAGCTTTGGGGCAACCAGTGAACAAGAAAGCCGGTGAAGCCCAGGCTGCGAACCTCACGGTCAGGCTTGAGGATAATTTTGGAAACATCGGCACCGCATCCTCAACCTATTCACTTACGGTTCAAATCGTTTCTTCGAGTGACACATCGGTTGTCGAGCGCACTGCGAATGCATTGACTATCTCTCCAGGTGGAACTATTGCCGACGCTCTCAAGAACAACCTCTTCGTCAACAAAGTTGGTAGTTGGAGGATTAAGGTTTCGAGTGCGGGGCTGCAGCCTGCAATCACAAATGCCTTCAGCATTTCAAACGCTGCAGCCTCCAAGTTGGTTGTGATTCAAGATGTTCCAGCATCCGCTAGATCTGGGTTGACATTCAGCCCGGCCGTGAAGCTGCAGGTTCAGGACCAGTTCAACAACCCAGTTTTGGACTCCGTGACCACTATCTCTGCAACCGTGGTCTCAGGAACATCTATATCTGTTGCAGGCAGCAGATCAGCAAACGTTTTGGGTGACTCGTTTATTGAGCTTCCCAACCTCGCCGTTGAAGGACTGGCTGGGACCAAGAAGCTTCGCTTCAGCATGGTCTCTAACAGCGCTAACGCCAACGTCGCATTTGCTGACTCAGCTGACTTCTCACTGACCTTCGGTGTGGCAACCAGACTCTCAGCTAGCGCAACCGCGGTCACTGTTTCTAACCGAACCAATTTCCCATCGGTCACCATCTCGGTTCTGGACAGTGCTGGAAACATCGTGACCGATAACCAGGCTCAGATTATTGCTTCGGCATCTGGTCTCGCGGCAACGGGAACCCAGAACCGGTTTGCAGCATCTGGTCAGGTGGTATTTGATGACCTGATCTTCTCGGGTTCTGTTGGAAACTACTCACTTGGTTTCAGTGCCGCTTCGCTAACCTCTGCGACAGTCTCAGTGACCATAAACCACGGTTCTGCATATCGAGTCGAGCTCAAAATTCAGCAGAGTTCGAGAAACAACAAGACCCTGAATGCCACCGGTGTCTACATCTATGACCGAGACGACAACCTGGTAACCACTGGTGCTCAGTCAACTCAAACCGTTGTGATTGAGGCAGCTGGGGCCGTGCTTTCTGGAACCTCGGCAATCTCTGCTTCTGCCGGTATTGCAACCTTAACCTGGTACTAACCGGCAGTGTCAGCCCAAGCATCTCGGTGAGTGCAAAGATTCTGCTGCCGAACTTGATCTCCACCACCTCAAGCTTTGAGCTGTTGCCTGGTGATCCAGATCGCCTAGCGATCACAACCAACGCAGGTGGTTTTGCAAACCGAGAGGTCTTCGGAACTGCTCCTGCGATTACTGTTCGAGACATCTCTGGAAACACCGTGCCAGCAACAGGCATGGATATTCGCGTGACGGTTGCCACAGCATCTATATCGGGTAGCGTGACGAGTTCTGCAGCAACCGGTGTTGCAACCTTTGCCAACAACCTCTCTATAAGAGGTATGGCTGGAAACCACACCCTGGTCTTCACAGCAGAGGGCACTTCCTCTTCAGGCGTGGTTTCTGCCTCCCAGGCAATTGTTCTAAACCACGGTGCGGCATCCCAGCTTGCTATCACCCAAGCTGCCGGTAATGCTCGAATCAATCAGAACTTTGGTACTCAGCCAGTGGTTGAGCTAAGGGACCCCGAGGGTAACCGGGTATCAACTTCCAACCTGGCTACTGCAACCATTGAGGTGACTTACTCGGGTCAGATCTGGGATGCTCAGACCAAAACCGGTGTCACCCTGCTTGGCACAAGGTCAATCAGCCTCTCGGCCGGTGTGGGTCAATTCGCCAACCTTGAGTTCGAAGGTGTGGCTGGAACTTACACCCTGAGCTACACAGTTGTTGATGCACCAAGCATCTCGAGAAGTGGTTCGGTAACGGTCGATGCTGGCACCCCAACCGGTATCAACATTTTGGTGCAGCCGCAAAACATCATCGCGGGTCAGGCGTTTGCAACTACCCTCCAGGCTGAGGTCATCGATGACTTCTATAACCGTGTGACCAGGGTCACCTCATCTGCAACTCTGAAGGTGAGCCTGATGAGCTCCTCGGCAACACCGAGCGTGATTTCTGAATCTGCGGAGTTCCAGGTAAACAGTGGTTTGGTGAACTTCACCGGTCTCACCTTCACATCTGCAGGAACCAGGTATCTGAAGTTTGAGTCTGGGGCAAGCTCGTCACTACCATCGCTGCAGGCTCAGACCTCAACCAACTTTGTGATTACTCACGCTGCGCCTTCGGCTCTAGTTTGGGAGGCACAGCCTGCAACCTCGGTGGCCAACGATGCGGTCATTGCGGGTCAGGGTGAGGCCTATCCGAGACTTCGTGCTAACGACCAATTCGGCAACCTGGCATCGAGTGCCGTGATGACTGTTTCGGCGAGCGTTACTCCGACTCCTCAGGTGCTTCGCAACCAGACGGTTTCATTCGTTGGTGGTTATGCGACATTCACTAACCTCAGCATGCGCGCTGTGACTGGAAGTTACGCAATCAGCTTCTCGGCCACTGCCAATAGTTCAGCGTTTAGCTCCATCGCCCACCAGATTCAAGTGGTGCATGGAACTCCTGATTACCTAGAGCCAATAACTCACCCGACTCAGGTCAGAGCCGGTGTGCTATTTGCAACTCAACCTGTGATTGAGGTTCGTGACTCTGCAGGTAACCGGGTTGAGAACAGCTCGATTACAGTGACGGTTGCCGCTCAGGGTGCACAGCTCACCGGTCAAACTTCGGTGGCTGCCCAGAATGGTCTCGCCACATTTACAGCTATGGAGCTCTCGGGTTCAGTCTCTTCGGTTGTGACCCTGAGCTACACGGCAACCTTTGGTGGACAGAGCATTGGGGTTGGCACCAGAACAGTGACCTTGGTGCCTGGTCTTGCAGATCGCATGACCTTGGACTGGAGCGCGGCTGATATCCAAACTAGAGCCGCGATTACACCTGCCCCTCAGGTAAAGCTATTCGATGAGTTTGGCAACCTAGTTACCTTGGACAACTCCACCCAGGTGGTCGCCAAGCTCTATCGCCTAGGCAGCGAGGTGACGACTTCAACTCAGGTGTTTACGGCATCCTCCGGTGTTATCACCTTTACCGGTTTGAAGTTCACCGCAATTCCTAACCAGGGTTACTCACTGAGATTTGAATCAACTGGTTTGGCCGTGGTTTCTTCTTCGGCAATTGCTGTCCTGCCAGGACCGGTTGAGCGAGTGGAGATTGTGGATCAACCAGGTTCTGGAAGCGGAGCAACTCAGGCTAGAACCGGTGATGCGCTTCCGAGCCAGCCAAGAATCAAGCTGGTTGACTTCGATGGCAACATTGTCACGACCGTCAACTCTGGTTCGATAACCGCCCAGATTGCCAGCGGTTTGGATGGTCAGGTGCTGTCTGCGTCTGCATCAATCAGCGCAGGTATTGCTCAGTTCAGTGACCTTGGATTGATCGGTCGAGTTGCTACCCCAACTCAGTCTGCCGAGATCTACACCCTGAACTTCAAGTATCAAAACATCACCTCATCGCCATCGGCTCAGCTGACACTGAAGCACAACCTGGCAAACAAGATTGTTCAGATTCAAAATGCGGTTGGTGGATCAGCGGGACTTGCCCTGCCAACTCCTCCTCGAGTCAAGGTTGTAGACCGCTTCGGTAATACCGTCTTCCAAGATTCTGCTATCACGCTGGTTGCAGTTCCAGAAGTTGCGACCGGTGCGATGGGAAGCGTCATAAACGTTTCGGGCAACATCGTTCAAACCGGAGCCGATGGAGCTGCAACCTTCTCGATGACCTTGGGTGGTCTTGCGAGCAACACCTACCGTCTTGTGTTCAAGGACATCGATGAGACGCTGATTCCAGCAAGCCAGAGCGGTATTGTGCTCACCCACGGTCAGGCTAACCAGCTTGTGATCGCTCGTGCTGCCAGTGCCACCGATTCCAACCAGGTAAGAACCAAGACCGGTGAAGCGCTGAAGGTGCAGCCGGTGATCGAGATTCACGATGCCTTTGGAAACCGAGTCCTGGATGCCAACTACACAATCACCGCATCGCTTTCGAGCACTGTGCGTGGGGCTCGCGATTACCTAAGAAACTTCACTGCTTCGGCTGTGGCTGGTGTTGCGACCTTCTCAAACCTTGCGCTGATCGTGCAGCCCGAGGCGAGCTATCAGCTCACCTATAGGTTTGTGCTTTCGGCAACCGCACTCACCCAGCAGAGTCCACTTTGGGTTACTCACGCTAACGCCGAATACATAACCATTGAGCGCCAACCTCAGGGTGGCAACAAGACTGGAAACAGCTTGAGTCTCTCCCCAGTTGTCACGGTTCGCGACTTCGATGGCAACCCAACCACGATGATCTCCGCAGAGACCATATCTGCGGTCATTGCTCAGGGTGCTGGTTCAGTAACTGCGAATGGGCAGGCAAGTGTTGTAAACGGTGTTGCCACATTCTCAAACCTGACACTTGTTGCATTACCTGGAGAGGCTCAGCGACTGAGGTTCGAGCTAGTTGGCTTCAGCAACTCTGCATCGCAGGTAGTGAAGTCAGTGGCATCTGATCAGATAACGCTGACCTTCTCGGACGCTCACCAGCTTGCAGTCATTCAGCAGCCAAGTGCCAACGCCATTACCGCGGAGCTTCTTGCTACCCAACCAAAGGTCGTGGTTCAGGACCGCTTTGGTAACACGGTTTCTGACTATGTCGGAAACGTATGGGTTGAAAGCCAGGTCGGTTCGAGGTTGGTCGATGCTCAAGATCAAACCCTCGCATCTATTTCCGCTTTGGTCGTAAATGGTGTCGCGACCTTCAACACGGTGCGAATCGAGGCTCCGGCTAACTCTGGCTACACCCTGAACTTTGCATCTGGCGCCTTGGCGACAACTACCTCGAGTGCGGTTCAGCTCACCCACACCTCGCCTAACACACTTCAGATTGTCTCTCAGCCGGTGGGCGCAATTACGGGGCAGACCTTGGCTAACCAGCCGCAGGTTCGAATTCTGGACCGATTCGGAAACCTAGCTGACACCAACAACAGCTCGCAGATCAGTGTTTCCGTGTTCTCTGGTCCAGTCAGACCAGGTGGTCAGCAGGCCCAGATTTCTGGTTCAACAACTGTGACCGTAACCGGTGGTGTTGCAACCTTCTCGGGACTGAAGTTCACCGGTCGGGTTGGCTCTGACTACATCTGGCAGTTCTCCGATGGAGCGAGAACCGTGAACTCAAACCCGGTTCGAGTTAGTGCTGCGGGTGCCTACAGCTTCGAGTGGGTCCAGCTACCGGTGGTTGATCGCACCGGTGAGTTGATGACCACACCTGCTGCGCTGCGTGCACTCGACTTTGATGGCAACCTCGCGGTTTCGAGCTCAGACACTGTGACAGTGACAGTTACCGGTGGTGGCTACATCGAGTCCGGCACCACAAGCCAGATCGTCAATGGTTATGTGACGTTCTCGAATTTGATTTTGGTTGCTACCCCGGGTGTTGCTCAGCAGCTCACCTTCACAGCAAATCCTGGTAACCAGAGCTTTGCTATCAGCACCCTGCAGAACCTGATTGTCCGTCACACCACAACCAGTGAGCTGAGAGTCAACCAGTCACCCACTGTGCTTGGTCAGCAAGGTGCTTCGTTTGGTACTCAGCCCAAGATCTTCCTCTATGACCGCTATGGCAACAAGGCGATCAACGACAGCTCCACCGTGGTCGCTGCGACCATCGCTTCCGGAGCTGGGGGAGCAGTAACCGGATCTGCGATTGTCACTGCGATAAATGGTGAGGCGAACTTTGCCACCTTGGGTATCACTGGTTCGCCTGGTGTTGCCTACACCCTGAACTATGCTGCGAACCAGGGCTTTAGCGTCACAGATGCAACCGCACTGAGGGTATTCAAGACAGCGGCAATCAATGTTGCCTACCCAACCGTCAACTTCTCACTGAGTGCAACGGTTGCTCCTACGGTTGCAACTACCGACTCAACCGAGAAGCCACTGGTCTTTACCTCAACTACCACCCAGTTCTGCACAGTGAACAGTGCTACCGGAGTTGCAACCATTGTTTCGGCTGGAACCTGTGTGATTAGGGTCAGCATCGACACCGGCACCTACTATCTCCAGAATGTGCTGGACGTGAACCTGGTAATCAACAAGGCACTTCAGACACCGCTATTGATGACCAACCCGAACTTTGTTGCGTACGGTCAGATTCTGACCCTGACTCACTCCGGTGGTTCTTCGACCGAGGCACCTTCCTACTATGCGACTGGAACCTGTCGCGCATTTGGTAACCAACTGATGATGACCGGTGATGCCACCGAGGGCAGCACCGCAAGCTGTGTGGTTCGCGTTATCCAAGATGGTGACCAGAACTTTGAGAGTGCGCTATCGCCGGCTCAGCGCATTGAAGTTCGACGCATTTCGCAACAGCCGCTGAGAATCGGTAACGCCCGCGAGACGTCGGTTGGTGATGTCGAGCTGTTCACGGTTGGTGGATCTGGACAGGGAACTGTTAGCTACCGAGTAGAGGTCGGTCAGGGAACCGCAACCTGTTTGATTGTGGATGGAAACAAGCTTCGTGCCACCACCAACGGCTGGTGTGAGGTGACTGCGCAGAAGGCGATGTCAACCAACTACAACACAGCATCCAGCCCAGTTGCAGTCTTCACCTTCTCTAAGCAGGTTCAGGTTGTCACATTCACCTCGGCTACCCCAGGCATGCTGCTGCCTGGTCAGAGCTACCAGTTAGCTGCCACTGCATCATCTGGTTTGAGCATCAGCTACGCAGTTACCCGTGGTCTAGAGATTCAAGCCTCCCAAAACACGAACTACTCGCCAGCTGTTTGTAGCCTGAGCGGAACGACGGTGACACTGCTTGGCACCGGTACCTGTGAGATCACTGCCACCCAGGGCGGCAATGCCCAGTTTGCTCAAGCAAGTGCCAAGTTGATCCTGACCGTCGGTCAACTCAACCAGGTAATCGAGTTCAATACCCCGAGCGATATCAGCTTCGGGTCACCTGCTACTCGTCTAATTGCCAACGCATCCTCGGGTCTACCTGTTAGCTACACGGTCTCCAGCGGTGTGACCGCATGTAGCGTCAGCTCAACTGGAATGCTGAGCCTTATCTCAGCAGGCGACTGCACGGTGGTAGCCACCCAAGCTGGTGACAGTAGATATGCACCTGCGGCTCCGGTCACCAGAACATTCAAGGTCTTGCCTGATAGAGCGTCAGCACCAGCACTAATCTCGGCCGCGGTAGGTAACCAGTGGTTCACTGTTGGTTACACCCAGCCAAGCTACGCCGGTGGCTCTGCAATTATCGGTTACCGCCTAGAGGTCACCGATGTTGAGTCTGGAGATGTCTACGTCAACTCCGCCTGCTCGACCACAGCTCCGCTGAGCTGCACCATGGTTGGACTGCCAAACGATCGCAACTACACCGCGAGAATTGCTGCCATCACCGCAGCTGGGGTTGGAAGGTACTCGCCATCCACTGCCAACATGATGCCGACCAGCGCTCAGATTTCGGTAACTCAGCTAAAGGCCAACGTCTCAGGTGCTGATCTAGTTATGAACTGGACACCACCGGCTGTGGTCTCGGGCAACTTTGTTCGTTACGAGGTTTATGTTTGGCCAACCGGAACCGCAGTTCCAACCTCGCCCACCACAACTCTTTCGAGCCAGAGCGCAAACACGGTTGCGGTAGATGTGACATCAATGTCGAGCACGATTAGTCAGATTGCAAACCGAACTCAACCGGTGTTTGTGTCCGCTTTCCAGACAAGACCTCGGGTTGTTGTCTTTGGAGCTGTGAACCAGGGACCACTTGGCTTTATCCGTCTTGCCTCTTCTCAGTCGCAGGCTGTTGCCAGCTCGCAGACTGGCTATGAGATACGCGTTGTGACCATCACCGATGAGCACTCGACCTCGCAGACCATCAACACTGCCATGGGTGTGAAGCTTGGACTTGGCGCGCCTTCCGCGCCTACTCAGCTGACCCTGGACACCACCGACCCAACCAAGATCATTGCAAGCTGGGGAGCTCCTGACTTCGATGGTGGTTACCCGGTTCTGGATTACGAACTTCGTTCCAATGGCCAGGTGATCTGCGCCAACATCACCACTCGGATGTGTGAGATTTCGCCATTGCTGCAATCCACCACCTACCGCATCGAGGTTCGAGCTAGAAACTCAATCGGTTTTGGTACCGCAGCCTCCTCGCAGCACACCACTCCGACACCGCCACGACCTGTTCTTTTGGGTGGTGGCTCCGAGCTAGTCATCAAGACCCCAGCAATTACCAGCTACTCAACCAGGGTCATTCCGCTTCAGGGTGCAACTGTTCGAGTTGAGGGAGTAAGGCTTCGCGGAGTCGATGCCATGTTGCTAAACGGCAAGGCGATCAGCTTCTCGTTTATCACTGACTCTCAGCTCATGATTGAACTGCCAGCCAACCCTGCCGGAACCTATGACCTATTGATGCTTGGCACCAACGGCAGGGTCACCATCGTTGATGCCTTTACCTATGCCCCTGAGCCAGAGAGGCTCAAGTCAATTCGTGGTTTTGTGGATGGATTCCTCGGTCAATCCACCACCCTTGGACGCCTGAACACTTCGAGAATTCAAGCCCTGTTTGACAAGGTTCCGGGTGCTGACACAGTGAGGTGTATTGGTTCTATCCCTACCAAGGCAAAGCTCTCCGAGATTCGCCTAGCAAAGAAGCGAGCCGATCGAGTCTGTGCTTTTGTCGAAAAGAAGTACCCGAGTGTCGAGGTCAGCAGAAGCTGGGTATGGCGCGATGGCGAGAGCGAGTTCAAGCGCGGCCAGGTCCGCCTGGTTCTGACAACTGAGCGACTCGAAGGTGGAATTTAGGGCAATTTGGGAACTTTGTTCGCCAAACCTGCTATTTGCATTCGGTTAACCGAACATGGCGGTTGCGAGCTTGTTTTTTGACTCTTAGCCTTATACGACCAGCACTAACTGACGAGTGAACGCTGGCGGAGGTAAGTGGCGCTATGCGCTCGTTGATGAGGCATTTCCGGGGAGCCAGCTTTGGTTCCTGGGTTCGTCGCATCACGATTATTGCCTTCATTGGTCTATTCGCCGCCGCCACCCCGAATCTGCTTGCTCCCGAGCCTCAGGCGCAAGCTGTTCCCGGTGGCGAACCGGTGGACTTCTCATCCAACGTTTCCTCTCCATCCAACAACTACGCTTGGGCGCCTGATGCCCCTGCTCTGCGCATGGGTACAACCGCGACCGTGGAGGGCTGGATTAATCCAACCTCCTGTTCAAGCGGCAGCTGTACCTGGGTGGGTAAGGTAAACAACTTCCTCTTCCGTGTGAACTCCAATGGAACCCACGGTTGGGCGATGATGGGAACCAACCTGCAGTGGTGGTGGAATGACACCAACATTCGTGCCCGAATGAACGAATGGCAACACGTTGCCTGGGTTAAAAACGGCACGATCCTTACCCTGTTCGTTGATGGCCAGCAGGTTTACACCATCAACAACGCAAGCTCAGTTCCAAACGTTCTGAACGCTGGTACTGACTTTTCGGTTCAAAACCGCAGAGACTCACTGACCGAAGGTTTTGTTGGTCGAGTCGATGAGGTTAGAGTCTGGAACACCGCTCGAACTCAGGCCGAAATTCAATCTCAGATGCACACTCGTGCATCTGGTGCTGGACTGGCTGCCTACTATGACTTCAACGATGCCCAATCCGGCTCTGTTGAAAACATGGCTGCTGGAGCAGCGGCTGGCACGAACCTCAGGGTTCTCGGAAGCCTTGGCGCAACCGATGTAAAGCAGGTGCTGAACCCTACCGGTGGCAATTACCTCACCACCTTTGTGTTCCCTCGCACCTACATCACTCGCGATGGAGCATGGCGCGTGCCATCAGGTGTCACCTCACTACACGCCTTCGTCGTCGGTGGCGGTGGTGGTGGAGGTGTCGGTGGTAGTACCGGCTACGCCGGAGGTGGTGGAGGTGGAGGTCAAGTCCAAGACCTCAATGATGTTCCAGTAGTTCCTGGGCAAAGTATGCCCGTGGTTGTGGGTGTAGGTGGTCGCGGAGGACAGAACTCCGGGGATGCAATTCAATATCCAGCCACAAACGGTATGCCAACCAGGCTGGGCTCAATTGAATCTGCCGGTGGTGGTCGAGGTGGAAGCCGCGGCGGTGTTTTCGCAGCCCCGGCAACAAGCAGCGATGATCTACCAGGTGTTGGTGCTTCCGGTGGTGGCGCAGCCATGTATCAAGTCAACGGAGCCAATGGATCTGCCCACTTTGGGGGAGGCGGTTCCCCCGCAGTTGGCGTAAATGGAAACTTCTTCTCCGCTGGTGCCGGTGGTGGTGCTCTGGGTGCGGGAACTGCTGCATCAGGCTCAGTTGGTATTGGTGGAACCGGTGGACCAGGTGTCTACTCGGCTGAAACCAGAACTTTGCAGTATTTCGGTGCCGGTGGATCTGCCAAGGGTTGTAAGGGTGCCGGCGGCACCGCCTTTGGAGCCACTGCACCTGCGACTAACGCAATTGGCAACACCGGATCCGGCGGTGGCGGTGGCGGTGGCGGTGGCGGCACTTCCTGCGTCGGTAACTGGGCTACTAGCCAATTTGGTGGCAATGGTGGATCGGGTGTTGTAGCGGTTAGCTTCGCCGTTGCAGAGCAGGCCGGCGGAAACTTCTACTACCCATTTGGTCCGCAGAACAACGTTCCACTTGCTGATGTTCTAGCTGGTGGCTGGGAGATTTGTTACCAGGGTGGCTATGAACTCTCTGGTATCGCACTCAACACAATCATGAATAACTGTCAGGGCGAGTACCTGATGTATGCGGGTCGAGTAAACGGCTCACCAACACTCAGCTTGCTTGGTGCCGCTCCTCGCACATCGGTTCTTACCAACGTCGGTACCACTCAAACCACAACAATTGCAAATGGCATCGGTTGGTACTACGCGAATGACTGGTCGATTGGTTTTGTTCGCGCTGGCGATGCAACCTCTCGAAGCACCTGTGACACGGCAAGCGTCAACCCGGAACACAGATTGTGTTGGCATGTTTCAGGAGGAAACCTAAACGGTGGTTGGCGTTTAGGAACGATTACTGGAACCTATAGCGGCTTTGAGCGTCTGATCCTCAGATCCAATGGTGGCTCCACCCAACAAGCTGGTCAGGCCGATAACTGTAAGCCGATCACCTACACCCAGACCATCAATGGTGTTGCATACACCATTCACGAATTCACCACCGGCACCGACTGCAACTACACCTTCCCTAATGGCGTCAGCCAGTTCGATGTCTATGCCGTCGGTGGTGGTGGCGGTGGAGGAAACAACGTCGGAAGCGGTGGTGGCGGTGGTGGCTCCGCCTTCTTGGCTGGATTGGCCACGACCGGCAATAACAAAACTTTGAAGATCACGGTTGGTGCCGGTGGTGCCGGTGGTCAAAACGTGAACACAGCTTTGCGTAATGGACAAGCCGGTGGTAACTCGATTATCAAGTCCTCCAACAGCGCAACGATTTTGACTGCAAACGGTGGTTCCGGCGGTACCACCTACTGGTCTGGAAACCTCTGCAACGGAACGGTTCGAAATGCGACCGTTGGCTCCGGCGGTGCCGCTGGTACCGGAGGAAACGCAGGTGCTGCTGGTGGTATGGGTGCTTTCAACGGTGCTGGCGCCAACGGTGGAAATGGATACTCAACCAACTTCACCGGAACCACTCGATTCTTTGGTGGTGCAGGTGGTGGCTCGGGATGGTCCGGAAATGCCTGGCTCAGCGGTGTTGGTGGTAAGGGTGGCGGTGGAGCTGGCGGATTCAGCCCGCAGTTCACTGGTAACAATGGCCTGAACAACACCGGTGGCGGCGGTGGTGGTGGAGACGCTAGCTGTCAGAACGGTGGTGCCGGAGGCTCTGGAGTCGTCCTGATTCGCTACGTTGCATCTCAGGCTGCCAACGGATTGGCAGTGGTTCGCCCTGCAGCAATGGCAACCACTGCATCCAACACAGCTCCGTTCCTGGTGCAGCCAATCGTTCACGTCATTGATGCTGCTGGTAACCGAGTTACTTCTTCAATTCAGGTAACCGCTTCTGTGATGAGCGGATCGAGCCAGGTCTTTGTCTCAAAAACTGTGACCGCGGTAAATGGTGTTGCCGACTTCACCGGTCAAGATCTCTGGGTAGGAACCAACAGGCTCACTCAGATTGTTTACTCGGCCGAAGGTTTGCTACCTGCCCAGCAATCGATTCAGGTTTTGCAGCGTCCTTCTTCCGTAACGATCGTTCCAGACTCTCAGCTATTGCAATCGACTCCCGGTTGGTGGGTGCAGGGTGATTTCTATGCGGACCCATCGGTACTGGATGCAGTGCTTAGAGTCAGTGACGTAACATCCAGAATCAATTCGGGCTTGCAGGTTCGACTGATAGCCACGACAGGCAATGTTGATATTCAGACTCCAATTAGCTCGTCAAACACCGCAGGCTCTCTGCTTCTGGATGCTGGCCAGGATGCTCTAGTAAAACAAGATATCCGACTCAGTGGACCAACCTCTTCGCTTGTCATTAAGGCAAACCGAGATGTTTTGGTTTCCTCCGGTATCGCAAATGATTACACCGAGCTTCGAAGCAACAACGGCAACTTAGTGCTCTGGGCAAATGCGCAAAGCAGATCTCAGGGTGTTGTTCAGGTTCCAAACTTTGTCGACATCAGATCCAACGGCGGAGATATCTACTTAGCTGGTGGTCTACCGACTGTTTCCGATGGTGTCGAGGTGCCGGGTGGAGTAGCCACGGGTTACAACGGAACCTATCCAAATGGTGTCCAGCTTGGTTCATCGGCTATTCGAGACAACATCAGGATCTTTGCATCCGGTGGAGACATCATCATGCGTGGTGCCACCAACCAGGGTGCAGGACATGGTTTGGTTGGCTTCGCCGGAAACAACGTTCAGTCTGGAACCGGACGTATTGAGATGGTCGGTGACACCTTCGGAACCGCTGCCCCAATGGGTATGCGTTTGAACCTAAATGGTGGCACCGTTATGGGTAGCTTCTTTATCTCCCAAGCCACCCAATCTCCTGCCGTCACATTGCGCGTGAACAACCAGACCTCTGGTTCGACCTGGGGTCTATACCTAGACGAAGGTAATGCCCAGAACCTTGCAAACACCTCAGCAGCGATTGATCAAAACGGTGGTAGCAGCTGGAGTCCAACTGCCAACGCAATTGCTAACAACCGACAGCTAAACATTTGGGGTCGGGCTGGTATCGACATCGATGTTGTTCAGCGCACCTATGCCTATGGTGTGATGCTTCGCGCCAACCTATTGGCAGAGACCGGATCTATCGACATCCACACCGGCAACAAGGCTATTTACTTCAACGGTTCCTCAGTTAGAGCCAGCTACCTGGGTGCTGCTCCAAACTCACCGGTGACCTCATCCAGCGCGGATATTCGAATCACCACCTCATACACAATCGCTGAGGAATACACCTACCTATACACCAACGGTCGAATCTCTTTGGAGCCATCAACCGGAAACAACTTTGATTCGGATATCTACTTCCCAAGATCACTGACTGAAATTGGCAATGCCCAAAACGTTCCAGCCGGATTCAAGATCGGTAACTTCGTTCCAGGTAGCGGCGATGGACTTGGCTACAACGGAACTCGTTACATCGAAATCAACCGAGCCTTCTCTACCTCCGGTCCGGTTGAGATAAACGGTGGAACTGTTCGCTGGTATCAGCCGATCATCTCAGGTGGCCAGTTCACTGTTCGATCTGAAACCATCACATATGCCGATGGCTCGGTAACAGTGACTGGAAGAGATCAAGACCTCAGGATCTACTCCGAGGACATGATCTACAACCGCGCTGGTGGCTACCGTTTCCAAACCAACGGTGGAAACATTCTGCTTGGTTCTAATGCCGACAACACCGGTGCCGGACACATCCAAATTGGTTCGGGGAACATTTTCAATACCGCTAACGGCACAAGTCAGGTGAACTACAACACCCAAAGCGGAAACATCATCTTTGCCGGTGCATCCTCGATGAGCGGAAGCATCCCTACCGGGTTTGCAGAGGGTCTCAACGGTGGTGAGCACGCCATTACATTTGACGGCAATAACGCCACAACCCAGCTCTTCTCCGGTGGTGGAAACATTATTTTGAAGGGCCGTGGCTCTGGAGCTGCAGCTAACACCTACGGTGTTTATCTGAGTGGTGGTTTGATCAACGCCGGCAATGGAACAGTCAAGATTGAGGGTGTTGGTCGAAACTCCAATAATCACGGTGTTGAGCTTTTTGGAACGAGCGGAAACCGACTGAGAATCTTTGCAGCTGGTGGCTCTTCCCAAACCAGTTCACCTGCGATTGAGATCAACGGATCCATCGAGCATGCAAGCTCAAGAAGAGCTATCTACAGTGGTTGGGTTGGCTCCTATGCGAACGACATTCTTCTTGAAGCAAGGGGCCAGGGTGGCATTAGCCTGCTAGCTAATCGAACCACCGGAACGGGCTACACCATAGAACTTGCGGGAACCTCCCTGTTCTCTAGAACCGGACCGATTTACTTTGGTTCGAACGCTGGAAATGACGGAGTTTATCTCGGTGGCGGTGCATATGGTGCTCCGGTCTACATGGGTGGCTTTACCACTTCTACCGTGGCTCGCGTAAGTCAGACCAATACCTTCCTCAACGTAGACGCAACCGTTACCTCATCCTCAGCAGCTGTTTTGATCGATGCAGACCGAGTCTTCTCTCCAGATGACAACCGTTGGGTAATTCACTCCAGCGGTGATGTAACGGTGCTTCCGGTTTCAAGTCAGTTCCGTGACATCCCATATATCTACGCAAAGATGTTTGGAATTGGCGCTCTGACCGTTGGTCGCGACACCACACCATCGGTTGCGACCTTGTTGCTCGGTGAGGTGTACGGAACCGGTCCACACAGAATTTACGGTGGCTACATCGAAGCATCAGGTCCAATGCGTGCGACCGGTGTGGGTAACGAAATTCTTCTAAAGTCCAGCCGCGAGATCTACCTCAGAAATAGAAGTCCTGGTAGCGGCTACTACACCAATAACGGTGACATTACCTTCTGGTCTGGAGCGGCAAACAACGCAGCTCAGAACTCATTCATCAGCATGCAAGACGGTATCAACGTAGTTAGCGCCATGGGTGCGAACGACGTCATGCCGTCGATGAACTCTGACTTCACCTTGCCCTCTGGTCACCGCAATGCCACAGGCGGTGGTGACATTGTCTTCGCTGCTGGCTCAGCAACCGACTCTCTAGGACCAACTGGATTCGCTAGAACGCTTACCAGCGGAGTGCCTGGAATTGAACTTGGAAACAGCTCCTGGGGTAACACCATTTACTCCGGTGGTGGAAACATTCGTATGCGTGCGTCCTCTGGAATGTCAGGACCGATCTCGCTAATCGTTCGACCAAACAAGTCGATAGTTGCAGGCTCTGGTGCAATTGAGATGTTGGTCAACAACGCCGCAAACATCAACTCTCGCGGTATGGAGATTGGTCACGCCGCAGCGGGTAACGTCCGAATTTACTCGAGTGCAAACACTAACCCTGCGATTCGTATCGAGGCTGCAACCCCAGGCACCACCGGTGATGCTGGAATCCTCTCTGGTTTCCACAACAACTACTCGAGCCAGAGAATTGACATCCAGGCCATGGGTCAAGGTGGCGTTGTGATGAGTGCATCCAACAACGTCAACTCGCCTTACTTTGGTCTTGAGGTGAACGGAACCTCGATCCTTTCCCCAACCGGTCCAATCGTGCTCGATGGTGGTCAGCGTGGAACCAGATTCAGCGGTTGGTATGCGGCGCTGGGCTACAACACCTTTGGTTCCTGCACCACATCCGGTATGCAGGACAACTTCAACTGTGCTACCTCGTCAGTCACAACATCCTCGGCAGATATTACGGTTCGGGGTAACCAGATTTCGTTCTACGGGGATAGCAGATACCTGGTTCACCGCACCAACGGAAACGTTGTCTATGAGCCATCGAGCGGCAACAACTTCGCTTCGAATATTGATTTCTACGCCAACTTCTCGACTCTGGTTCCAGAGACCATTCGACTCGGTATCGACAACGCAGCGGCCACGTACGACACCTTCATCCGAAACCTGATGACTGCTAACAAGTCGATTGAGGTTTATGGTCGCGACGTCAACCTAAACGCTGACATCCGCTCGTTGAACCTCTCAGGTGATACAAACGCGTCAGGTATCAGGGTGAAGGCTGGAAAGAGCATCTTTACCACTGCCAGCCGCTTCGATGCGAATAACCGCTCCATTGTTCTTTGGTCCAACGCATCTGACACTGAAGGTGTGATTCGACTGGCTGACGGTGCCAACATCTGTTCTGCAACCAGCTTCAGTGCTGTGGCGAACGGAACTGCAACCTTCCAAAGCTGTAGAACAACTGGTGGATCCGACATCTATCTAGGTGGTGGAGCTTCAACAACTTCACCAAAGGCAACCACCGGTCCAAACAGCACTGTGCCAGCGGGCTTTGCCGAGGGTTACGGTTGGGGTAACTTCCTCGGAAACGTGGGAAGCGCAGGATACGGAAACGGATTCACCTCTGGAATCTCGCTCGGCTTCGCAACCACAAACAACTCGAGCACCAATGTTCGCTCCGGTGGTGGAGACATCATCATGCGCGGTCGTGCCACTGAGAACGTGAGCATTTGGGGTGGCACCGACGGCATCTCCTACGGAATTACTGCCATGGGTTCAGCTGCTGTCACGAGCTCCATCGAAGCCAATGGTGGCAAGGTGCTGCTGCACGGTGAGTGCCAGAACGCTCAGAACGTTGTCTCCTGTGGTGGTGTGCTGCTAAACGCCTACGCAACAGACACCAACCTTGTTAACACCGAAGCAAATACTGCAGCCGGAAGATACGTCGTCTCCTCCACCAACCCAGCTTCGGATTCGATTCGAATAATTGGTGTTACCCGTGGTACTAACCACCAGGGGTTCTGGGCCCCTCACGGTGTGACACTGCGAAACACGAACTCCGGTGGCGTTATCGTCCAGTCTGACCGAATCTTCTCTTCAGCTTGGCAAGCAATCTTTGAGCCGAAGGTGGTTTTTGATGTAACTGGTGACATTGTCCTCGAGCCGGTAAACAACTCGTTCAATGGCACTGAGATGTTTGACCGCTTCATCTTCTCGAAGACCTTCACCTCTACTCCAGCGACCTTTAGGTATGGAAAGCCTGGAAACGCGGCAAACATCACCTTCAATAATGGTTCGCTGACAGTCAGTCGAGCAGTCGAGTTCTTTGCCGGCAGCTTTGTTCTTAACAGCACCGCAGATCAAAACGCCATCACCACTACCCAACCCGGTGGCCACGTTCTAATTAGGGCCAACGGCAGCATTCAGGTTTTAGGTGCGAGAAACATTCGTGCCAACAGTTCACCAGTGATTCTGTGGTCTGACTTCACGGCTGCAAACAACGGCTTTATTGCCCACACCGGATTGATCAGCACGACATTCAGCCCAACCGCTTCCACTTCCGCTGGTGCTCCGGTTTATCTCGGTGGTGGCAACACTTCAGAGACCATCAGTTTTGATAACCGCAGCTTCCAGATTCCAGCGGGCAGTGCCTTTGGTTCTGGTGCCAACCCAGGTATTCGTCTGGTTGGCTCCACGATTACAACTGGTCTCGGAGACGTTCGTCTGAATGGTCGATTCGCAGCCTCTGGTGTTGACGGCAGTGCCCACGGTATCGACCTCACTACCTCTGCGATTGTTGCGAGTTCCGGAAACGTCAGCCTGATTGGTAACTCGGCTTTGGGAGGTAGAGGTATCGGTCTAACCGATAACTCCAGAATTCAAACCTCTACCGGTGAGATCAGCCTGGCCGGAACTCAGACCGCAACAAATGACTGGGGAGCTATAACCCTTCGCAATTCCAATGTGCTCAGCAACACCGGTCGCATCACCTTGACTGGAAACAAGTCGGTTGACACCTCAAATGGTCACGCCGGTGTTGCTCTAGTAACTTCAAACGTTGCGACGAACGGTGATGTGAACCTGAATTCACCAACTTCGATTCTGCTCCTACAAAACAACTCCGGAGTTGGAACCGCACGCAATGGAGCAACCACATCGGCAAGCGTCTCAATGGTTGCCAAGCGAATCAGTGCAAGCGGGTCGGTGGTGGCCGGTACCGGAAACCTAGTAATCGAACCAAGCGGTCAGAGCTTCGAGGCCGGATCAGGTCTAGCGGTATTCGACTGGGCCAGCACTGTCAGTGACTTTGTAAACGTTCGAATTGGTAAAGCGGGAACTATCACTACCCAGTCGCTCAACCAGTTGACCATTTCTGCAGCGATTCGAGTCCCCGGCACAATCACCATCCATGCTTCCCAGCTGAATGCCAATGCTCCAATCGCAGCGACGGCATCGGGGGCAGATGTCGATCTGAGACTTACTACCGGCTTCAATGGCACAAGCTCGCTGCAAAGCAATGGCGGTGCTGTGAAGATTCGTGCCAACTCCCTAACCCTCGGTTCCTCGGCAACCGTGGCAGCTGGAACTGGTGCTGTTGAGATTGGATCGGCAACCTCTGGAACTGCAATTCGAATTTTGACTGCTGCCGCAAAGAACACAGCAGCCTCCAACACCCTGAACATCTCAACCACTGATCTATCCAGGGTGACCGGTGCATTCTTGAGAATTGGTGCTCCAAACGCGGGTGCAATTAGCGTCGAGGACACCTTGGTTCGTGACCAGGTCGGTTCCAACACCCTCAAGCTTGTGACCGCCGGTTCTGTGACCAACGAAGTTTCAGGTGTGACGAGTCCACTGAGTGTGAGCAACCTGGCTGTTCAGGCTGGTGGATCGATTCGCCTGAGCTCAAGTTTCGCTGGGTCAACCGCTTCCAAGCTTGCGCTAAACAGCTCTAACCTCAGTGCCGGTAACGTGCAGTTCTCTCAGCTTGCCGCCAACTACACCCCTGAGGTGGTAGATGGTGTGACTCCAGTGTTTGGTATTGCGGTATCGGCTCGTGCATCACAGGTGCCAGGAGTAGAGGCAACCACCGTTTACCAAAACTCAACCGTGAATCCAAACCCACGTTTGAACCTGATTGACGCCTACGCTCAGACCCTAAATGCCAGAAACACTCTCGCTGGCGATTACAGTTTCCAGGCAACCGCGTCTGCGAGTGCTCAGCTTGGTGGTTCAACTATTTCCAACGCGGTCAACGGAACTGCAACCTTTAATAACTTGAGGTTTGTCGGTTCACCCGGAAACTACCCGGTCACCTTCCAGGTATTCCGCGGTTTTGACTTGGTCGACTCCGTCACCACCGGTAACTACCAGCTACTTTCCTCGCAGCCATCGAGCCTGAGAATCCAGTGGTCGAACCGCACCGGTAGCGCAGGTGGCAATGTCTTCGAAGCACCAATGGTCACCCTGATCGACGATGGTGGAAATGCGATTGCCGTTGAACCGTTCGCATCTGCGACCATCTCTGCAACCATTACTGGCCCCCAGGGTCAGATCCTCTCCGGCGCTTCCGCCAGAGCAAACGCAGGATCTGCAACCTTCAGTAACCTCGCCATCGCTGGTCGAACCGGAACCAACTACACAATTGAATTCTCGGTTGCAGTTCAGGGTCAAACTGAGTCCAGGACGATCTCTGCAGCAATCAACAACTTCACCTTGCAGCCTGGAGCACCAGCAAGCATGCGCGTGGTTTCAGAGCCTTCTGACATCATCGCCGGTGGCACCTTCTCGCCTGCAGTTCAGGTTGAGGTCTTGGATGCCTATGGCAACCGTGTCACCTCGAACAATGCACTGACTCTGCGCGCCAGATTTACAGAGGGCAACTTCAGCTCACTATCTAGCCCGGTTAGTGCCTCAAGTGGTCTAGTCAGCTTTGCCA
Organism: Actinomycetota bacterium; assembly: GCA_009923455.1. Lineage (GTDB taxonomy): Bacteria > Actinomycetota > Actinomycetes > Actinomycetales > Microbacteriaceae > Aquiluna. The sequence goes on along the minus strand of RFTL01000008.1, from coordinate 14,621 downwards.
ACCTGGGCTTCACTAGAGCCGGAACCTATGAGATCGGTTTTGTTGACCAAAGTTCGTCACCGCTTGCTACCGTCACCTCATCACAGTTTGTGGTTAGCCCGGCAGCCCCTCACTCTTTGACCTGGGATGTTCAGCCGAGCAATGTGGTTGCTCGCGCAACCATGACTGCGCCAAGGCTAAAGATCTTCGATGCCTTTGGTAACCACATAACCAACGACTCAACAACCAATGTCACCCTGAGACTTCTGAGTTCGGTGAGTGCGGTTGTGACTCCAAACCTGGCTACCGGCATCACCAAGCAAGCAGCCGGAGGCTATGTCACCTTCGATGGTTTGAGACTTGGTGCTCTAGCCGGCACCTACTCACTAGAGGTACTAAGTGCTTCGCGAGGCGGAGTCTCGCTAGCCGGCAACCTTGGCGGAGTTTCATCGCAGTTTGCGATTACCCCTGGTGCTGTAAACAGCCTTGAGGTGGTTAGGGCAGCAGCGGGAGCGAAGGCAGGACAGGCGTTCTCGACCCAGCCAATCATTAGATCTAAAGATCTAGACGGAAGCGTTGTTCCAACCAGCGCTAACGTAAACATGAGTGTCAACCAGATCGCCACCTTCGGTTCCAGCAATAGCGCTTCGGTTGATGGCGTTGCAAACTTCGCCGGGGTTGGAATCTCGGGTGCTGCCGGTACCTATCAGTTGACCTACTCGCTCACCGAGAATGGCAACACCATTTCCACCACCCAGCAGATAGTTCTAACTGCAGGTGCTGCGGCCAAGATTCAGATCAAGGAGCAGCCGGTCAATAAGAAGACCGGTGCCAACTTCCCAACCGCTCCGCAGATTCGACTGCTAGATGCATTTGACAACGAGGTAACAGTCAGCGGTAGCGCTACGGCAACTGCAACGCTGGTTAGCTCCACCGGTTCGCCGCTTGCAAGCACTATCAATAAGACCGGTGTGACCTTCGACAACTCCGGTGTTGCTAGCTTCCAAGACTTCAACTTTGTTGCCACACCTGGTAGCTACCGCATCGTCTTTACCGCTAGCAACTTCGATCCAATTACCTCATCACCGTTTGTTGTGACCGTGGCAGATGCAAGCGTGCTGACCTGGCAGACCTCACCTCCGAGCACCCTGGTCACCGGCACGAATATGCCAACCAGCGTTTTGGAGATCCAGGACGCATTTGGTAACCGTGTGACCACTGACAACTCAACCGTTGTCACCATCAGCACCGCAAATGGCACCACAGTTTCAAACGTCTCAGCAATCGCATCAAACGGTCTTGTCACCTTCGATCGCTTCAACTTGATTGCCGCTCCAGGCAATTACAGCCTCAAGTTCACCGCCACCAACGGCAGCGTTGCATCAATCAACAACGTATCGGTTTCACACTCGGTCACCGTCACCAACGATGTTGCTGCAAACCTACAGATTGAACTCAGTGGACTAGTTACTCCAAAGGCTGGCCAGATTTTTACCTTCGATCCATCCCAGGTCAATGGCTATGCTCAGGCCCTTTCTGACAGGGATACCGCGTTGTCTACCTACAATGCCGCAGTTTCATCAAGTTTGAGACTTCAGCAGTTCACGGATACTGGCCTGGTATCTGGAGTCAACATTCGGTTCCTTCTCAACGGAACTACCAATCTTGGCTCTAGCGGGACAACTCGCATCACTAACGGCTACATTTGGGTTGGTTTCGGTTCGTCACCGACGGGTCCGGATCTTCACATCATCCCACCAAATAGCACCTCAAACAGAATTCAGTTCATCACCACTGGAAGAAGTGGAAATCAAACCGTATCGGTTGAATTTACAGATGGATCGACTGGAACGTTCCTTAATCCAGACGGTTGGGGCAATCTCTGTGTTGCTCCAGACTGTAATGTCTCTTATGTTGCTCCAGCCGGAAAGTTCATAAACAGGGTAGTGATCCCTTACGACGGCGATGTTTTGTTCATCGACAACGTAGGCTTCTCGCGAGTTGAAGGTGCACAGGCTAGCTACGCAGATTATCTAGCCAAGCAATCAGCGCTCGATGCTGTAGGTAGTGGCTTTATTCGCGCTCGAATAGTGGACCGCTTTGGAAACACGGTTACTACCGGCTCAGACGCTTCTCTTCGAGTTACGGTCTCGGCTACCGCGGTTGGAATTTCAGGCACCTTGGGAGCCACCGCCGTAAATGGAGTGGCGAACTTCACCAACAACAATTTGGTGCTCAGCGGTGTTGCAACCAATAACGGCTACAACTTGCTATTCAATGCTCAAAGCACAAGAGGCTCTCTCGTATCTGGAAGGCAGTCGGTCAACCTCGAAGCTGGAACCGCGACCAAGCTTGTGATTGTCACTCAATCGCCAACTGTGGTTCAGACTGACATCACATTCAGCCCTGGTGCTGTGAACATTTTCGATGCTTGGGACAACCCGGTCTCGACCGCATCCAACATTGTGATACAGCTGTGGCGTAACTCGGTTTCTGAGTCTCAGGCTGTGGTTGCAGCAACCGGCAGCACCCACACATTTGCAGATCGCAAGTATGCGGTTGCGCCAAACACCGGATATCGCCTTCGTTACTTCGTCCAAGGCTTTGAGGCCAATGCTGTCCTAACCAGGGCATTTGAGATCAGATCTGGTAACCCAGCAAGACTTCGCTTCGTTCAGCAGCCAAGCACCAGCGCGGTAATCAATGCCGCTATGGCTGACTTCTCGGTTGAAGTTCTCGATAAGGACAACTATCGAGTAAACACAGGTGTTGAGGTCGGTCTAACTCTTGCCCTTAGAAACACCTCGGGTGGCAATGTGACCGGCAGCGTCATCAACGCAACAGCGACCGCCTCTAATGGCATTGCAACCTTTAGCGCTGTTGCGATTTCCGCATCACCTGCCAGCTACACCATTGAGGTTTCAGGAGCATCGCTGACTTCGACTAGATCGACAACGGTCACAGTTGCAAACGGTGACCCTGCATCCATTCAGCTGATCAGCCCATCATCTTTCTCGATCGCAGCGGGAACTTCAGTTTCTAACCAGCTAGCTGTCGAGCTTCGTGATGCATTCGGAAACAGGGTGGTTTCTGGTTCCGGTGCAAACAGCAACGTGACATTGAGAATTCTCCCAACTAGCGTCGTGGGCCAGTCCGCGGGGCTATTTGCAGCTGGAGTTAGAACCACCGAGATGACAATTCAAGCCACTGCTGGTGTGGCCACCTTCAGTGACATTGCGATCGGTGGGCGAGTCGGAAGCTACTCGCTCTCCTATGCGATTACTAACCCGAGCACGAGCATCTCTCAGAACCTGACAATCACAGCCGGAGCAGCCGCCGATCTGCGAATCACCCAGCAACCTCAGGGCCCATTCGTCTCGGGTGAGCACCTTGGCCAAATCACCTCATCTGGTCAGACTGCCGCTGTATGTCCATTGGGTCCAAGCAACTCTGTGGTCACCAAGCTTGCTGGCGGTGACTGCGTGGTCCAGTTCAGATCTACCGCGGAGCAGACATTCACGATCCCTCAGGGAGTTTCGAGTGTTGCGATCGTTGCAGTAGGTGGCGGTGGTGGCGGTGGAACTGATGGTCGCCCAGGTGGTTCAGGTGGTGAGGTGAGGTATTTAGGCTCGCTGTCAGTCTCAACCACTCGCAACATTGTGGTTGACATTGGAGCCGGTGGAAGCCAGAGCGATTACGGTTCTCTGATTAGCGGTGGTAACGGCCAGAACACAACTGTCAAGCTAGGTTCTGATCTTGTTCTCGATGCTGGAGCCGGAAGAGCGGCCACCACCACGGATTGGAAGAATCAGCTGGGTACCGTTCCAGCAGCCGGATCTTTTGGGCAAGCCCTCGGTGGTGGAAAGGGTGGTGATGGAGCTAAGGATCCGAACCACGCCCACGGAACCGCTGGTGGTGACGGAGTAAACCTCAACGGCTACATCGGCCTCAACGTAACCGTCGGTGGTGGAGGTGGAGGAGGAACTAACGCATTTGCTGGTTCAACCGCTGGTGCCTCGGGTGGTGCTGGCGGAGGTGGCAGGGGTGCCGCCTACAACTTTGGCGGTGTAGTTTGCTCTGATACTGGCCAGCCAGGTACTGCCTTCACAGGCGGCGGTGGTGGTGGTGGTTCCGCACACGACTGCTCTAGTGGCGGCGTCAACGGAACCAACCAAAGGACCATTGGTGGCGCAGGTGGATCTGGAACTGTCTTCCTTAGGTTCACCCCTCCAAGCAAGCTGGTTCCTGTTGTAGTAGTAAGGTAGTAGTAAGTGACGCTTTCGGTAACCCTGTTTCGGGTGCTGCCTCGACCGCAATCACTGCCACTGTCTCCACGTCGGACCAGGCGGCACAATTCGTTGGCGCTACAACTGCGACAGTCACCTCAACTAACGGTCAGGCGATATTTGACTCCCTGTTCTTCCAGGGAAGCGATGCGGTCTCTCACAGACTCGTCTTTAGCGCAACCGTTGCGGGCAGGTCAATCTCAGTGGCGTCTGGTCAGTTCAGCCTTCGCCACGGTGTGGCAACCCAGTTTGAGATTCTGCAGCAGCCGAACTGGCGCGTTGCTTCGTTCAGTGATGTTCAGAACACAGCTCCAGTCGGTGGTTCTGGCGGAGGACCAAACAACGTCAGCTGTCCTACTGGTTTCGTTTTGAATACTTTCTACTCGGGTGACTACGCAAGCAGCGCATCCAGAGACCTTGCTGGTGAGTGTATTCGAGTGGATGGAGACGGTTCGCTTGTTGGATCCAGGACCACTATCGAAGCTCGTAAAGAGGGATCAACTTTTGATGTGACCCAGAACTGTCCTGCAGGGCTCGCGATTACCGGTTTTTACGTATCCGTTTCACCAAATGGATATGCAGGTGAAGTGGCGATTCGCTGTGGCAGCCTGACGGACTCTTCTGTAGTTCAAATTGTTGGCAGCACAGCGGGCAAGACCGCAAGTCTGTGTCCGGCTGGTTTCTTTGCGACTGGCATCACGTCTCGAATCGGTGCGGTTGTTGATCAGGCAGGCCTGCAGTGTTCAAGAATCACCATTGTTTCCGATTCGGTCAACGGTTTGGTCGAGGGTGCTGCACTTCCTCAGGATCCAGTGATTCGACTAAGAGACGCGGCCGGCAACATCACCACCGGAGATAGCTCGACTGTTGTGAGCGTGGAGGTTGTTGGTGTCGATGGCGCAATTACCGGAACCACTCAAATGCGAGTCACCAATGGTGTTGCAACCTTCTCGGGATTGGTACTAACCGGTCAGGTAACACCAGCGTCCGTCGCGAATGCAAGCGCAACCCTATACAGGCTGAAGTTCGAAACCGATACTTTCGAATCTGCAGAGACTTCGGGCATCCGACTAATTCACGATGTGCCAGCTGCAATAACTGTTGAGGCTCGTCCGTCCTCCATGACTGCTGGAACTTCATCGGCTCAGGCATTTGGAGTTGCACTTCGCGACCGATTTGGCAACCTGGTCACCGACTGGAGTAGACCAGGCGCTTCTTGGACAAACTCTCGCCAGGTCGCGCTGTCCTACTCAACCAGCAACAACGTTTCCCCCGCGACAATCACTTCAGCGACCATTACTCAGAATCTTGGAGATTCGGGTGTCGATGCTGGTCGAGCAACACTTTCAAACGCTGTGATTGGTGCGGTTGCAACAACAAGTCACCCGATCAGATTTGTCCTGACTGGAACCAGCGTTAGCTTGAGTTCAACGGTGAGGATCACGGCAGGTGCTGCAGACAGGGTCACCACCTCTGGCACAGTGCAGGTTCCAAGCTTGGTTGCTGCTGGTGCGATCTTTGCGCCAAGCCCAACTGCACGGGTCTTGGATGCGTGGGGTAATGCCACCACTGCTGCGGCAACTGTGAGTGCGGTGATTTATGACGCTGGTCAAAATGCGACAGCCAGCTTCGAGGTTGCAGCAGTAAACGGAATTGCCACCTTCAACAACATCTCGACCACACTTTCGCCAAATGCGAATGCGGTGTACTCGGTCAGGTTCAAGGTAGCTGGATTCAACACTGAATCGGATCCTCAAAACTTCGCTGTAGAGCCAGGTGGTCCAGCAAGCATTGGCTTTGTCTCTGCCCAGAACATCGCATCCGGACAAAGTGGTGTTGCACTTCGAAACGGTGCTGGAAATGCGATTCAGCTTGAGGTTCTAGACCCATATGGCAACCGTGCCTCTGACAGCACGACCGTTGTAACCGCAACCGTAACTTCTGGAAGCAACACCGTCACCTCGCTAAATGGCAGGAGCGCTCGAGCGGTAGCTGGTCTAGTGACCTTCAATAACCTGACGCTGAATGCGATTGCGCGCGCTGGATACCAGATCACCTTTACCGCGACCAATGTCGGTGAGGTTGTCAACAATAAGACTGCTGCTAGCCAGCTGTTTGAACTCCAAGCTGGAAGCGCAGCTCAGCTAGATATCCTGACCCAGTCTGCCCAAATTCGTTCCAACCGAGTGTTTGGTCAGCTACCGGTTCTAAGAATCCTCGATGCTGAGGGCAGCCTGGTTCAGAGCGGACCAAGCTCCACACTCAGTGCAACAGTAACCATCGGATTGATCTCTAGCTCGGGAACCATCCCAGCGTTGAGCGGAACAACCACCGTTCAGGCAGTCGGTGGAATTATTGACTTTGCAGGCTCTGGCCTGACGCTAGATGGTTTGGTAGGGGATTACCTACTCACCTACACCATCACCAACCCAAGCGGCACGGTTATCAAGGCCACCGACACCATCACTCTCGAAGCTGGCGATGTTGCGGGCATCAAGTTTGTCAGCAGCGCACCAACCCGAATTCAGGTTGGAAAGTCGTTTACTCCAGTTCCAGTTGCAGAGTTGGTTGACTCGCGTGGCAACAGAGTCCGAGCTGACAGTGTCAGCAAGGTAAGGCTTGAGCTTGTAAACGGGGCGACCGTGGTTGCCTCAACCTCCGAGGCGGTTGCGGCCAATGGTGTGGTCACATTTGCGAATGCCAGCTTCTCGGCAGCGGTAGGCACCTACAACCTGCGAGTGAAGATCACTGAAGTTGAGGGCAATGCCAACGCCACAGCATCTGGTCAGGTTGACACCTCGGCAAGCGTTCCGTTGATTCACGGAGATCCAACCAAGTTCGAGATTATTGGTAACCCAGCTACCACTTCCTATGTGGTTGGTTCGGTCTACCCAAGCTTCTCAATCCGAGTCTTGGATATGTTCGGAAACGTCACCTCAACTGACTCGTCGGTAGATGTTCGAGTCTCGGTTTCACCTCTGGGTGCCCCTCAGTTCCAGCGTCACTCGGGTGCGCTGGTGACAAGCGACAACGGTTTTGCAACCTTCTCCAACTACGTCATGATTGCCCGACCAGGCGACTATGAAGTCGCACTGCGTGCGGAGTGGATGGGTAATGCGTTGACCAATGCATCCAACACCTTCTCGGTCACCGTGGTGCATGCAGCACCGGCTCAGATGAGCGTTGTTAGAAGTGCTGCCGATGCCAAGAGCCGACTCGCGTTTGGCACTCAGCCTGCCGTGGAGATTCGCGATGCCTTTGGAAACCTAGCTACCTCGGCAACTGGTCAGGTCACCATCTCCGTTAGTGGCGTTGCCTCAGCAAGCTTCAGTGTCTCGCCAAGTGCAACTATCCAGGGTGGTTATGCGACCTTCTCGAATGTTGCTCTATATGGAGATGTAGCGAACTACACCCTTACCTACCGTTACAACCCAGGTAATGGTGGCATCAACACCACTCAGCAACTAGCCCTGCAGCCAGGTAACCCATACAGCCTCGGCTTCAAGAACAGCCTGGCTATTACTACCCGCGCTGGTTCGCTGATGCCTACTCAGCCGATCGCAAGAGTATTTGACCAAGACGGCAACCTAGTCACCTGGGACAGCCAGACCGTGGTCACCGTGGGCATCGCGACCAACAACTCCAACGGTGCTCTGTTGCAGTCAGATGGCTTGACTCCGGTGACCAACATCAATGACCTTCGAGCCACAGCCGTAAATGGTGAGGCAAGCTTCGCATCACTGCGCTTCAAGGGATCTTTGGCATTCAGCTACTCACTAGAGGTCAGTGCTAGCGGCCTGGTTCAGGCGCAGTCGAGTGAGTTCCGAGTCACCCCGGGACCTGTTGGTTTGTTCCAGATTCTGTCTCAGCCTCAGGGTGGCATCAACGGTGAGAACCTTGGCGGTTCTGGCCAGGCCAACTACCCACAGATCCGACTAAAGGACAGCTTCGGCAACGAGATCACGGCTGACAACAACACTGTGGTTTCGGCTGAGATTCACTCAGGTGCAAACGGTCAGCTCTCCGGCACCACAAGTGCCAAGGCCAACGCTGGTCTCGTCGAGTTCACAGGACTAAAGCTTTCGGGTCTGGTAAGCGAGAGCTATCAACTCAAGTTCAGTGCTGGAAACGTGTTTGGTGTGACCAGTGCTGTCACCTTGAGCCCAGCCGCTCCAAGCAAGTTGACCGTGGTTTCCAAGCTCAGCAATGCCTCGGCTGGTGTTCCATTCCAGCCGGTTGAGCTTCAGGTCACCGACTTCAGTGGCAACCTGATTACCAATGCCTCCGGTGTGGTGTCTGCGGTTGCCTCAGGTGGTGGATCGGTTGATCTAGGCACCACCGCTCTATCTTCTGGAACTCTGACTCCAAACGTAACCATCGGTGGTCGCATCGGTACTTACACAGTGACCTACCGTGTTGCCTACGGTTCAACCGTGCTCAGTGCCACCCACGATGTCAACCTCAGCTATGGCTCTGGTACTCGACTCGGTATTGCTACCCAGCCATCGGCTACTGGTACCCAGACCGGTGGTGCATTTACCCCGCAGCCAGTGATTGAGCTTCGCGATGCCTACGGAAACCGCGTGCCACTTGCAGGTGTGACTATCTCTGCAATCCTTCACAACCCATCGACATCGAATGTGGTTCAGAAGGCAACCTCGCAAGTGCTGCAACCGGCACACTGTCTACTGATGTCAATACGGCGATGGCTGCACTCCCAGTGCCAACCGCAATCACCGACAACACCGGTACCGCTACCTTCCAAGACCTAGCGGTTGTCGGTATTCCTGGCTACAGCTACCAGTTGAGGTTTGAGGCCACCGGCTACTTGGCAAGTAACCCAACCACAGACTTTGTGCTTTCAACCGCCAACCCATATGAGCTTTACATTGCAAACCAGCACATTGGTCAGGCAACTGCAGGTGAGACCACTCTTTCAACCTACGAAATTCACCTGCGTGACAGATTCCGCAACCTGATTACCAGCAACAACAGCTCTGCCATCACCATGCGTGTCAAGGTGGATGCGAATAATCCAAATGTTGGTCGCGGTGGAGTGCTTATTGCCCCTGCCGGTTCGACCACGACCATCACCTTCAGTGCCGGTATTGCTCAGTTCTCGGGTTACAAGCTTGGTGGCAAGGTCGGTATTGATTACAACCTGCAATTCGTTGCGCAGTCCCTTGGACTGCTCTCGCAGGACACCCAAACCATCAACCTGGTTGCCGGTGCTGCCGTTGAGCTTCAGTTCTCTCAGTCGCCAACTTTGGTGAGTGTTGGTCAGATCTTCCAGAGCACTCAGCGTCCAGTGCTAAAGCTTGTTGACCAATATGGCAACCTGGTCACCAACGCAAACCCAATTAATATCGCAGTCACCATCTCACCTGCGTCTGCGACTGTCCGGGTTGGCTCGCTACCTACTCTGAACAACGGTGTATTTGACCTGTCTCAGATTGACGTGCTGGGTGCACCGGGAGTGGATCACTTCCTGACCTTCACTCCAGACCTAGCTGGCCTCTCACCGATCACTAGCCCTGCGTTCCGTATTTTGCCTGGTGCTCCAGACTCGATTCGTATTGTTCAATCGCCAGTTGGTGGTGCAACCGGTCAAGAACTAGCGGTTCAGCCAGGTATTGAGATTTTGGATGCGGCTGGAAACCAGGCTCAGCTCAGCAGCAACATCAACTTCAAGGTTCAGCTGCTCCACGGTGGTAACACCATTGAGGCAGGTCAGCCAGGCGTTCCATACCTCAGAGTTTCAACTTCCGATTACGTTGCCTCCAACGGTCGTTTCGACTTCTTTGGTGTCAGGGTTGCAGGTCTAACCTCGCAAGAGTTCAAGCTCCGCATCAGCTCGACCAACCTCGCAAACACGCTCAGTGCCGAGACATCAGTGTTCAAGGTCACTGCGGATGAGGCCTCTGTAATTGAGATCACCCGAGATGTGGTTGCAAACCCAGGAGATATCTCCTCAGCAACCAGGGCAAGATTCGATGTTCAACCGCAGTTGACTCTGTATGACAGCTTCAGCAACATCGTGACTACCGACTCGACCACCCGCATCATTGCGGTGTTGAACTCACCTAATGCTCAGCTGGTCGGGCAGCGAGTTGCAACTGCGGTTCGCGGAATTGTCACCTTCCAAAATCTTGGTGTTCGCGGTCCGTTGACCGAGAGCTACACCATCACCTTCCGTGAAGCCTCTCAGACTGAGTTTGACTTCTACGTCCAGGGTGACAACAACGTCACGCCGGTTCCGAACAACACTTCGGATATGAGCGTTGACACCACCCAGGTCTTCAACCTCAACCCCGGACCTGCCGCTAGCTTCCAGGTGTTCTTGGGAATGGGTGACCGCCAGCTATCTGGCTCGGTAGCTCCTGCTCAGCCACAGCTGAGAATCTTTGACCAGGACGGCAACCTAGCTTCAACCAGTGCCGGAATTCAGGTTGGAGTTTCGATTACCGCCGGAGCCAATGGTTCTCTGGCCGGAACTCAGACCGCAACCTTCGTCAACGGAATTGCGAACTTCACCAACCTGGCTCTGAGCGGAACTCCAAACGAGTCTTACAACCTGACCTTTGCCGCAGGTTCCATGCCTTCGGTAACTCAAGCTGGTTTGTTCGTGAACCGAATCCCAACTCTGAGCCTGTCTTACCAGGATCAGACCTTTGCACCTGGTTTGAGCATTAGTCCGGTGATTAGCACCCAGAGCAACGGTGTCCTCACCTACTCGGTCACCTCAGCCTCGAGCAACGTATGTTCGGTGAACCCAACCACTGGTCGAGTGAGCATCTTGGGTGCCGGTAACTGTCAGGTGAACCTGCAGCAGGCTCAGCACAACGTGAGCGTATCGGGCACCGTTCGCGGTTCCTGGCTGTCGGTCAGCACCAACACCACCTTCACCATTGCGAAGGCAAACCAGACTCCGATCTATTCCATGATTTCTGGTTCGGTCACGGTATCGCCTTCGGTTGGACAGTCCGGGCCTGACACCTACCGCTTCACAACCTTGTTTGGAAACCCGGTTGAACTCAGCTTTGCCGGTGGTTCGATTACTGCATCGCCAACCTTCGAATTGACCACCTCACCTCAGCTTGCCGCTGCGAACCAGAACATCCAGCCATGTATTCGTGTTGGTACCACACTCTTCCCTGGAAACGTCCAGGTGGTGAGCGGTGTTCCTGCTGCGGTTTGTAGAGTTCTTGTGACTCTGCCTGGAGACAACAACTACAACCCGGTATCCACTGCACTTGATGTTGTCGTTACCCCAACCAACCAGTCGACTTTGTCGATGGTTGCCAACCCTGTCGTTGAGTTCGGTAACTCCCAGAGACTGTTTGTGTCCGGTGGTAATGGAACCGGTGCAGTTACCTACCAGGTTGTATCTGGTGCTGATAAGTGTCGCGTGGTTGACAACCAAGGCGTGTCTAGCGTTGAGGGAACCGGAGCCGGCACCTGCCAGATCCGTGCCACCAAGGCCTCTAGCGCCAACTACTTCTCAATCCAGTCGGCACCACAGACCTTTACGGTTATCAAGGCCAACCAGTTCATCAGATTCACCTCGCTAGTGCCTCAGGCTCCAAAGCCAAAGACTGATCCATCGGCTCTTGCCGTGAACTACGAGTACACTCCGGCTGCGGTTGCCTCTAGCCGTCTCCCAGTTGTGATTTCGGTTGCTCAGGAATTCGATGCCTCTGGTTCACCGATTGTCTCGGCATGTACCTACAACGGCACCAAGATCACCTTCGAGGGGCCTGGTCGATGCCTGGTTGTTGCGCAGCAGATTGGTAACGCCAACTTCAACGAGGCTCCAAGTGTCAGCCAGTTGATTGAAGTTGACCGTCTGAACCAGACAATCACATTCGAAGACCTGGTTGACCGCGACTTTGGTGACCCAGCCTTCCAGCTCAGTGCAACCTCAAACGCTGGATTGCCAGTTACCTTCACCCAGGCTCCTGCATTTGACACCAGCATCTGTTCAGTCACGCCTTCGGGTCTAGTGACTCTTGGCAATGCCGGTGAGTGTGAGATTTTTGCGGTCCAGGCTGGTAACCAGACCTACCGTGCAGCGCCAATGGTGAAGCAGCGCTTCGAGATCTTGCCAAAGCCTGCAGCCAAGCCGTTCATTACCTCGGTGGCTTCGGCTAACGAGTCGCTGCTGCTCTCCTTCCGCGAGCCTAGTTACCGAGGTGGTTCACCAATTACCGCCTACGAGGTAATCGCTACCAACGTTTCAACCAGCGAGACCATCACCAGCTACGCCTGTTTGCCACTGCCGGTTGTGGCACCAAGTTTCGATGCCTCTGGTAGCCCGATTGTGACTCCGCAGGCAACCGTTGACTGTGTGATTGAGGATCTAACCAACGGCGAGGAGTACACGCTAAAGGTTGCTGCCATTACCGCCTATGGTGCTGGTGAGTTCTCAGACGCATCCAAGCCTTCGATCCCAGCACCTAACTTCGCAGCTCCGCAGGAGTTGAGTGCTATCTCTAACGCGACCAGCGCCATCCTGAACTGGAGTGAGCCGCTAGCGCTAGATGGTGAATTTGTTCGCTACGACATCTTCGTGAGGCCGGTTGGTGTCAACCAGTTCACCCAGCTGGAGAGTGTCTCGACATTTAGTGCCTCAACCTCAGCCATTCCGCTGGTCGATCTGCCGCTGGCACCAATCAACCAGCCAAGCGTTTCGGTTACCGTTTCCGCGATTGCAAAGAATGACCCACCAATCTTTGCTCGCCTATTTGCCTTCAACCGCTCGCCATTTGCCATGCCGATGATGAACCAGCGAGCAGTTCTGCCAATGGCTCAGGTATTCAACGCTCCAACCGCTTCGAATATGGCGATGGCTAACAACTACGAGTTCAAGGTAATTACAGTTACAGACATCACCTCGACCTCGAACGCTATCAACACTGCAATGGTTCAGCAGCAGCTGCTCTCCAGGCCAAGTGCGCCAGCAACCCTTTCTGCCGTGCCGCAAGGACCTGACATGTTGATTGCCTGGGCTGGATCGGTATTCGATGGTGGTTCAAACATCATCGACTACACAGTCAAGGTCAATGGCTCAGTGGTCACAGTTTCGCCGACCCCATCGAGTGCGATCTTTGCAAACTGGAGATACTCAACCACCTACAACGTTGAGGTTCAGGCCCGCAACGAGGTCGGCTTCAGCCAACCAACCACGTTCGTGCTAACCACACCTGCGGATCCAACTCCTCCACCAGCCTCGGCTTCGCCAACTTTGGCCAACGAGGTATTTGAGAAGATGCCTCAGATCTACACCATTACGCCTAATGTGGCGCAGCCAGGATCCGTGGTGAGCGCGGAGGGCTTCAAGCTTGACCGAATCAAGAGCCTAAAGCTTGGTAACCAGACAGTTGAGTTCCGCGTATTGAGCGATAAGAAGTTGCTGTTCAAGATTCCAACCGCAACTGCGGCCGGAACCTACTCACTGGAGCACTTCTCCGACTGGGGTCGAGTCATCTTGCAAGATGCTCTGACCGTTGCTGGTACTCCTGTGAATGAGGACTTTGAGCCAGGTAAGCCAACCGACCCTGTGAACCCGACCGATCCAGGCACCGAGGATCCTCGCGACCCAGATGACATCGATGGTGATGGCCAGGGCACCAACCAAGACAATGACATCGATGGTGATGGCACTGTAAACGGTGATGACGCCGACATTGATGGTGACACCATCAACAACCCACGCGATCCAAACCCAGTAGTGCCAAACGACCCATCCGAGGCGCTACCAGGTGACGATGACTCCTCCGAGTCCAACGCAACCGATAGTGGTTCAAACAGCCAGTCTGGCGGCCTACTGCAGACCGATCCAGGTTCAGCCTGGCTGCTGATCCTGCTGATGGCGATCGCGGCGGCGATTGGTGCGGTGCCAGCTGGAGCAGCTATTCGCAGACGTCGCAAGCAAGAGCAGAAGTAGAAGTAGCTAAAGCTTCAGTAGCACAAGGCTCAAAGCCATCACGCTCATGCCAGCCATAACTCCGTAGACAGTCAAATGTCCGCGCGAGGAGTTCTTTGCGGTTGGCAAAAGGGTGTCGATTGCGAGGAACACCATCACTCCAGCAACCATGGCGAAGATGATGCCAAGCACAAAGTCGCTTAGGAACTGAGCCAGCAGCAGGTAGCCGATGACGGCTCCGGCTGGCTCAGCAAGCCCGGAGAGGAAGCTGAGCCTAAATGCCTTCAATCTTGATTTGGTGGCGTAGTAAACGGGCACCGAGACGGCGATTCCCTCGGGGATGTTGTGCATGGCAACAGCAACAGCCAAAGCGATACCCAGCTGCGGGTCATCCAACACCAGCAGGAAGGTTGCTAAGCCCTCTGGAAAGT
>RFTL01000070.1 GCA_009923455.1 Actinomycetota bacterium | reverse complement strand
TGCATCAGGCGCTTTTGCTCTTTTTGCTCTGGATTTTCCAGCAGCTCGACGTCGGTGTTCTCGTGTGGATTGGCTCCTGAGGGCACAAAAGCATCGATTATCGCCATCAGCACCATGCCGGCGATTAGAGCGGCTGCAGCAAGGGCTGAGGCCTGGACGTTATCGGTCTGGGTTTCTATGTAGCCGGTGGCCTTAGGGAGAATCTCGGCAAAGCTCAGATAGATCATTACTCCGGCAGAGAATCCCATCGAAACGGCGAAGAAAGATTTGTTCGTGGTTTTGGCAAAAAAGGCGATGGTTGAACCAATTCCGGTTGCCAGGCCGGCACCCAGGGTCACCAAAAAAGCGAGGAGGAGGGCGTTATCCATGCAATCTCACTTTCGGTGGGGGATAAAAATGCCGGGCAACCATGGGTCACCCGGCATCTTTAGTTCTAGTGCTTAGAAGTCCCAGTCGTCATCGGTGGTGGCTTCGTGCTTTCCGATGACATAGGAGGAACCGGAGCCAGAGAAGAAGTCGTGGTTCTCATCGCTGGCTGGGCTTAGGGCGCTGAGGATCGCAGGGGACACCTGGCAGTCATCCTTCGGGAACAGTGGGTCAAAGCCCAGGTTCATCAGCGCCTTGTTGCCGTTGTAGTGCAGGAACTGCTTGACGTCGTGGGTTAGACCGATCT
This sequence comes from Actinomycetota bacterium, assembly GCA_009923455.1. Taxonomy (GTDB): domain Bacteria; phylum Actinomycetota; class Actinomycetes; order Actinomycetales; family Microbacteriaceae; genus Aquiluna. Next base: position 5,303 of record RFTL01000070.1, on the reverse strand, counting down.
CGTCATACAGATCTGCGGTGTACTTGACCTCGTTCTCGTATAGCTCAAGAAGAAGGTCATAGGTGTAACCCTTGAGCTCTTCCTGACGAGAGGTGGAGGCCTCGTTGTAGCCGAGCTGGAACTTGTATCCGATGTAGTAACCGTGGATTGCCTCATCACGAATGATCAGGCGAATCAGGTCAGCGGTGTTGGTCAGCTTGGCGCGGGATGACCAATACATCGGTAGGTAGAAACCGGAGTAGAACAGGAAGGACTCCAGCAGGGTGGAGGCAACCTTGCGCTTTAGCGGGTCATCGCCTCGGTAGTAGCCAAGGATGATTTCTGCCTTCTTCTGAAGGTAGGGGTTGTCCTCGGACCAGCGGAATGCCTCATCGATCTCATTGGTCGAGCAAAGGGTTGAGAACACGCTCGAGTAGCTCTTGGCATGCACCGACTCCATGAATGCGATGTTGGTGATGACAGCCTCCTCGTGAGGAGTTCTGGCATCCGGCATCAGGCTCATCGAACCAACAGTTCCCTGAATGGTGTCGAGCATGGTCAAACCGGTGAAGACGTGCATGGTGAGCTTCTGCTCGTGTGGACGCAGCGTGCCCCAGGACTGAACGTCGTTCGATAGTGGCACCTTCTCAGGCAACCAGAAGTTCTGGGTGAGACGGTTCCACACATCTAGATCGACGGAGTCCTCGATCTTGTTCCAGTTGATTGGACGGGTAATGAGCTTGGTTGCCATTTTGTTTTCCTTGTCCTTTTAGAGCATGCAGCTGACGCAGTTTTCGACCTCGGTGCCCTCCAGTGCAGCCTGTCGAATTCTGATGTAGTAAATGGTCTTGATGCCCTTGCGCCAAGCGTAGATCTGGGCACGGTTGACATCACGGGTGGTAGCGGTGTCCTTGAAGAACAGGGTTAGTGATAGACCCTGGTCAACGTGCTGAGTTGCAGCTGCGTAGACATCGATGATCTTTTCTGGCCCTACCTCGTAAGCATCCTCGTAGTACTCCCAGGTTTCCTCCGAAAGGAATGGGGCTGGGTAGTAGACGCGACCAAGCTTTCCTTCCTTGCGAACCTCGATGCGAGATGCGATTGGGTGGATTGAGCTGGTTGAGTTGTTGATGTAGGAGATTGAGCCGGTTGGTGGCACCGCCTGCAGGTTCTGGTTGTAGATGCCGTGCTTCATTACCGAAGCCTTTAGCTCTTTCCAGTCTTCCTGGGTAGGAATCTGAACGCCGCTGCGAGCAAATAGCTCCTTCACCTTTTCAGTTGCTGGAGCCCAGACCTGGTCGGTGTACTTGTCAAAGTACTCACCGGTTGCATACTTCGAGTTCTCGAAGTTGTGGAAGTGGCTCTTACGCTCGATAGCAATCTTGTTGGATGCTCTGATGGCGTGATAGACCACGGTGTAGAAGTACATGTTGGTGAAGTCGATGGACTCCTCGGAGCCGTAGTGGACCTTCTCGCGAGCCAGGTAACCGTGCAGGTTCATCTGTCCCAGACCAATCGCGTGGCTCTTGTGGTTTCCATCCGAGATTGAACGAACGCTCTCGATGTTTGACATGTCAGACACCGCGGTTAGGGCACGGATTGCGGTCTCAACGGTCTGACCAAAGTCAGGACCATCCATAGCCATTGCGATGTTCATCGAACCAAGGTTGCAGGAGATGTCCTTACCGATCTGGTCATAGGAGAGGTCTGCGTTGTAGGTGGTTGGAGTGTTCACCTGCAGAATCTCAGAGCAGAGGTTAGACATGTTGATGCGACCCTGAATTGGGTTTGCCTTGTTCACGGTGTCCTCATACATCACGTATGGGTAGCCAGACTCGAACTGAAGCTCCGCGATGCGCTCGAAAAGCTCACGAGCCTTGATCTTGGACTTACGAATGCGAGGGTCATCCACCATCTCGTGGTACTTCTCGGTTACTGAGATGTCACCGAATGGAATTCCGTAAACCTTCTCGACATCGTATGGCGAGAACAGATACATGTCCTCACCGTTCTTGGCTAGCTCCAGGGTGATGTCTGGCACTACAACACCGATTGACAGAGTCTTGATACGAATCTTCTCGTCAGCGTTCTCACGCTTGGTGTCGAGGAATCTCATGATGTCTGGGTGGTGAGCGTTTAGGTAAACTGCACCGGCACCCTGACGAGCACCCAGCTGGTTTGCATAGGAGAAGCTGTCCTCCAGAAGCTTCATCACAGGGATGATGCCTGAGGACTGTCCCTCAATCTTCTTAATTGGAGCGCCGTATTCGCGGATGTTGGAAAGGCTCAATGCCACACCGCCACCGCGCTTTGAAAGCTGCAGTGCAGAGTTGATTCCGCGGGAGATGGACTCCATGTTGTCTTCGATGCGAAGCAGGAAGCAGGAGACAAACTCACCGCGCTGCTTCTTACCGCAGTTGAGGAAGGTTGGGGTTGCAGGCTGGAAGCGACCGGAGATGATCTCCTCGACCAGGTGGATGGCCATGTCCTCATCGCCCTGAGCTAGGGTCAGACCAACCATTACCACGCGGTCCTCGAAGCGCTCCAGGTAACGAGTGCCATCAAAGGTCTTTAGTGCGTAGCCGGTGTAGAACTTGTAGGCACCCATGAATGCCTCGAAGCGGAACTTCTTGGAGTAGGCCAACTGCTCGAGCTTCTCGATGAACTCGAATGAGTACTGGTCCAGGATCTCCTTCTCGTAGTAGTCGTTCTCAACCAGGTAGTCGAGTCTTTCCTTCAGGCTGTGGAAGAAGACAGTGTTCTGGTTTACGTGCTCTAGGAAGTACTTGCGAACTGCAAGCTTGTCCTTGTCTAGCTGCAGCTTCTGATCTGGACCCCAGAGGTTGATCATGGCGTTCAGGTCTTGGTAGCTCAAGGCTGACTCAATGCCAGTCTTACCAGTCAGGTTTCCCTGGTCGTCTGCAATTTCTACGAGTTGGTTTGCCACAGCCTGGCCAGCCTTTCTTTGACTTCGACTACATCTTCTGGTGTTCCAGTGATTTCAAAGCGATAGAGCACCGGAACTCCGAGCTTTTGGGCGACTATGTCTCCCGCTCTACAGAAGTGGGCACCGAAGTTGGTGTTTCCCCCCGCAATTACCGCTTTGATGTGCTTCCGGTTTTCCGGATTGTTTAGGTATTTGATTACCTGCTTTGGAACAGTTGCCCCTTCATTTCCGCCACCGTAGGTGGGGACAATCAGAACGCTGTCCTTGGGGTGAACAAACCTTGCTGCTTCTTCGGCCTTAAGTGGGATCCGAACCGCGTTTCCGCCTAGCTTGTCCACAAAGCGCTTGGTGTTTTCAGAGACGCTCGAGAAATAAACCAGGTCGAACATCTCTGACACATCACTTAGGCGCTTAGAGCTTGAATCTTGTCCATTCGGAAACCGCTCCAGTGCTCGTCGCCCGCGACGACTACCGGTGCTGCGGTGTAACCCATGGTCTTGACCATTTCAAGTGCCACTGGATCCTGGCTCATGTCAACCACCTCGAACTCGATTTGGTTGCGCTGCAGCATGCGCTTGGTGCTATCGCACTGGACACAAGCTGGGAGCGTGTAAACGGTCACCGCCATTGGTGTCTCCTCCTGTTTAGCCGGGGGTCGAAACCCCCATTTTTGGTTAATTTTTGTGAAATTTGTCGCTTTGAGCGGATTCACCACTCTAGCACTTAACCACTACATCTAGTGTCTCGTGTTGAAAAAATTCACTTATTTAGTTGTTGCTGGAACATTAACCCACAACTTGAACTTTAAGGCGTCTGATTTAGAGGCGTGTCGCGGACAATCCCCCAAAAAGACCAAAATGTTATTTCTACTAGTTGTAGAATCACCTGTTCGGCAGCCAAAAAAGTCTTTCAGAACCCCCTGACAATGTTTCTGTCGGGTGGTTCAAAAATGGATTCCTAGGCCACCGAGTATCCTTCTACTCGTGCCACTTTCCTTCCGACTTACCCCTGGAAGTCGGGTCATAGATTCCGGCGATCAACTAAATCGCCGAATGCTCATCACATACATCTTTATAGTGGCGTTCTCGATCAGCCTGATTCCCTACACGATTGACCCCTATCTGCCGGCCTTCCCGCAAATCGGTGAGTTCTTCGGTGTGCCGAACGGCACGGTCCAGGCGTCGCTGGCCGGTGTGACGATTGGTCTTGCCTTTGGACAGCTGGTCGCTGGTCCGCTATCCGATGCCTTTGGAAGAAGGCCGTTGCTACTGATGGCCATGTTTGGCTTTGCTGCCAGCGCTATTGCACTTTTCTTTGTGACTGAAATTGAGTACTTCTTGGTGCTGCGCTTCACCATGGGGTTCTTTGCCGCGAGCGCCGATGTGGTGTCAAGGGCGGTAGTGCGCGACCTGTTCCGTGGCCAGCCGATGCTGAAGATGCTCTCTCGCGTTTTCTTGATTCAGGGTCTATCGCCGATCATCGGTCCGATTGTTGGCTCTCAGCTGGTTTCAGTTTTCCCGTGGCAGTCAATCTTTCTAGCCTTTGGCTTTTTCGGTCTAGCCCTGGCGATCGCCTCAACCTTCTTTTTAGTTGAGACTCTGCCTAAGGCTCAGCGTCGATCCAGCACTCCCTTGGGTCTGGCTCGTGGCTATGTCTCGGTCTTGAAGGACCGAGCGTATGTTGGCCTACTGATTGTTAGTGCCTTGCAACTCAGTGCACTCTTTGGCTATCTAAATACCGTGTCATATCTCTACCAGGAGACCTTCAAGCTATCTCCGGCGGAGTTCGGCATTTGGTTTGCTATCAACTCGGCGGCACTTTGGCTGGGTGTGCAGTTCGGTGGCATCATGGCTAAGTACTTCAAGGCGCAGTGGATGCTGGTGGTTTACTCCGCCGCCGGGGCACTTGCCGGCCTCTACCTGATGCTCACCGCGGGCGGCAGCGTCCTAGTAGCTGAGATCGGCTTCTTCGTACTGGTGTTCTTCTTCGGAGCTCCCGCAACAGCCATTCCAACCCTGGCACTTCTGAATCACGGCTCGGAGGCGGGAACTGCAGCTTCTCTGATGGGCGTCACAAACTTCACCCTGACCAGCATCATGAGTGTTGTGTATGCCAGCTTGAGCGTGACATCAACCTTTGATGTTGGAATGCTGATTTTCATCTTCTTCACACTCTCGATCGCGAGCATGATTTTTATCGTGCGGCCGTGGACCTTGCCTGATTTGCGCAAGCCGCTACCCCAGGAAGAGCTGCACTAGTAAGCCGCTGTAATCATCGGCGCTGAGCTAGGTAAGCTCCGAGGATTACCACTACAGCACCGATTGGTTCATACCAGTGCAGGGTCTCACCGAGTAATAAAACCCCCCAGATGGTTGCA
>RFTL01000069.1 GCA_009923455.1 Actinomycetota bacterium | reverse complement strand
ATGTTTCACGTGAAACATTAAGCCTTGTCGATAACGATGTGGCGCTCTTTACCCTGACCCTCAGACTCAGAGCTGAAGCCGGCCTCAGAAACCATGTCGTGCACGAGCTTGCGGTCGTAAGAGCTCATTGGCTTGAGGTGTTGAGGCTTTCCGGTCTCTTCAAACTTCGCAATTGCCTTCTCGACGATTGCTTTGAGCTGTGCGTTCTTGATTTCTCTTGAACCACCAATGTCGAGGATTAATCGACTGTTCTCACCGGTCTTTGCCTGAACGGCCATTCTGGTGATCTCCTGGAGGGCCTCCACTACCTCTGGATCCGAGACCTTGCCTAGGTTTGAGTCACCATCGCTGGTTACTGAAATGTAAGCGCGGTCCTGACGAAATTCGATCTCTAGATCGCCATCAAGGTCAGCGGTGTCCAAAAACTCTTCGATGAAGTCGGCGGCGATTTCGCCTTCTTGCTCTAGTTCGGTTTCTCTACTCATGTTTATTTCTTCTTCTTTTTGGCTCTTTGCTTGCTCACTGGCTGCTGGCGCTGGCGAGTCTCTTCTTCTTGGGTCTGCTGGGCAGGTTCTTCAATCTGAATCTTGCCCTTGCGCGCCAAGCGCTCTTCGCGAGCCTTGAATGCTGGTGATCCCGGGGTTGGCATGTTTCTGATTACAACGAACTGCTGGCCCATGGTCCAGAAGTTAGATACCAACCAGTAGGTCATAACTCCCAGTGGGAAGGTGATGCCGGAAATCAGGAATACGAAGGGGAGTACATACAGCAGAATCTTCTGAGTCTGCATGAACTGGCTGTTCTGGACATCAGGGTTCTGGTTCTTGGTCATGATCTGCTTCTGAGTGATGAACTGAGAAGCGGTCATTAGGACGATCATTACTCCCGCAATGATCTTGACGTTTAGATCTTCACTGCCGAAGAAGGTGTCGGAGAGCTTGGCGCCAAAAATCTCAGCTTGTGAGAAAGAGCGGGCCAGGTTTGCATCAAGTAGGCCGACTCCGACTTGGTTGTGCTGGGCACCATTCAATACAAAGAAAAGCCCCATGAAAATTGGCATCTGTAGCAGAAGTGGCAAGCAAGAGCTCAGCGGGTTAGATCCGGTTCGCTTGTATAGGTCCATCTGCTCTTTGGCGAAACGCTCGCGAGATTCGCGATCGGTCTTGCCCTTGTACTTCTTCTGAAGCTTGAGAAGCTCTGGCTGTACCAGCATCATGTTTCGCTGGCTCTTGATCTGCTTAACAAAGACTGGGATGAGTGCAGCTCTGACAAGTAGAACTAGACCAACGATTGCCAACACCCAAGATGCTCCTGAATCAGAAGCAAATCCGATGGAGCTGAACAGAGTGTGGAACGAAACCAGGATTAGCTCAATTAGCCACTTGATGGGCCACAGTAGGTCCATTGGCTTACCTCAACTTTTCTTCTGATGCGGGACTTACAAATCCTAGCTTGCCCACTCGTATCCAAAGTGGGCCAGACTTAGGTTCATCTATACCCCCTGGTGACCATGGGTTACAGCGCAAGATTCGCCAAATAGTCAAAGGCGCGCCCCGGATAACCCCTAGGTTCTGGAGAGCTTGCAGGCCGTAGCTAGAGCAAGAGGGGTAGTAACGGCAGACGTCTCCATAAAGCGGGGAAATGGCTTTCCGCCAAATAAGCACGAGACCTATAAGGATGTTTCTTGGAAGAAGCACCATCCGCAGGAAAATCTGCCTCACGCCTGGAGCCTCTCGAGCTGCTGAAAAATGGCATCCTGCAGTTCTCGAAAACTGGCGGCTGCTGAGCCGGGATGAAGTCTCACGACCAAATCAAACCCAGAGAAGTTGTGGGTGACCCCACGAACTATTTCACGGGCCCTGCGCCTAACTCGATTTCTAATAACCGCGTTGCCAATTGTTTTGGGTGTGACAAATGCGACCCTGCCCGATCCGGGTAGGTAATGAATTGTTGCTAGTGGGGATGAAGACCTACGGCCATCGCGGATTACTGCCCTAATCTCATCGGATTTGGTAAGGCGATTCGCCTTAGGCAGCAAGTTGCAACCTAAGCGCTTAGCTCAGCGCGTCCCTTTGCGCGGCGAGCAGAAAGGATCGCACGGCCGGCACGGGTGCGCATGCGAGCACGGAAACCGTGGGTCTTTGCACGACGACGGTTGTTCGGCTGGAAAGTGCGCTTGCTCACTTGAAACTCCTGATTTCTTGAGGACTTGATTAGTCCAAGACAACCTGAGTAATTTACGGCATTGGGTTGGAGCGCGTCAAGCCCGATATTGACCCAATCCTGATTCAACCCCTCTCTCTCACACTTTTTTCAGAAAATTGGGAATGACACGCCGAGAAAATTTGATATCTGCCGAACTTCTCTGTTGAATGTGCAAATTGAACTTTCTCAACAAAAGTTTCAATGAGTTATCCACAGAAAATTTAGGGTTTTTCCACAGCTCCCTAGACTGTGTAAAAATCTGTGGATAACTTTACGCACCGAGGAGAAAAGTGGCAGACGCAGCTTTAGTGACCGCCTGGGACAGGCTGGTGTCACGCGTCGCCCTAGATGAACTAGTTACTCCACACCTCAAGGGTCACTTAGATTTAGCTGTTCCCAAAGGTGTCTTGGATGACACCCTCTACCTGGAAGTTCCGAACGAGACCACACGGGTCATGTTGCAACAAAGATTGCGTGATCAGATTCTCGGTGCACTTGATGAGCTGAGTGAATTTGGTGGTCCTTCGGCCTTTATCGCCATCACAAACGAAGCACTTCAGGTCCCGGTAAGGACCGAAGTGGCCTACGAGCCTGCAGTAGAAGTTGAACGGGACCCTGCAACCGGTCCAGTAGCTACTGGGGTTGCGTCTGGACTAAATCCGAAATATTCGTTCGAGAATTTTGTAACCGGTGGCTCTAACCGCTTTGCGCACGCGGCCGCTTTCGCTGTCGCAGAAGCTCCCGCCGAGGCATATAACCCGCTATTTATCTATGGCTCTTCTGGTCTGGGAAAAACCCACTTACTTCACGCCATCGGGCACTATGCAATTCATCTCAAGCCAAAAACCAAGGTGAGATACGTCTCTTCGGAGGAGTTCACCAACGACTTCATAAACTCGATTCAGAACAACAGAACCGCTGAATTCCAGGCCCATTACCGGGACGTTGACATCTTGTTGGTTGATGACATTCAGTTTCTGCAAGGTAAAGATCAAACTCAGGAAGCCTTCTTCCACATCTTCAATGCACTTCACGATCACTTCAAGCAAGTTGTGATCACCTCTGATCTGCGACCTAAGCAACTGGCTGGATTTGAAGAGCGAATGCTGTCCCGCTTCGAATGGGGGCTGATCACCGATATTCAGGCGCCTGAATTTGAGACCCGCGTTGCGATTCTTAGAAAGAAAGCGGCACAAGAAAAGATTTCTATCCCAGACAACGTCATCGAATACATGGCAACCAGGATCTCGTCAAACATAAGAGAGCTCGAAGGCACCCTTATCCGCGTCACAGCTTTCGCCAATTTGAATAGGCAACCAATCGATATGGACCTAATTCAAATGGTCCTAAAAGACAACTATTCAGCCGGCGATGGGCAGCAGATTTCTCCGCTTTCGATAATCACGGCTACCGCTAGGTATTACAAACTAACCCCGGAGGACATAACGGGCTCGGGAAGACAACAGGCGGTGGCCTTGGCAAGGCAAATTGCCATGCATATATGTAGAGAGCTCACCAATCTTTCACTACCAAAAATCGGTGCTCACTTTGGTGGTAGAGATCACACCACCGTTATGTACGCAACTAAGAAGGTAAGTGAGCTCATGCGGGAGCGTAGATATATCTATAACCAAGTCTCTGAAGTCATCGAAAAGATTAAAGAAGAGAACAAATAGTTTTTGAAATTTCTTGTTGATAAGCCCTTGGATATCTGTGGATAACCAGGGGTTATTTGTTAGCAATTGGCATTCCCTTGTGAAACCTAAGAAGGTTATTCACAATCCAAAAAGTTACTAACAGAGTTATCCACACCTGTGTATACAACTTACAACGATGTAGTTTTTAGCATTTATCTGGGTGATCTGAAGTTATAAACAGTTTCAACAATGGTTAATGATGTTTTTATAGAGATATAGAACTTTTTGAAAATCACAAAACAATTGGTTTTCTAACTTCTGTGTGTGGTGTGCCAAGATAAAGAACCGTCTTAGGAAGAAATAATGAAATTTCAAGCTGATCGAGAAGTTCTCTCAGATGCAATCTCTTTTGTGGTTCGAATGCTTTCGCCAAAACCACAACTTCCCCAACTTTCCGGAGTAATGATCTCTGCAAACGACAACTCTGTTGTTCTCTCAGTGTTTGATTACGAAGTTTCGGCAAAAGTCGAGATCTCCGCGGCTGTTGACCAACCAGGTCAGGTCTTGGTTCAAGCAAGGTTGCTTGCTGAAATTGTTTCTAAGCTCCCTGGCGACACAGTTGCTTTTAATCTTTCTGAATCAAGACTTGGTCTTAGCTCAGGTAGCAGTAAATTCACCCTTTCAGCGATGTCAACCACCGATTACCCCGATGTGCCGGCAATGCCAGCGCCATCCGGAAAGGTTTCGGCGGCAGATTTCGCTCATTCTGTAGCGCAGGTTGCTATCGCCGCCTCCAAGGAAGAGGTGACCCCTGTTTTAACAGCCGTAATGATCTCGGCAACCGCAAAGGAACTAACCATGGTTGCTACAGACAGATTCAGGGTCGCAGTGAAGGCACTGCCATGGCAAGGTGCAGCATCAGAAAAAGAGATTCTGATTCCAGCCAGAGTGCTGCAGGAAATCGCAAAAACCTTCTCTCACCAAGGCGATCTGGAAATTGCATTTTCACAAAACGATAGGGATCTGGTTGGTTTTAGTGCCGGATCAAAGAGTGTTTCGACCGCAACCATCAAGGGCAAATACCCTGCTGTATTACAGCTATTCCCTGCCCAGTCAGAGCATTTTGCGGTCCTAAAAACCTCTGATGTGGCCGACGCTACAAAGCGCGTTGCCTTGGTTGTCGACCGCGAAAAACCACTTCGATACAAGTTTTCATCCGGCGAGCTAACCCTGGAATCAATCGGTTCAGACGTTGCAGAGGCCTCCGAGCAGGTTGCGTCATCATTGAACGGCGAAGAAACCACGGTATCCCTGAGGCCACAGTTCCTATCCGACGCCCTAGCAGGGGTTGACTCGCAAAACGTGAAAATCGCGTTTACCCAAAACCCGGCTAATCCAAATAAGCCTGGACCGGTTCTGATCACTGCAGCAAACAATGAGAACAACTACAAGTACCTGCTGCAGCCGAACCTGCTTGTCTCCTAATTGGAGATCTGAAGGTGTGGGTTAGTTCTCTAAAGCTTGCTGGTTTTAGAAATTACTCGCACCTTGATGTCAAGCTAAACCAGGGAATGACGCTCTTTTTTGGCGACAATGGCAATGGAAAAACTAATCTCGTCGAGGCGATCTACTACCTCTCTAACCTCGATTCCCACAGGAATTCAGACACTAAAGCTCTGATCAACAAGGATTCCCAGGCTGCAACCGCGATAGCTGAGATTAGGAACAAAGACAGAAACCTACTTCTAGCTGCCGAGATAAACAGCTCCCAGCCGAACAAATACTTCATAAATGGCAATCAGCAAAAAAAGACCAGTGATTTCCTCGGGGTTCTAAACAGTGTGATTTTTGCCCCGGAAGACCTGGACCTAGTGCGCAGGGACCCCAGCGATCGGCGAAGGTTTCTAGATCTATCGCTCACCCAGCTAAAACCGCGAATGGCGGGGGTGAAAGCCGATTACGAGAGGGTTCTGAAGCAAAGAAATGCTCTTCTGAAAAGCGCAAAGAATTTTCCAAGTGTCGACCTTTCAACGCTGGACATCTGGGATCAACAACTCGTTGAGCTGGGAAATCAGATCTCTATGGCCAGGCTCTCACTGATCCAAAACCTCAAACCGCTGCTTCAAAAGTTTTACTCGGCTCTGGCCGGAACTGACGAAGTGGTTGATTTGGCGTTAGAGATGAACATCGG
>RFTL01000068.1 GCA_009923455.1 Actinomycetota bacterium | reverse complement strand
GGCGGCATGGGGACGGTCTCTGGATCAATGGCAAAGGCTGCCTTGCGCCTTGGAGCAAAGTTAGTGACCCATGCAACCGTGATCTCGGTCAGCCCCGACCGAGTCATTAGCTATCTGCACGATGGTGAACAGAAGCAGGTAAGCGCTGACTTTGTGCTCTCTGGAGTTGCGAGAAATAAGCTGGCAAAGCTGATACCGGCAATAAAGCCAGAGGCGGTTCAAGGGGCTCAGGTCAAGGTAAACATTTTGCTGAAGCGACTGCCCAAACTGAAGGACCCCGGTGTCAGCCCAGAAGCGGCGTTTGGTGGCACATTTCACATCAACGAAACCTATGCGCAGCTGCAGGCAGCATTTGACTCGGCATCAAAAGGTGAAATCCCAGATCCACTGCCCTGTGAGATTTACTGCCACTCACTGACTGACCCTTCGATCCTTGGTGAGAAGCTTCGTGCCGAAGGAGCTCAGACCCTTACGGTTTTCGCCCTGCACATGCCACACTCTCTGGTCCAAGTTTTCGGTAACGAAAAGCTCAGGGAGCTTGCACAGGCCGCGGTCCTAAAGTCGCTGAATTCGGTATTGGCGGAACCGATTGAAGATTTGATTTATCGATCTCCAAGTGGCGAGCTGTGCATCGAAACCAAGACCACTCAGGATTTGGAAGATGCACTCGGACTCCCGGGTGGAAACATCTTCCACTCGCCACTGAGCTGGCCTTTTGCAGAGGACGATGAGGATCTGTCGACACCGGAAAAACGCTGGGGTGTTGCAACTGGGATTGAGAAGATCTTCTTCTGTGGATCAAGCGCAAAACGAGGTGGGGCGGTCAGCGGAATTGGTGGCCACAACGCAGCCATGGCAGTCCTGGAAAGCTAGACCCAAACATCCTCAACAGCCAATAGCTCCTGCACCCTAGGGACAACCGCGGTTGCGTAGAGCTCAATAGAGTGCATCAGCTTTGAGTGGCTCAGTGGTCCATTTGAATACTTCAAGTCAAATCGCTCTGCACCGACTGCTCTAATTGCATAGGCAATCTTCTGAGCAACGGTCTCAACCGAGCCGACATAGAGCGAACCGTTTTGAACTTCCTGCAGGTAGTGCGCTTTCGTGGTTGGACCCCAGCCACGCTCGCGACCGATGCGTCCAAACATCGCCTGGTAATGAGGCCAGAGCTCTTCGATTGCCTGATCGTCGGTATCGGCAATGTGACCTGGAGAGTGAATCGAAATCGGAAGTTGTGGCTTACCAAACTTCTCCAAAGAGTCTTTGTAGAGCCGGCTAAATGGTGCAAATCGGGCTGGGTCACCACCGATGATTGCGAGTGCCATCGGTATACCAAGTCGTGCCGCTCTGATTACTGATTCTGGAGAACCACCGACACCCACTCGAAGTGGAATTGCTCCCCGCTCGGTCTTTGGATAAACCTCTTGGTTTTGCAATCCAGCCCTGGTGCTGCCGCTCCAGGTCACTGGTTGCTCCTTTAGAAGCTCAACCAGTAGCTCCAACTTCTCCTCGAAAAGCACGTGGTAATCAGAGAGCTCATAGCCAAAAAGTGGAAAAGACTCAATAAAAGATCCGCGTCCAGCGGTGATCTCGGCTCTTCCGTTGGAGAGCGCATCGATAGTTGCAAAGCGCTGATAAACCCTGACCGGATCCTCAGACGACAACACCGTTACTCCAGTTCCGAGTTTGATGTTCTTTGTGACTGTGGCGATGCCCGCCAAGACAGTGTCAGGCGCTGAAACCGCGAAGTCATCTCGATGATGCTCACCGACGTTGATTGAATTCAGGCCAAGTTCATCAGCCAAAACCGCTTGATCAACCAGGTCACGAATCACTTGGCCGGCTGATTTAGGTTTGCCGTTGTCATCAACGGTCATATCGCCAAAGGTGTCTAAGCCAAACTTGATTTCAGTCATGGAGTTAGTCTAGGGGGTCTAGACAAATTTCGCTAGGACTCCGTCGCAGCAAGCTGCCCGCAAGCCCCATCAATCTCTTTGCCTCGGGTGTCGCGCAGGGTGGTTGGGATACCTGCAGACTCCAATGCGTCTAAGAAAACGTTCATCTGCTCTTTGGTTGAAGAGGTCCAAACCGATCCAGGAGTTGGGTTTAGCGGGATTGGATTTACATGAACCCAACCTTTGCCGCGCTCATTCAGTTTCTTAGCCAAAAGCTCTGCGCGCCACTTGTGATCATTCATGTCCTTGATCAGTGCGTATTCGATGGAAACTCTTCGGCCGGTCTTATCGAAGTAGGCCTTGGCAGCATCCAGCGCCTCATCGACCTTCCACTTTGAGTTGACCGGAATCAGCTCATCCCGAAGCTCATCGTCGGGGGCATGAAGTGACAGCGCGAAGGTGAGCGGGAGGTCTTCTTGGGCGAGCTTTTCAATTCCCGGAACTAGGCCAACGGTTGAGACCGTGATGTGTCTTGCGCTCATTCCCAGACCGTTAGGTTGCGGTTCAACCATGGTTCGAATTGCGCTCATCAGCTGGGCATAGTTTGCGAGCGGCTCTCCCATGCCCATAAACACAATGTTGCTGACGCGCTCATCTTCGTGTCTGAGCGGGCCAAGCTCCCCGGCCCTAATCGCCTCATTGGCGCGGACAACCTGATCCACAATCTCCGCGGCAGACATGTTGCGGGTTAGGCCGGCTTGGCCAGTGGCGCAGAAGGGGCAGTTCATTCCGCAACCAGCCTGCGAAGAAATGCAGAGCGTGATGCGATTTGTGTAGCGCATCAGCACCGACTCAACCAATGCTCCGTCGTAAAGCCGCCACAAGAACTTGATGGTGTCGCCCTTATCGGTCTTGAGCCTTTTGACCTCGGTGAGAAGCGGGGGCAAAACCTTAGTGACCAATTCCGATCTACCCTCTTTGGGAAGGTCGGTCATCTTCTCTGGATCTTGAATGTAGTGAGTGAAGTAGTGGGTGGAGATTTGCTTTGCTCTAAAGCCTGGGATGCCCAGTTCCTTGATTCGCTCGGTTCGCTCGGCAATCGACAGATCCGCTAAGTGAACCGGTGGTTTGCCTCGCTTCACTTCAGAGAACTGAAGAAGGGGTTTACCCTCAGCATCCTTGCGCTGAGTCCAGCCCTCGGTGCGGGGCTTTACCTGGCGGATTTCAGTCACTTGGTCTCCTGTATCGAGATAAGTCTAGGTTGTGGATAACTGAGCGTAGGCTGGAGAGGTGCTCAGACGTCTAATAGAAATCTCTCGCCCAGTGCTATGGATAAACACCATAGGTACGACCGTCGTTGGTATGTGGCTGGCGGGTTATCTGTGGGACTGGCGAGTACTTCCGATTCTGATCTGGGTCACCTTCCCCTTCAACCTGCTGATCTACGGCATCAACGACATTTTTGATCAAGAGACCGACAACATCAATGCTCGCAAGGGTAGCTATGAAGGTGCGCACATTTTCCCCAACGAGGTGAAGCCGATCTGGATCACCACGGTATTGACGAATGTTCCGTTCTTGGTTTACTTCGCAATCACACTGCCATGGCAGGCAACCGCCTGGATGATCGCATATGCACTGTTCTTTACCTTCTACTCAGCACCGCCACTTCGTTTCAAGGCACGCAAGTATTTGGATGCGCTATCCAATACCGACTATGCATTTCCACTCGCGTTTGTTCCTTTTGCACTCGGTGCTGAACCAAACTGGTGGTTAGTCACTGGACTAATGGCATGGAGCGTCGCGAAGCATGCCTATGACGCAATCCAAGACATCCCGCAAGATCGCGACACCGGAATCATCACAACAGCCGTTCACCTGGGAGTCAGAAGAACCGCGATCTGGTCAGCTATCTGGTGGAGCATCTCGATCGTGCTGTTTGCCATTGTGAACATTCCCGTTGCATTGGCCAATGCGGTTATCGCCTATCTACTTGTGGCGCCGCTGTTCAAAGAACCCACCCCGGAAAAAGCGCATGAGCTGTATAAGTATTCGATTGCCTTCCCATACGTTGCCGGCGCAGTGGGTGGCTTCCAGCTAGTAGTTGGACTGGTATTCGGTCTCTACCCATGAAGCAGGTAGTTGTTTTAGGTGCTGGGCTTTCAGGTCTTGCGAGCGCCGCACTGATTGCTCAGGCTGGTCACCATGTAACAGTCATCGAACGCCATAGCTGGCTCGGCGGTAAATCTAGACGTGTGGAAGTGCTCGGCCAGCGCATGGACACCGGTCCTGCATTGGTCACCTTTCCAGGCGTGCTACAAAAGCTCTATTCGGAGTATGACGAACTTGGAGGAAAGGCCAACCAGATTGCTCCGCTGAAGCTAACCAAGCTCAACGAGGTTGGTGAGTACTTCTACAAAAACCACAAAGTCACAATCCCCATCCCCAAGGGGCACCCTTGGCACGACCAGTGGCAGCGATTCGAATCTGAGCATGCCGATCTTGCCGAGGACATCACAACCCTTTTGACCGCATCACCCATGAGTCCAGCTGCCCTGCCTTCGGTGAGCAAAATCTTCTCTCGCTACGGACTGAACCTCACCACCGAAAAATATCTCAAGTCGCTCACCTGGATGGATGAGGATCTCAAAGAGGTAATTGCGATACACACTCTCAATGCAGGTATTGCGCCGAAAGACACCATCGCGCTTTATGCATCAATCACGGCTGTGATGTCAGCGCAGGGCATCTCGGTTCCTGAGGGTGGAGTGAATGAGATTGCACAGTCACTAGCAAAGCTTGCAACTGTAGCCGGGGCAGAAATCAAGCTCAATGAAAAGGTGATCTCGGTGAGGAGAAACAAGGTGGTCACCGAGCGCGGTGAGTACCGAGCTGACTTGGTGGTGAGCAGCTTGGACCCAGAGCAGCTAAGGGCCGTGCTTGGGAAAAAACCAAAACCTTGGCCAAAGCGCTCTTGCTCTGGAGTTGCAATTTATGCGGTCTTGAAAAAGCCACTTCCCAAACACTTTGTTACCCATTCGGTGGTGATGCCAGATAGTGGTGCTGAGCTCCATGAGGCACTCGAATCAAACCGTCCACCGCGGCAAACCATGGCATTTTTGAACTACTACAAACCGGCTGAGATTTACCCCAACTCCAAGCCCACGGTTGCAGTTTTGCTCACAGCTCCTGCAGATGGTAAGCATTACGACCTAAACAGCGAATGGGTTAGAAACGAGCTCGATCGAATTAGCGATGTGGTGGGGCTTGATGCTCCGATAGATGAGCTCTTCGAGGACTACATCACCCTCACCCCTGAGTATTTCTCCGGCTGGGGAGGACCTGGCGGAGCCCTTTACGGCAAGACCAGAAAACTTTGGCAATCCGGGCCATTTCATACCCCGCAATATCGCTCGCTATTTAGACCTTGGCTCTATCGGGTGGGAGCTTCGGTTCACCCCGGTGGTGGCATCCCAGCGGTATTGGGCGGAGCGATTAATGTCGCCCGCATGGTGATCAAAGCCAACAAGCTGTAAGCGTTAACAAATGGCGGTATTCTTGCCTGAGCATTCCTAGTTGGAGGATCAATGTCGGGCACCAGCATCTTGGTCTATGCCGAACGCGTTGGCGGAAACCTCGGTGAAATCGAGAAACTTCTGAAGGGTCCGCTAAAGGACTTTGATGGCATTCACGTCTTACCGTTCTTCCACCCCTATGACGGCGATGATGCAGGTTTCGACCCGATTGATCACACCATTGTGGACCCGCGCCTTGGCACCTGGGCGGATTTCAAGCGCATCTCACAGACCCATGAACTGACCGCAGATTTGATTGTGAATCACGCATCCAACCTCTCCCCGGAGTTTTTGGACTGGCAGCAAAAGGGTGACGAGTCCGAATACAACGGATTGTTTCTAACCTTCGACACAGTGTTCCCAAACGGTGGCACCGAGGAGATGATTACCTCCTTCTATCGCCCGCGCCCAGGGTTCCCGTTTACTGCCTATGAGGTTGCCGGCAAGCGTCGGTTGGTTTGGACCACCTTCATGCCAAGCCAGGTCGATATCGACATAAAGCACGAACAGGGCATGGCTTACCTAAAGCGAATCCTCGAGGCGCTTAAGTCTGGAGGCGTCAAAGTGGTTCGCTTGGATGCCGTTGGCTATGCGGTCAAGACTCCAGGCACCGACTCATTCATGACCAAAGAGACTCTCGAGTT
>RFTL01000067.1 GCA_009923455.1 Actinomycetota bacterium | reverse complement strand
AACCGCCTGCAAATCAACTTCAATGAATGTGCAACTCAGCTTCTGGAGATGGTCTCTCGGGGAGAGTTTCCAATTCCTGAAGCCGGCACAGCTGCTCGTCGAGGAGCGCCGCGGCCAAACGATGGATTTATCCGTTTGGATCAGGCTGGTCGAATTATGTTTGCTAGCCCAAACGCGCTGTCGGTGTTCAATCGCGCTGGTGTTCAGGGTGAGCTGGAGGGGCGACTACTTGCCGAGGAGATAACCGGAACCCAATCCAAGCTGGTGCAAATCGATGAAGGTTTGCCACTGGTATTAACCGGCAAGGCCGCGTGGAGAACAGACATTGAGTTTCCAGACTTCACAGTTGCCGCTAGGTCGATTCCTTTGACTAAAGATGGCGAGCGCACCGGGGCGATTGTCCTATGTCGAGATGTCACGGAATTGCGAGTTCGTGAACGTGAGCTAATCACAAAAGATGTCACCATTCGAGAGATTCATCATCGAGTAAAAAACAACCTTCAGACCGTGGCTAGCCTGCTGCGAATTCAATCAAGACAGAGCACCAGCGACGAGGTAAAAGAGTCACTTTCACAGGCTATGCGCCGAGTCAGTGCAATCGCGGTAGTCCACGATGTCCTCTCCGAGGGTATCGATCAAGAAGTGTCTTTCGATCAAATCTTTAAGCGCATTCTGCTTTTGATTCCTGACATCGCGGGATATCACACCACTGTGAAAACTGAGTTTGTTGGAAGCTTTGGTGAGATGCAGGCAGCACGTTCTACCCCTCTCGCCCTAGTGCTGACTGAGGTGGTTGCTAATGCAGTTGAACATGGTTTGAGTGATCGAAGCGGAACAATCACTGTGACTGCGGAACGCGAAAAGAGCAACCTTCACATCGAGATTGTTGATGATGGATCTGGCTTACCGGAGGGCAAGGTCGGATCTGGTCTGGGCACTCAGATCATCAGAACCTTGGTTGAATCGGAGCTTCGCGGAAAAATCAACTGGACCTCGCCCATTCGAGGTGGCACAAAAGTAGTTATAGACCTGCCGGTTTAGCCAGCGCGACGAGCACGTGCGTATCGACGCTTGAGAGATCTGCGCTCATCCTCGCTAAGTCCGCCCCAAACCCCAGTGTCCTGGTTTTCTTTGATTGCGTACTCGAGACATTGCGCTGAAACAGAGCACTGTCTGCAGATTGACTTGGCTTGCTCGATCTGTTCGAGAGCTGGTCCAGTGTTGCCTACCGGAAAGAAGAGCTCAGGGTCTTCATTGAGGCATCGGGCCTGGTTTAGCCACTGCATATCCATAGTGTTCTGTTATTCCTAAGGGTCGAAACAGGAGGTACCCCAGTGGGGTAAAGTCACATCTGCAACAGCCAAAATGGTTTCATACCGAAGCCTAGAAATCAAGACCCAAAATTGTGAGCATGAACCGAAGACTAGTTATTGCAGTTGCCATCCTGACCCTTGAATCAGCCGCACTCTGGGGACTCTCGATTTGGTCCGGACTGGCTATTTTGCAAGGCAACAGCTTCTCGCTCACAAGCTCCCTATTTTTGCTTGGCCTACTTCTTGCAGCAGCGCTTTGGGCCTCAAACATTGCTCTTGGGCTGTGGCGGCGTAAACGCTGGTCACACACCGCTGGCATGGTGTTGCAGCTTCTGATCGCGTCTATTGCGACGGCAAGTTTCTCTGGAGATTTTGCGGCGCCAGCAATTGGTTGGGCTCTACTTATTCCTGCTGCGCTGAGCTTTTACCTGCTTTTCTCAAAGCAGGTTCGAACAGAGTTCGGTAAGGACTAACTGATTCTCTTCAGCAGCATGTTGGTGTGGCCAGTGGCCTTCACGTTATACATCGCGTCGGTAACCACACCGTGCTCGTCGATGATGATGGTTGAGCGCAACGCACCTTTGTATAGCCGACCATAGAGTGACTTTTCCCCGAATGCACCATAGGCGCGATGCGCAATCATGTCTTCATCGCTAAGCAGAGTGAAGGTGAGTTCATGAGCATCTTCAAAGTTCTTGAGCTTTTTCACGCTGTCAGGTGAAACGCCCACGATCTTGTATCCGCGGGATTCAAATTCGGACAGAGCATCTTGGAAGTCGGCCGCTTCTTTGGTACAGCCTGGGCTGCCAGCCGCCGGATAGAAGTAGAGAATGGTCTTTGAACCCAGTAAGTCCCTCAGGCCTTTAATCTGACCATCTTGGTTCGGCAAACTGAACTCCGGAGCTTTAGATCCAGGAACCAGTCGCTGCGCTTCGTCGGACATTGACACCTCAAGGTTTGCTTACCAAAACATTATTCAACCCATCACCGAAAACTTCTCAAGTTCGCCAATAGCGTTTGGGTTAAATCTCCGTTGCAGCCCCAAGCTCTCAGCTGCTAGGATTTCCCCTCGTTGCGCCTCTAGCTCAATCGGCAGAGCAACTGACTCTTAATCAGTGGGTTCTGGGTTCAAGTCCCAGGGGGCGCACAAAGACCCTAAAACTTCTAGCAAGTTTGGGGTTTTTCTTTTTTCCGCTTCTCCTCGTGAGAGGATTTCACGGTGACCAGGCCTCAAGCATTTTCCGAGATGACCGTTGACCAGCAGGTTAAGAGCCTTAGGGATTGTGTTCAGGGGATTCTCTCGAGTTATGAGTTTGGTGCATTTTCTTTTGAGCTGATTAACCACGAGTTCAACTCGACCTACAAAGTGCTGTCAGAGTCTGGAGTGCGCTACGCACTTCGTGTCAATGTCAATTCAGATCGCTCTCGCGAGAACCTTAATGCCGAGATCTATTGGGTTTCTCAAGTGAATTCGGTTCGTACTCCGAAGCCGGTAAAAAACTCAAGGGGAGACTTCGTCACGACTGGCTGGCACGAAGCTTCAGGGCGCGAGCTGAGTGCAGTTGTATACACCTGGCTTGAGGGCGAAGAAGTGGGCGATGAACCTACTATCGAACAGATTCACGCCATGGGCGTAGCAATGGCAAAGTTGCATTCTGAGGCGGAGCACATCCAATTGCCTCCTGGTGCCGAACTTCCAAGCGTCGATGATTTTCTCTGGGGTCAAAAAGACATGCTGTTCTCCCCAGTTAGCTCATTGTCAGAGGCTGATAAAAAAGACTTGGCGGTAGTTAGGACAGAAGTTGAGGCGGCTTTAGAAGTTCTTAGTCGAGATGCAAAGGTCCAACCGATTCACGCAGATATCCATCCATACAACGTGATGTGGCACGAAGGTGAGCTTGCCGTTTTTGACTTCGACGACTCGGCAATCGGCCTGCCAGTTCAGGACTTGGCTACCTCGCTTTACTACCTTGACACTGATGAGCAAGACCAGGCGTTTCTCGCTGGCTACAGCTCTGTTCGAGAGCTACCAAAGTTCACTGAAAAGCAGATGAAATTGCTGAAGCTACAGCGGCGCATAATCCTGCTCAACTACCTATTCGAGACCTCGAATCCTGAACATAGGGCAATGGCAGACTCGTACGCGGTCGAGACCCTGAGGCGAATTCGGGCGTTGGACTAGAAGAACACCATCGGAATCATTGAGCCAACTAGCATGATTGCGGCGAAGATGTTGAAAATGGCGCGTTGCTTTGGATTTTGAAGTAACTGTCTAAGGACTTGACCAAAAGCTGCCCAAAGCGAAGCACCAGGAAGTTTAGTCAACACTACTAAGCCGAAAATCATGATGTAACCGATCAGGTTTGTGTTTGCAGGAACGAAAGTTGCGGAGAACGCAGTCATAGTTATCCAGACCTTTGGATTCACAAACTGCAGCGATACGCCTTTGAAAAAACCAATCGGTTTATCAACCTGTTCGGAGCCTATTCCGCTACTTCGAACAATCTTCCATGCCAAGAAGACGATGTAGGCAAATCCAATGTATTTCAGCCACGAGACGATTGCCGGGTTTGCAGCTAACAGAGCATTCAGCCCCAGCGCCAATAGTGTCAGCACACAAACGATTCCGGTTTGGATACCGAAGAGAAAAGGCAGGGCCTTCTTGAAACCATGATTCACTCCGGTAGCAAGCAGGATGGTGTTGTTGGGTCCCGGAGTCACGGCAGAAACGAAGCTGAACACAGCAATCGATATCGCTAGTTGGAGATCCACCTGGAACACGTTAGTGCTGAATCACCGTCGTATGTTTGACTAACTTTGTCTAGTCCCCCTAGACTTATTTCATGGCTCAACTTGCAAATGCCCTCACTATGGGACCAGTCACTCTTCGAGTGGCTGATATGGATCGAATGACCGACTACTACGTTGATTCGGTCGGTCTTCGAGTTTTGTCAGAGTCCGTGAACTCGAGAGTTTTGGGTGGACAAAGTGGAAGCGCGCTTATTCTCGAGCACGCACCTGAGCTGAGGCACGCAGGGCCGAGTGAAGCTGGCCTTTTCCACACCGCGTTCCTCTTT
This sequence comes from Actinomycetota bacterium, assembly GCA_009923455.1. Classification (GTDB taxonomy): domain Bacteria; phylum Actinomycetota; class Actinomycetes; order Actinomycetales; family Microbacteriaceae; genus Aquiluna. The sequence continues at coordinate 1,814 of RFTL01000067.1, read as the reverse complement.
GATTCTCGAGAGGACCTTGCAGCGGCAGTTGCATCGGTTGCATCCAAGAATCCCGGGTCATTCACTGGGTCGGCTGATCACCTGGTTTCTGAGGCTTTCTACTTTGACGATCCTGAGGGAAATGGTGTTGAGCTTTACTTCGACAAGGAGCGCACCACTTGGTCTTGGCAACATGGTCAGATTCAGATGGACACTTTGTTCTTGGATCCAAACCAATATCTCGGCTCCTACCTAAATGCTGACCAGCTCCTGAACCCACCGCTTATCGGGCATGTCCACTTGAGCGTCGGCAACATCGCTCAGGCAAAAGACTTCTACGTTGATCAGCTCGGATTCGATGTCACCTTGAATTGGGGTGGAACAGCCCTGTTTGTCTCTGTGGGTGGTTACCACCACCACATGGCCATGAACATTTGGCGATCTCGCGGCGCTGGAAAACGTCAACCAGCTTTGGGTTTGCGGGATGTCTCACTGGTTCTACCTGATGCCGACAGCTTTGGAGCTGCACTTGAGCGACTAGCCAAGGACGCGAGAAATCAGAGCGAGCGCAGCTTCAAAGTCGATGACCCCTGGGGCAATCAGGTTTCAATTAGCTATTAGCTCTTCTTGATTGTGCTGAGGGCAAACACCCCTGCAAGCAGCAGCGCGAGCGGACCTACGAAGTCAAGCCCTGAGAACCAATCGGTCCAGCTGTTTGCAATCACAAAGACAAAGCCCAGTCCGCCAACGGCAATCAGGCTAAATCCAATTCCCCTTGTCACACGCGGGTCAACCCGGTTCAGATCTTCTCGGGTTCGAGCAGTGAGTTTGTGGCAGCTCGGGCAATTGAAGTCATGCTCTGAGATTTCTGCGTTGCAGTGTGGGCAGTTCATGTCATTAGCTAAGCACTACTCAATGCCGTTTGGGGCAATAGGCTTTGAGAAATTGGAGATTGTTATGGGAAACAACCTAATCGCCCTGGAGCCTAAGCGTTTTGACTCATATGTAGAGGCAATCGAGGCCTCCGGAGGTCAAATCTGTGAACTGGGTCCTGAGGTGAGGGCACTTATCTGGACTGACTATTCCAAACCTCACCAGCTAGCGGAAACCATCGCAGCAAATCCCCAACTTCGCTGGGTTCAACTGCCTTTTGCGGGTGTCGATGCTTTCGCCGACATGTTACATTTTCCGGTCAGTTTCACTTCAGCCAAGCGCTCATACTCCGAGCCAGTCGCAGAGCACGCGCTAATGCTGGCGATGGCACTGGGGCGAATCTTGCCCCAGCGTGTAAAGGCTGAAAGTTGGGGCAAAAAGCACGCTGACTCGCTGTATGACGAGGAAGTGGTAATCGTTGGCGGTGGCGGTATCGCTCAAGAATTGGTCAGATTGCTAGAGCCCTTTCGTGCCAAAGTGAGCGTGATTAGAAAGCGACCTGAGGAAAGCTTCGATCCAATAGGAAAAACCAAGGTTTTGGGCTTTGGACAGCTTGATGAAGTGCTTGCCAGAGCTAAGTTCGTATTCCTAGCTTGCGCGTTGACTTCAGAAACTAGATACCTCTTTGATGCATCTCGGTTTGCAAGGATGCGTTCAGATTCCTACTTGATCAATGTGGCCCGCGGTGAGGTGGTTGACCAAGAAGCGCTTCTTGAAGCCTTGAATCAGGGGGGTATTTCGGGAGCTGCAACCGATGTCACCTACCCAGAGCCGCTTCCAGAAGGTCACCCGATGTGGGGTAGAGATGATCTCATCATCACCCCGCATACTGCCGATACAAAGCCAATCGTCGAGCGCTTGTTCTCTATTCGACTTAGGGAGAATGTTGCGGCTTGGATTGC
>RFTL01000066.1 GCA_009923455.1 Actinomycetota bacterium | reverse complement strand
AGGTCCGCAAAGGCCATATCGGAAATGAGCTGCCAATCTGCGATAAGCGAGCGAAGCCACTGCTGTTCGGATTGAGACTTAGTCACGATTATTGAGTCTAGCGCCGCCTGACTTTAGTAATTCAAGAGCCAAAGCTCGAATGGACTCTCTGAGTTTTGAGTTCTTGGCTATCAAATTCAAAGGTTGAGCCTTCATGAGAAAACTGTCTGCCGCGGCAGCGTCCTCGGGAATCTGAGCAATCAGCTCCTTAGAGAGAAACTGGTAAAAAGTGTCCCTAATTTGTCTTGCGGCATCAAAACCCAAGACCGAGTTTCTAACGCGATTAGCAACCAGCGCATATGCAGTCTCGAGCTCGCGCACCTGATGCAAAAAAAGATTCACTCCAATTGGATCCGCCGCGACAATCGCAACCACTTTTGAAGAGAGTTCCAAAAGTTTTCTGGTTGGTTCATTTCTTCCGATTGAGGATTCTAGGCTCACAAGACCTGGTTCTAGATCGGAATCCAAATCAACTATCACGAAATCGAAGTTCAAACCAAGCCATTCGAAAAATCCGCTAAGTGCAGCCTCATCAAATTCGGGCCACCGACTGATTTGTGAGATTCCGGTGACAACTCGGAGCGAGGATTTCTCAAACTGGACCTCGTGACTGAGCCGTTGAAACTGCTCTTGATCCAAACGTTGTTGCCTTGCAAGTCTAAGTAGCGCCAAGATTCCAGCACCCGGATCCACGATACCCAAGGCCGAGGCAATCGCTGGGCGCCTGGTCGCAGCATCGACCAAGGCCACCCGATGTCCCAGTGATGACAACTCAAAGGCGATGTTTATGGCAACTAGGGTTTTTCCGCATCCTGCAGGTCCCCAGATTGAAATCTGTTGCGGGTGAGCAGTCTTTATTCTCGAGGATGTTTCGGTGCGAAGATCAAAGTCTAAAAGCGTCATTGCACCGGCACCACAAATATCAAAGACTCTTCAGCGATTGCACGCATCACCAAAACTGCCTCATCGACTCGAACCCTGAGCTCCACTTCCGGATTGCGATCGGCAAACAATCCCTCACCGTATTCGATCTCAAGAACCTCTGCTCTTGCGACCAAGCGCTCGATCTGAGAACCATCCTCTGCCTCCACCCCTTGCCAGACTGCAACAAAGGACCCAACCTTGGCGCCGGCCGGTTGAAGTTTGGGAATTACTCGGATGGCTGTGAATTCTGGGTCGACCTCTGATGTGAGATCTAGCGCTGAAAGCAGCTCCCCTTTTCGGAGGACCCGAAGTAATGAGTTTTCATTAGGGAGTTCATCAGCTCTGAGGTAATTGCTCAAATCTCCAAGGTTTAGAGAGACCCGCTCAAAGTCTTTCTCGGTAAGCACAACACCCGGCTTCAAGTCAGTGGCAGCCACCAGATATTCAGGCAGTGGCTTCGCTAAAACACTGAGCAAAAGGCCGATGGCAACGACTGAGCCACCAGCCACCAACAAAACCCAGTTAGGGATTTTTCTTCCCATTCGCATAGTCATGCATGGAGATTGCCAGTTCCGCCTAATCCGAATATCTGGTTATCCACAGCTTCCAATTCAAGCTAATGACTGGCCTGGCTGGTTTTCCACAGCCTGGCACCAACTCTTTTGACTTTGATTTCTCAAAGCCAAACTTCTAACACGACTTACCGAAGGGGGCCTTATGTCAGACCAAGTCGCACTAAAACAAGTTGACCCAGCGCCGTTCTTTGCCGAGATCTCGGCCGCATACATAGAAGTTTTAGCGGGGGTGAGAAGACCTGAGCAGCTTGCAAGGTGGCTAACTGACAGGACCTACTATGACGTTTGCCAACGCGCGCAGCGAGAAGCTCGCCAGCGCGCGGTTACCGGCCTGCGCTCCAGACCCGAGGTGAGCCTGCGCTGTACCCAGACTTTCCTTACCGATCACCATGCCTACCAGGGCGTCGTCATCCTGAGGATTAGCGGCGCCACGAAGGCGGTATCGATTCGTGCGGAGCTGATCAACGCCCGTTATCGAATTACCGATATCAGCCTTATCTAGTTTCTAAAGAAACTGCTGCCCTTGCCGTCTTGCTTCGGCGCCTGCTTAGCAGGTTCAGTCTTTTGACTGACGCCTTGCTCAGAAGGTGCGGTATAGGTAAGACCCTGCGGGGTTGGCTGTGGTTGCACTTCAGTTACGGTCTGCTTGATTTCAACGTTGAACAAGAACTGGACCGCTTCTTCGCGAATGCCCGCCATCATGTCAGAGAACATGTTGTAGCCCTCGCGCTGATACTCAACCAGAGGGTCACGCTGCGCCATTGCCCGAAGACCGATTCCCTCCTTGAGGTAATCCATCTCGTACAGGTGGTCACGCCACTTTCTGTCGATAACCGAAAGCATCACTCGGCGCTCTAGCTCACGCATTACCTGCTCACCCACATCCTGGGTTCGCTTCTGATAAGCGAGTCTGGCGTCAGAGAGCAACTCTTCAACTAGCCAAGAGACCGAAGGCTTGGAAATAGCTCTCGCCTCCTCAAGCACCTCTTCGACCTCCAGACCAACTGGGTAAATCTGGGAGAGAGTGTTCCAGAGCCCTGGTAGGTCCCAGTCATCGACGGAGGTGTCAGAAACCTCACTGCGCACGACCTCTGTTACAACCTGCTCCAGGAACTGCTGGAAAGTACCCGATATGTCATCGCCCTCCAAGATGTGGCGACGGTCGGAGTAGATAGCCTCACGCTGGCGGTTCATCACATCGTCGTACTTGAGGATGTTCTTGCGGATCTCTGCGTTTCGAGCTTCAACCTGAGATTGCGCAGATGCAATCGCGCGCGAGACAACCTTCGACTCAATGACTGAGTCATCTGGAACTGATGAGCGGTTCATCAGCGCTGCAGCAGCCCCAGAGTTGAATAGGCGCATCAGGTCATCGGTGAGTGATAGGTAGAAGCGGGACTCACCGGGGTCACCCTGACGACCAGAACGACCGCGAAGCTGATTGTCGATGCGACGCGATTCATGACGCTCGGTTCCCAGAACATAAAGACCGCCTACCGCCAAAACCTTCTCAGCATCGGCCGCAACCTGGCTCTTGATCTTCTCGAAGACCTCATCCCAGGCCTTCTCGTACTCTTCGGCCTGCTCCACTGGGTCTAGACCAAGCTTGTGCATCTCGGCAACGGCCAAAAACTCAGCGTTACCACCGAGCATGATGTCGGTTCCACGACCGGCCATGTTGGTGGCAACGGTGACCGCTCCAAAACGTCCGGCCTGGGCAACGATGGCTGCTTCACGAGCATTGTTCTTTGCGTTCAATACCTCGTGCTTCACACCTCGCTTTGCCAAAAGCTTTGATAGGTATTCGCTCTTTTCAACCGAAGTGGTTCCAACCAAAATCGGCTGCCCGGTTTGGTGACGGGTAGCGATGTCTTCAACCACCATGCGGAACTTGACCTCTTCGTTTTTGAAGATCAGATCCGACTGGTCCAGGCGAATCATCGGCATATTGGTAGGAATAGGAACTACACCCAGCTTGTAGGTTGACATGAACTCAGCAGCTTCTGTCTCGGCAGTACCAGTCATACCCGATAGCTTCTGGTACATCCTGAAGTAGTTCTGCAAGGTGATGGTTGCCAGGGTTTGATTCTCTGCCTTGATGGCTACGCCTTCTTTAGCCTCGATGGCTTGGTGCATACCCTCGTTGTAGCGACGACCAGGCAAAATACGACCGGTGTGCTCATCGACAATCTGAACTTCACCATTCACCACCACGTAGTCACGGTCCTTGCGGAACAGCTCCTTGGCGCGAATAGCGTTGTTTAGGAAAGAAATCAGTGGAGTGTTAGCGCTCTCGTAGAGGTTGTTGATACCCAGGTAGTCCTCGACCTTGTCGATTCCAGACTCCAAAACACCCACGGTGCGCTTTTTCTCATCGACCTCGTAGTCCACATCAACCTCGAGAGACTGAACCATCTTGGCAAATACCCCGAACCAGCGGTTTACCTCTGGAGAGGCAGGGCCGGAGATAATCAGTGGAGTTCTAGCCTCATCGATCAGAATCGAGTCAACCTCATCGACGATTGCGAAGAAGTGACCGCGCTGAACCAAGTCGGTCTTGTTCAAAGCCATGTTGTCTCGTAGGTAGTCAAAACCAAACTCGTTGTTGGTTCCGTAGGTAATGTCGCACTCATACTGGGCCTTGCGGACCTCTGGCTCCTGGCCAGAGATAAGGCAGCCGGTGGTCATTCCCAATGCTCGGTAAACACGACCCATCAGTTCCGACTGGTAACCGGCGAGGAAGTCGTTGGTGGTAACAACGTGCACACCGAGACCGGGAATCGCGTTTAGGTAGGCCGCGGTGGTTGCAACCAGAGTCTTACCCTCACCGGTCTTCATCTCGGCGATGTTTCCAAGGTGCAGCGCAGCTCCACCCATGAGCTGAACATCGAAGTGCCTCAAACCGATGGTTCGCTTAGCAGCCTCGCGGACTGCGGCGAAGGCCTCTGGCAAAAGGTCATCCAGGGTCTCCCCCGCTGCATAGCGCTCGCGGAACTGACGCGTCTCATCCCTGAGCTCATCGTCGGTGAGGTCAACAAAGTTTTGCTCTAGAGCGTTGACTTCCTTTGCAATCGAGCTGAGCTTCTTTAGAAGCTTGCCCTCGCCGGCGCGCAGCAGTTTGTCAAGAATTGACGCCAAGATGATCTCCCTTAGGTTTCGGGTGTAATTGTAGTTGTTGAGCCTTGCTTCAGCGCAGGCTGATTACCCCGTAGCTATAGCCTTTGCGCCTATAAACCACGGCATTCTTGCCAGTTTCGCTATCCAAGAACAAGAAGAAGTCGTGACCAACTAGCTCCATATGGTCAACCGCCTCCTCCTTGGTCATTGCAATGGCTGGAAATTCTTTAGCCCGAATAGTAAGCGGAGAGTTCTGAGGCGCGTCCTCGGCGATCTCTTCAACGCTGACCCTCACATCGAGCGGCTTGATGTCCAGCTGGGCAAAATCCGCAGCCGCGAGCTCGCTTGCGCCGATGTTTTTGTGTCCACCCCCGCGGTGAATCTTGTGCTTGTCGGAGTAGCGTCGAAGCCTCTCAACCAACTTGCCAAATGCCATATCAAAGGCCGCAAATTTGTCCGCTGCTCTTGCCTCGGCCCGAACCACATGACCTGGCTCGTAGACGGTAATTTCAACCTGATCTTCAGAACCACTGGAGTGGTGTTGATGTCTTGTTACCTTGATGTTGAGCTCTTGCGGGCGATGCGCCAGCTGCTCTACTTTTCCTGATTTCTCAGAGACATGCTGCTTGAATCGCTCTGAGACACTGAGGTTTTTGGCCGAAATACGAAGTTCCACGGTTACCTCCTAGGGGGCGACTTCGCCCCTAACAACAAACTACGCCTTTTTCTTTTGCCCGGAGTCAAAATCTTGAAATCTCCTAGCCAGCACCCAGCCGGCCAGCACCTTGCCCCCAGCTAATTCAGCGGCTCTTTTCATTTCGGCCATGGTTGCACCCGTGGTGAAGACATCGTCAAACAAGATCACCTCTCGACTAAACAGCTCTGGATAGAGAAAAGCACCTGAAAGGTTCTCCAAGCGAGCAGTTGCATCAAGAGAGCGTTGATCAGATAGCGTCCGCAATGCTTTCGCCCTGAGGGTGGGAAGGCCAAGTTTTTTTGCTATCAGCTCTGCCGGGTGAAAACCTCGGACCTTGAAATTCTTTGGGTTGGCGGGAGGGAGCAAGATTACGCAGTCGTGGCTGGCCAACAAAGATCGAATCCTGGGCCTGAGCAAGTTTGCAAATACCTTTCCCAATGCAGTCACGCCTCGATCTTTGAATGCTGTAACAGCGGCTAATCGCTCAACATCAAGCTCAAACAGAAAGTGAACTTTGATGCCATGAAAAGAAAAAATCCCGCCGTCTTGAAGATGCTCCGAGCAACAGAGCACGGAGTTTTTTCCACAACAGATGCATCGAACCGGGGCAATGATCTGCAGCAGGGTATTGAGCATCAAGCCATCTTGCTAAGGAACCTGATTCGCAGAACCGAAAGAACCAGATCTGTGCATAGCTAAGTGAAACTGGATGATGCTAGCGAAGCTTCGCGATGTCTGAAACATCGCTATCGATCTTGCGCCAAGAGCCTCCGACTAAATTCCAAAGCTCACCGTTTTTACCCAGCAGGTAACTCGAACCTGCGGCTTGGCCAGCGACAACCTTGGCTCCCACAACCAATGGTGTCGGCAGCTGCACCTTGGGTCCAAATAGCGGGTAATCACTGAGATTGCTAGTTCCAACCGGGCCGGTTTCTAAGATGCGCAGTGAGACTGGTGTCTGCCAAGTGAGGGAAACCGGATTGGTAAGAGTGCTCTGAACTATCGTTCCCGGATTGATCAAGGCAGGTAGCTTTCGCACGTCCCGGGCAATGGTAAAGACCTCAAGTC
>RFTL01000065.1 GCA_009923455.1 Actinomycetota bacterium | reverse complement strand
ATTGCCGCTATCGCTCTCTGGGGGCAGCACGCTGTCTACCAAGAAAGCTCTCGATTTTGCTAAATCTTTAGGTTCAGATATTCCGGTTCGAATGATCGATGAGCGGATGAGCACCAAAAGTGCTCACTCGCTGCTTCGTGCCAGCGGGAGAAATGCCAAGAATTCAAAAGGTATTGTTGATGCCCAGGCCGCCGCTTTGATTTTGGAATTCGCACTACAAAGCGAGCGAGGCGGCGAGCTTGCCGGGCAAGAACCAGGTGAATTTGATGACTAGCTCTACAGACAAAAGCCGCAAGAATCTGCTGATTTCAATAGTTACCGTGGTCGCGCTTTTGATCGGCGGCGGAGTGGCGGTGGCGGTTAGCTATGACTCCATCAAGAACTACCTCTCGCGCTTCATAATCGAGGACTACAGCGGCGAGGCAGGGCCAGAGACCACAATAACCATCGTTGCAGGTGACGATGGCGCCGCGGTTGCGAGAAAAATGCTGGAAGCTGACATCGTTAAGAGTTTTGATGCCGTCTACCGCGAAATGCTAAACGCGGACTTCACCATCTATCCCGGAACCTATGCGTTTCCAACCAAAATCTCCGGGGCTACAGCGCTACGACTCTTGATCGAAGGTAAGAACCGAGTTGTAAACCAGGTCACCATCCCAGAGGGCATGAGGATTCAGCAGATAATTCCGCTGGTTGCTGAGGCGCTCAATCAAAACCCCGATGAACTTTATGCCGCATTAGAAACCCAGCGTCCTCGGATCGATAAAGATGCTCCAACTCTGGAGGGTTATCTCTTCCCGGCCACCTACACATTTGATCCGAATGTTGATGCGGAAACCATAGTGAGGACCATGGTTGACCGCATGGAGGCTGAGTTGGAGAGTTTCGGCCTTGAGCTCAAGGAATCCCACGATTTGCTCTCGCTCGCAGCACTGATTCAGGCCGAGGGTAAACACAAGGAAGACTTCTTCAAGATATCTAGAGTTTTTGCTAACCGCCTAGAAAAAGGAATGCTGCTGCAGTCCGATCCGAGCGTGAAGTATCGGTACCAGGGTGAGCAATCAAACTTCACCGATGGGGTGAAGGATGCATCAAATCCATTCAATACCTACATCTACAAAGGTGTCCCGGTTGGGCCGGTCGGAAATCCAGGATCGCTTGCCATTGAAGCAGCCTTGAGGCCTGCAGATGGAAAATGGCTGTTCTTTGTGGCCATCAACCTAAAGACGGGTGAAACCGTGTTCTCCGAAACTCTGGCTGAACATGAGAAGGCTGCCGAGCGTTACCGACAGTGGCTCAGAGACAATCCGGACTGGAATGAGTAAGTTTGCGGTGCTTGGCTCACCGATCAGCCACTCCAAATCACCCGCCATCCACAGTGCGATTTTTTCTGAACTGGGCGAGAGTCACAGTTACGAGCGCTTTGAAGTTGCCGAAGATCTGAAAGGTTTCCTGAGCAATCTCGGTGATGAGTGGGCGGGATTCAGCGTCACGATGCCTCTGAAAGAGCTAGCCCTTGATCTTGGGCAGAGAGCTGATTTTGTGGCAATTCAGGCGCAAGCCGCCAACACCCTTATTCGAGTTGGTGAGGGCTGGGATGCCTACAACACCGATGTGTTTGGAATCCATAAATCACTCGAGGGTAAGAAGTTCAGCTCGGTAGCAATCCTGGGAACCGGAGCAACCGCTCGCAGTGCAATCGTTGCGATGCTTGAAGCTGGGAAGAATGTTTCAGTCTGGGGGAGAGACAAGCAAAAGGTTGCTCGCTTGGTTGCGGAGTTTGAAATCTCAGCAATTGAGAAACTCCATACCGCTCTGAGCCAGCCAGCGGTAATCAGCACTGTGGTGGCGGGAGCCTTGGATGAGCAGCTCAAAACCGAATACAAGGGTATTTTGCTAGACATCGTTTATCACCCCTGGCCAACCAAACTCGCACTTCATTTCCCGGAGAAGAACCGAATTTCCGGGCTGGAAATGTTGCTCTGGCAAGCCATAGGTCAACAGCGTCTATTTCATGGACTTGAACTTGATGAGGCGATGCCAAATGAGTCAAAGCTGCTAGTCGCAGCTCGCAAAGCCCTAGAGATGGCAAAATAGTCGGATGTTGCGCTTTATAACTGCGGGTGAATCACACGGTCCAGAGCTGGTGGGAATGATCGAGGGACTACCCGCTGGGGTGCCGATCCTCAAAGAGGACATTCAGGATGCACTCGGCAGAAGAAGACTTGGTTATGGTCGCGGCGCAAGAATGAAGTTTGAGCAGGATGAAGTGACTCTCTCTGCTGGGGTTCGGTTTGGACTGAGCCAGGGTGGCCCGATCGCTGTTCGCATTGCGAACACCGAGTGGCCAAAGTGGGAAACCGTGATGAGTGCTGCTCCAGTTGACGAAGCCGAACTAACCGGAGCCAGGGCTGCGGCACTCACTAGACCTCGTCCTGGGCACGCAGATTTCACTGGAATGCAGAAGTACGGATTCGAAGATGCGCGTCCCGTGCTGGAAAGGGCAAGTGCACGAGAAACTGCCACCCGAGTTGCACTTGGGCGTATTGCTCAGAACTTTCTTCGAGAGTTAGGTATCGAGCTGGTGACCCACACGGTTGCCATCGGCCCTGCGCAGAATCAATCCCTCGAGCTTCCAAGGCCTTCAGATATTGAGACCTTGGACACTGATCCGGTTCGCTGCTTCGACAAGGCTGCCTCGCAAGCGATGGTGGAAGAGATTGACCTCTGCCACTCACAAGGAGACACAATTGGTGGCGTAACCGAAACATTGGTGTATGGCTGCCCTCCAGGACTGGGAAGCTATGTCCACTGGGACAGAAGACTTGATGCTCAGCTAGCAGCTGCCGTGATGGGTATTCAAGCAATGAAGTCCGTGGAGATTGGCGATGGTCTCGAGACCACCAAGCGCCGAGGTTCGGTTGCTCACGACGAAATTGTTCGGGAAGCTGGCGAGGTCTCACGAATCACCGATCGCGCCGGCGGCATTGAGGGCGGCATGTCAAACGGCGAAATCATTAGAGTGCGCGCTGGCATGAAGCCAATCTCCACCGTTCCCCGAGCCCTCAAAACTCTTGACACCGCAACCGGTGAAGCGGCAACTGCTCACCACCAGCGCAGTGATGTTTGTGCGGTTCCGGCTGCGGGAGTGGTGGTTGAGGCAATGGTCGCTCTAGTAATCGCAAACAGCGTCCTAGAGAAATTCGGCGGCGATTCAGTCTCGGAAACCAAGCGCAACCTTGATGCCTACCTAGCAAACATCCCTGAGGTTATGCGCTCTCGCATCGTTAGGCCCTAATGCCCGGTGCAATTGTTCTGATTGGGCCGATGGGCTCTGGCAAAACCACGCTTGGAAAAAAATTGGCCAAAGAGCTGGGGCTTCGATTTATCGATACCGATAAGCAGATCGCCTCAATTCATGGACCAATCGCAAAGATTTTTGAGGACAGCGGCGAAGAGTTCTTTCGTGACCTCGAATCCGAGGCGCTTGCCGAAGCTCTAGGTCAGCCCGCAGTTGTTGCCACTGGCGGGGGAGCCGTGCTTCGAGACAAAAACCGGGAGCTAATCAAAAAGCACCACGTGATTTTCCTAGACACTTCTAGTGAGCATGTGCTCGGAAAAGTGAACTTGAGTAAGCGCCCACTGCTTCGTGACAATCCGCAGAAGTGGCAGGAGATATACGATTCTCGAATAGGGCTCTATCGGGCGCTGGCAAAACAAACAATCTTCACCGGCGGCAGGCCGATCAAGAAGTTAGTTCAAGAGATAACGGATGGCTTGGGTAAATGAGATCAATAGTCGGCAGAGGTTTGCTGGATGAGATTCCAACAGCACTTGACGGGGTAAAGAAAGTACTCGTAATTCACCCCCAGGCATTGGCAGCAACCGCCGAGGCGATCAGAGAAAAACTCCAGCAAGCGGGATTCGAAGCCATCTTGGCAGAGGTTCCAAACGGTGAGGACGCTAAGCGAATTGAGGTAGCAGCCTTCTGCTGGGGAATCATGGGCCAGGCAGATTTTCACCGTAATGATGCGGTGATTGGTTTAGGCGGCGGAGCGACCACCGATCTGGCTGGGTTTGTAGCGGCGACCTGGCTTCGCGGTGTGCGAAGTGTGCTGATACCGACCACCCTACTTGGCATGGTCGATGCAGCTGTAGGCGGCAAAACTGGCGTCAACACCAGTGAGGGAAAGAATCTGGTCGGGGCTTTTCACCTGCCACACCGAGTCATCATCGACCTTGACACTTTAGAAACCTTGCCGAAAAACGACCTTCTTGCGGGCATGGCAGAGGTCGCCAAGTACGGTTTTATTTCTGACCCTTGGATTCTCGAGGCGCTGGAGGATCCAGCAGCGGTTGATCCAAAGTCCGACTTGATTGAAGAACTTGTTAAGCGTTCAGTCGAAATCAAGGAGCGGGTCACCGAGTCTGATTTCAAAGAGACCGGCGAGCGGGAGTTTCTCAACTACGGACACACTCTGGGCCACGCTATCGAGCACGCAGAGCGCTACAAGTGGCGTCACGGAGCGGCAATCTCTATCGGTATGGTCTTCGCTGCAGAGCTTTCGATGCTCTCCGGAAAACTATCTGAGAATGAGCTGGAGCGGCATCGAAAGGTGCTGGGTGGGTTAGGACTTCCACTTAGCTATCGAGCAGATCGCTGGGATCAGCTACTAGCGACTATGCAGCGGGACAAGAAGGCTCGATCTGGAGCGCTTAGGTTTGTGGTACTGGACCAGATTGGCAAGCCAAGCATCCTGTCTGCACCAACCCCGGAACTGCTGTTTACTGCTTTCCAGGCGATTGTGGAATAGCGTTTACCCATGAGCAAGATTTACATTCTCAATGGTCCGAACCTAAACCTACTAGGCAAGCGCGAGCCTGAGATCTATGGTCACCTAGGACTAGAGGAGCTAAAGGGGCAGCTGGTGAGCAGCTTTCCTACCGCTGAGTTTGAGTTTTTTCAGACCAACAGCGAGGAGGCCCTCATCGAGAAACTCCACGAAGCTTACCTAGCAAAGGGCGCAGTAGTGCTCAATCCAGCCGCTTTCACGCACTACTCGTACGCATTGAGAGACGCATGTGCCGTGCTCACCAGCAGTGGGCTGAAGCTTATTGAGGTTCATATTTCCAACCCGCACAGCCGTGAAGAGTTCCGTCACAACTCGGTCATTTCCGGCGTTGCTACCGGAGTTATTGCCGGTTTTGGCCTGAGAAGCTACCACCTAGCAGTTTCTGAGCTGCTAGCCAACTAGAATTCTCAAGGTTTATTCAAGGAGAGTCATGGCAACTTCAAACGATCTCAAAAACGGCATGGTGCTAAACATCGAAGGCCAGCTTTGGTCGGTAATCGAGTTTCAGCACGTAAAGCCAGGTAAGGGCCCCGCCTTCGTTCGTTCCAAGCTGCGCAACGTGCTCTCGGGCAAGGTAGTAGACAAGACCTTCAACGCTGGTGTGAAGGTAGAGACCGCAAATGTTGACCGTCGTGACATGCAGTACCTCTACAACGATGGCTCCGGCTACGTCTTCATGGACACTACAAACTACGACCAGATCACCGTGTCCTCAGAAACAGTTGGTGAGGCTGCGAACTTCATGCTTGAGAACCAGATGGCCACTGTCGCCCTTCACGAGGGCAACCCGCTTTATGTCGAATTGCCAGCATCTGTCGTTCTAGAAATCACCTACACTGAGCCAGGCCTGCAGGGAGATCGCTCAACCGGTGGAACTAAGCCAGCAACTTTGGAGACCGGTTACCAGATTCAGGTTCCGCTTTTCATCGAGAACAACACCAAGGTCAAGGTTGACACCCGCACTGGCGAGTACCTTGGCCGTGTGAGCGAATAGTTGAGCGCAAGAACTAAAGCTCGAAAGCGAGCGCTAGACGCACTCTTCGCAGCGGACGTCACTGGCGGCAACGCTTTGACACTGCTCGAGCAAACCAAGGCCGAGGTAGAAGATCGCCAAAATCAAGAGGCTATTTTTGACTACGCCGAGATGTTGGTTACTGGTTACCTTCGAAACGCAGACAGCATAGACACTCAGCTTCGAATGCTTGCTGATAACTGGTCGCTTGAGCGAATGCCGAATGTCGACAGGGCAATTCTTCGCCTGGCCAGCTGGGAAATCCTCTATAACGATGAGGTTCCAAACGAGGTTGCCATCTCGGAAGCGGTTGCCTTGGCAGCCGAATACTCAACGGATGACTCATCAAAGTTCGTCAATGGTGTGTTGGCTCGACTAGGTAAGGGTTCAGCCGCACTTTAGCTGTATGCTTTACGGAGCAAAAGTCCTTTAACTTCGTCCTGTGAGGCGAGCAAGGAGAGAAAAATGACATCTCGTGTCGTACTCGATGCGCCCGATATCGATAGAGCGCTCAAACGCATTGCCCATGAAATCCTTGAAGCCAATGAAGGCTCCAAGGATTTAGTTTTATTGGGAATCCCAAC
>RFTL01000064.1 GCA_009923455.1 Actinomycetota bacterium | reverse complement strand
TAGCGGACAAAAATGGCCGAGTTTAGGCACAGAAACACCGTTCGGGTCCTAGTTCGCGCCAGAACTGGCAGATTTTTGATGTTTCACTCCAGATTTGAACCAGAAGTTGACCTGCCACCGCAGTGGATCTTTCCCGGTGGCGGAGTCGAAGAAAACGAGGGCTTGCTAGAAGCAGCAGTTCGAGAACTTCTGGAAGAAACCGGCTTAGCAATAGACCAGGCAGATCTAGTCGGACCGTGGGCTGAGCATCAATTCGAGTTTGATTCCAAATTGTCCTTTGATACCGGAACGGCATGGTTTTTCACCTTAGAAATCGATGAGGAATTTGAACCGAGTTCCGAGCTGTGGACCGATGAAGAACATCGCGACACAGTCACCCACAGCTGGCTGACCATCGACGATGTCGTCGCCAAACAGCTCTGGGTGGGACCTAATGGTGCCATTGATTTGATCCGACAGTGGCTGTCATCCAACCCCTTCTCGGCACGCCAGAACAAGCAACCTATTGCCGATAATAAACATTATGTCAAGTAATGTTTTTTCCGAGGCGACAAGCACTCCTCCAGCTCAAGTTAGATTTGTTGGGTGGCTGCCGACCAGGAAACGAGCTTCTTTTGAGCTGCGCCAGAGGTTACTGCTTCCCGGGACAGAGTTATCGCCGATGTGAACAACTCGCTAATTGACTTTGGGTTGTCTTTTGATAACTCGTAGGCAACTATTCCTGCAGCTGCATTGAGGGTAACCACATCGAATATGGCGTGTGAGTTTTGAAAATCCTCTCCGGCAAAGAGCTTTTGAGCTACATCGGCGTTGTGTTTCGGATCCCCTCCAACCAAATCGCTAATTGCGGCTCTTTGAATCCCAAAATCTGTGGGGTCAAAACTGACTTGGTTTAGTTGCCGGTTGTGGACAACCCAAAGATTACTCGTGGCAGTTGTAGATAGCTCATCTAGTCCGTCCGCTGAGCGAAAAACGAGGGCAGTTCTCCCCCGATTTGCCATTTCTTGGGCCATTTTTGGGGCAATTTCAGGGTTTGCAACACCTAGAGCTGTTGCCCTTGGTTGCGCCGGATTTGCCAGTGGGCCGAGGAAGTTAAAGGTTGTTGGCACGCCGAGCTGCTTGCGAACTGGCGCAACAAAACGCATCGCTGGGTGAAAAACGGGGGCAAAGAAAAATGTGATTCCAACCTGCTTGAAGACCTCCGCTACCTGCTGAGGGGCCAGGTCTAGACGAATACCAAGCACCTCCAGCATTTCTGATGACCCCGTCTTTCCTGACGCCGAGCGACTTCCGTGCTTCAGAACTGGGACACCGGCGGCTGAAGCAACTATCGAGGCCATTGAGCTGATATTCACTGTTCCAACCAGGTCTCCCCCAGTGCCAACAATGTCCACGGCATCTGAACCGGTGTCTAACAAAACCGCATTGTCGAGCATGACATCGACCAATCCAGCAAGTTCGCTTACCGTCTCCCCCTTTGAACGCAGTGCCATCATGAAGGCACCGATTTGACTCTCGGTAGCCTCACCGCTCATGATCTGGCGCATGGCCCAAGAAGCCGATTCTCGCGGCAGGTCCTCCCCTGCCAACAAGGTGGTTAGAACGCTTGGCCAGCTCAAAGTTTGCATGCCAAGAACTTTACTCATGGAAATACGGACCCTGAGTCCAAAAAATCCCATTTTTCGCGTCAAGACACGGCTTCGATGGCCCTTTTTGGGTTAGGCTAGAGGCATGTCTGCAACCACAACCGCCGCGTCCAACGCGGTAATCAATAGACCAAATGCGGTCTCGGTAGGAACGATTGTTTGGCTTGGCTCAGAGGTAATGTTCTTTGCTGGCCTTTTTGCAATGTACTTCAGCCTTCGTGCTGGTGCTCCAGAGCTTTGGGCGAATGACACCCAAATCCTGGATGTTCCATTCGCACTGGTGAACACCCTGATCCTGGTTGCCAGTTCCTTTACCGCTCAGTTCGGTGTTTTTGCAGCAGAACGTTTGCAGCCTCGCAGAACCGGCAACTCTCCTGCCAAGTGGGGCATGATCGAGTGGTTCTTCCTGACTTACTTCATGGGTGCGATCTTTGTCGCCGGACAGAGCTACGAGTACGCAAAGTTGGTCTCTGAGGGCGTCAGCCTCGCATCAAACTCTTACGGCTCGGCCTTCTACATCACTACAGGTTTCCACGCGCTGCACGTAACTGGAGGCTTGATTGCCTTTTTGCTCGTTATCGCTAGGGCTTACGCAGTAAAGAACTTTGGACACCGAGAAGCGACAAGTGCGATCGTCGTTTCTTACTACTGGCACTTTGTAGATGTGGTGTGGATTGGCCTGTTTGTGGTCGTCTACATCTTGAAATAAATGGAGAAGCAGTTGAGTAACGAGAAGCCATTACGTCGTCGCCCGTGGGCCGCAGGAATTGTTATCTTCCTTGGTCTGGTGCTTTCTGGTGGCGGCTACGCCGCAGCCACAAGCACAGTTCAAACGGACCTTTCGAGCCCTGAAACCATTGAAGAGGGCAGAAAGCTATTTCTGGCGAACTGCGCAAGCTGCCACGGCACCAACGGTGAGGGTGCGATTGGTGGCCCAAGCCTGATCGGTGTTGGCGCTGCTTCTGTCGACTTCCAGGTTGGCACCGGTCGCATGCCGGGTCAGGCTTCTGGCCCTCAGCTACACAAGAAGCCTGTTCAGTTCACTGAAGATCAGATTTTGGCGAGGCGATGGCCGCTTGGGTTGCCTCACTTGCTCCTGGGCCAGCAATCCCAGACGAGGAGTACCTGAGGGCAGACGGCAATCCAACACATGGTGGAGAGCTCTTCAGAATCAACTGCGCGATGTGCCACAACGCCGTTGGAGCAGCTGGCGCTTTGACCGAAGGCAAGTGGGCGCCACAGCTAAAGGGTGTTTCAGAGAAGCACATTTACGAGGCAATGGTGACTGGCCCGCAGAACATGCCAGTATTCAACGATGCCAACCTAACCCCTGAAGACAAGAAGGACATCATCACTTACCTCAAGTACGTAGAGAACAACCCTTCGGTTGGTGGCTACGAGCTTGGATCCATTGGTCCAGTTGCTGAAGGTCTGTTCGTTTGGATTTTCGGCATGGGCTTCATCATCGCGATCACCGTTTGGCTTGGCGCCAAGTCGAACTAGGAGTAGCTAATGAGCGAAATCGAAAAGGTTTATGAGTCAGGTCTAGCCACCAAGGCAGACCGACCAATCAAGGACCCAGGTATCGAGCCTCACCGCATCCGCATGACCGACAAGGACGAGCGAGCCGCTCGTAACGCTGAGCGAGCCGTATCGGTGATGTTCTTGATCTCTATTGTTGGAGCTATCATCGCGGTTTGGGGCTTCTTCGCTTTCCCAATCGTTGATGGAGACCTCTCTGCAACCAGAAACAACACCTTCTGGATGGGTGTTGGAATGGCCTTGAGTCTTTTGGGTATTGGTTTTGGAGCAGTTCACTGGGCGAAGACCCTGATGCCTGACCACGAGGTCTCTGAAGAGAGGCACATTGCCAGAAGCTCCGATGAGGCACGAGCCCAGGCAGTCGAGATCATCAAGCTGGCCGATGGTGAGTCCGGATTTACTCGCCGTAAGTTGATTCGCAGAACCCTCTACGGTGCTCTGGCCTTCTTCCCGATCCCTGCACTAGTGATTTTTGGTGACCTCGGTCCAACCGTGGGAGACACCCTAAAGCACACAATGTGGAAAAAGGGCACTCGACTCACCAAGGATCCGACTGGAATTCCAATCAAGGCGTCCGAGGTAACCATTGGATCCGTTTTCCACGTAATCCCAGAAGGTCTAAAGGAACTTGACCACGACATCAAACTAAATGAAAAGGCGAAAGCTGCCGTTCTATTGGTGCGCGTGAACCCAGGTGATCTCAAGGAAGACCCAGCAAAGAAAGACTGGAGCTACGACGGAATCGTTGCTTACTCAAAAATTTGTACCCACGTGGGCTGCCCTGTGGCTCTGTATGAGCAGCACACACACCATCTGCTATGCCCTTGCCACCAGTCAACATTTGACCTGGCAGATCACTGCAAGGTGATTTTTGGTCCGGCAGCGCGTCCACTACCTCAGCTTCCAATCACGGTTGATGCTGAGGGTTACCTCGTCGCCCAAAGCGACTTCCTCGAGCCAGTTGGCCCATCGTTCTGGGACATTAGGAAGTAATTATGACTAACGCAACCAAGCAAAAGCAGGGCGGTTTCCTCGCAGGTACCGCAAACTACCTTGACGAGCGTGTCGGAATTGGAACAGTCGTAAAGGGCTTTGGCCGCAAGGTCTTCCCGGACCACTGGAGTTTCATGCTCGGTGAGGTTGCCCTTTACAGCTTTGTGATTCTTGTTCTGTCCGGGACTTTCCTGACTTTCTACTTCCAGCCTTCCATGGCTGTTGTGCACTACGAGGGCTCCTATGCACCGCTAAAGGGCATGGAGATGTCAATCGCGTACGCGTCCAGCTTGGATATTAGCTTTGATATTCGCGGCGGATTGCTGATGCGCCAGGTGCACCACTGGGCCGCCCTTCTATTCGTGGCTGCAAGCGGTCTTCACATGCTTCGAGTATTCTTCACCGGCGCGTTCCGCAAGCCACGCGAATTGAACTGGTTGGTCGGTTTCATGCTGTTCATTCTCGGTATGGCAGCTGGATTTACTGGATACTCCCTGCCAGACGACCTGCTGTCAGGTAACGGCTTGAGAATCATCGACGGAATGATCAAGGGCATTCCTGTGATTGGTCCTGCAATCTCTTCAGGTCTATTCGGTGGCGAATTCCCAGGCGTGGAGATTGTGGCTCGCTTGTACAGCCTCCACATCATGATTGTTCCGGCTCTAATCATCCTGTTCATCGCACTTCACCTGATGATGGTTGTGCTTCACAAGCACACTCACTACTCAGGCCCAGGTCGTCGTGATGACAACGTTGTTGGTTACCCGCTAATGCCGGTTTACGTTGCCAAGGCAGGTGGATTCTTCTTCCTAGTCTTCGGTGTGATCATGGCAATCTCAGCCACATTCACCATCAACCCGATTTGGAACTATGGTCCATATGACCCATCGCCAGTTTCTGCCGGTACTCAGCCAGACTGGTACATCGGTTGGCTTGATGGTGCTCTACGACTTGCCCCCAGCAACTGGGATGTGGCCATCTTTGGATATGTGCTGCCATTTGGTGTTCTAGTCCCGCTCATTGTTTCACTTGTGTTCCTTGCTCTCGTTGCTGCTTACCCATTCCTAGAAGCTTGGGTGCGTGAGCACCACGTGCTAGACCGCCCTCGCAACGCTCCAACCAGAACTGCAATTGGTGCAGCTGGTGTCACCTTCTACGCAGTTCTCTGGGCTGGTGCGGCGACTGACTTGATTGCAATCAACTTCCAGCTGTCCCTCAACCAGGTTCTGACCTCGATGCAGATTCTGCTGATCATCGGCCCGATCATTGCCTACTGGGTGACCAAGCGCACCTGCTTGTCGTTGCAGCGCAAGGATCGCGAAATGGTGCTTCACGGTCGTGAGACCGGAAGAGTGGTTCGTCTCCCCCACGGTGAGTACATTGAGCTACATGAGCCGCTGGACAAGTACGAGCTTTGGAAGCTGGTTGACTTCAAGGATTACCAGCCGACTCTGCCAAGGCCAAACCAGAGCGGAAAGATCACTATTTCAGCCCGCATTCGCTCTGCTCTTTCGAGAATCTATTTCGAAGACCGCATTGCACCGGTAACCAAGGCAGAGTATGAGCTTGCTCACGCTGAGCACGCTCCTGCGGTCACCGAGAAGCCAAAGCCACAGCGCAAACCAAAGGCTGTCGCTGCTAAGAAGTAACTCGTAAAGCTAAAGGCCCCCTGATGGATTCGGGGGGCCTTTAGCTGTTTAACGCTCTAGACATCAAAATATGCTTGTCATCCAGCATGGGGCCTGCAGTAAAGCCAGCATCTTCAAACATTTTCCTTGGCCCACGATACGCCCAATCTTGAAAGCTGCCATCAGCTAAAGGTGCCGCCCTGACCGCAACATAGCCATGATTGGGAAGATCGTTCAGGGCGAACTGGAGGAGCTTTTTGGCAATACCTCTCCCCTGATGGTCTTTCTCGATGACGAAGCAAATAACGGCTGCAATGTCTGATTCATTTCCGGGCAGCGCGACGAAATTCTTGAAACTGTTTGCCGCCATCCAGCCAACGACCTGGCCATTTTCCTTAGCTACATATCCCTGCATAACGCCTGAACGAATACGATCGCAAGCGCTTTGGCGATTACGCTCAGCCAAGTTCTCTGAGGCTTCGTTTTCAGACTTGGAGTTTAGGTAAAACTGGCAGTAACACCCCTGCCACTGCGGTTGAGATTTGAAGGCTGGTCCATCCATGAACGCTAGAAACTCAGGCAACTGAGACTCAGAGATTCTTGAAACATCAACCACGCGAATAGGCTATCCCCGGAATGCAAAAAACCTCGAATCAATTGATTCGA
>RFTL01000063.1 GCA_009923455.1 Actinomycetota bacterium | reverse complement strand
CAAGTCGGAATCCAGTTGGGATTCTCTGGCTCGCATCCAGTTCGCATTGCCCTTTACGGTGTTGATCTCACCGTTATGGGCAATGAATCTAAATGGGTGCGCCAGCGGCCAAGATGGGAAGGTGTTGGTCGAGAAGCGAGAGTGCACTAGTGCAAGGGTTGAACTGAAGCGCTCGTCTGATAGATCCGGGTAGAAGGGCTCTAGCTGCAATGTGGTAACCATGCCCTTGTAGACAATGGTTCGCATCGAAAGGCTCGGGTGGTAGATGCCAATCTCGCGCTCCGAGCGCTTCCTAAGCCTGAAAAGCTTGCGCTCTAACTCGATGCCAGATTCGGAGTTTGAACCCGAAACGAATACCTGCTCAATCTTTGGCATGGCTGCTTTGGCCATATCGCCAAGAACCTCTGGACGAGTGGGGACAATTCGCCAGCCCAGCACCTTCAAGCCCTCAGACTCAGCGATTGATGCGAAGGATGCCTTGTCTTTCTCCGCAGAGCTTTCCTCGAGAAAAACTAGGCCAGCGCCGTAGCTACCAGGTGTGGGTAGTTCGATATTTGAAACTGCTCGGAAGAACTCATCAGGAATTTGGGTGAGGATTCCGGCTCCATCTCCGGTACCCGCATCAGAGCCAACCGCACCGCGGTGCTCAAGGTTTCGCAGGGACCGAAGTGCCATGTCGACTATGTCGTGGCCTGGAGTTCCTCTCAGGGTCGCCACCATTGCCAAGCCACAAGCATCCTTTTCAGCGCTTGGGTCGTAAAGACCCTGCGCTGCTGGGCCAGCGTTGAAACGCTGGAAGGGGCTCATGACGGCCATGCAGTCTCCAATCGAAATTAATCAATCAGGACATCTTTGGCCCGAAAAGTTTGATTTAGCTAGTTTTTTTGCTCCGCGTCGAGGGTTGCGGAATCTTCTTCGGTTGTTTGCTTGGCAGGTTCTCTGCCGGGTGCATAAACCGATGGTTCGAGGCCGGGGTGCCGGCGAGATTGAACCCAAAGGATGATGATACCGATTGTTATTCCGATCAGCGCTGACCAGATGTTGGTTCTAAGACCAAGAATAACCTCACTGGGGTCAATTCGGATACTTTCAATCCAAATTCTTCCCGATGAGTAAACAATCAGGTAGAGAGCGAAGACCTTGCCCCATTGCAGATTCAGCTTGCTTGCAAGATAGAGAATCGCGGCTGCACCGGCAAAGTTCCAGAGCATCTCATACAAAAATGTCGGGTGGAAGGTGAGGCCATCAGGCAAGCCGTTTGGATACGCGGGGTTGCTGCTTGGAATCTCCAAACCCCACGGAAGCGTAGTCGGAATGCCGTAGAGCTCCTGGTTGAAATAGTTCCCTAGTCGTCCAATTCCCTGAGCCACTAGAACCCAAGGCGCCACTGCGTCAGCTACCGCTAGGAATCTAAGTCCAACCTGTCTCGCACCCCACCATGCTCCAACCGCACCCAGCGTGATGGCACCGAAGATTGCCAAACCGCCCTCCCAAATTCGGAAGATGGCCAGTAGGTCGGCACCCTCGTAAAAGTAATCGCGCGGGTGGGTGATGACGTGGAATAGACGACCACCAATGATTCCGGCTGGGACTGCCCAAAGAGCGATGTCCAGAAAGACACCCTTTTCAGCTCCGCGCTTCGTTAGTGTGCGATCAGCCATGAATGTTGCCAGTGCGATACCGGTCAAGATGAATAGTGCATAGAAATGAATCCGAATCGGACCCAGGTCAATGTAGCTGATTTCAGGCGATGGAATGCTGAGCAGAAGGTTCACGATTTCTATCCTAGGCCGAGAGCGAGCTCTCGAGTTTTAGCGGTGAGAGCATCTAGGCCACCAGTTTGGTAAGCCTTCACAAAAGCTGTTCCAACAATCGCTCCGTCAGCGTAGGAGTTGACCTCGCGCACCTGGTCAGCGGTAGAAATGCCAACCCCAACACAGGTTGGAGTGGTTGAGCTTTGCTTCACTCGACTCGCCAATCCCCGTGCCAGCTGATCAAGCTGGGCTCGTTCGCCAGTGATGCCCATGGTTGAGACCGAGTAAACAAAACCTGATGACAAATCAGCATTGGTCTTCACTCGCTCATCGGAGCTTGATGGGGCAACCAAAAAGACGTGATCCAAATCTTTGGATTCTGCTGCCTGAATCCACTCAGCTCCCTCATCGGGG
Source organism: Actinomycetota bacterium (assembly GCA_009923455.1). Classification (GTDB taxonomy): domain Bacteria; phylum Actinomycetota; class Actinomycetes; order Actinomycetales; family Microbacteriaceae; genus Aquiluna. Next base: position 4,341 of record RFTL01000063.1, on the reverse strand, counting down.
ATTAGATCCGGCGTGATCATGCCCTGCGCGCCACTGTCAACTAAATCGGTGGCAAATCTATCCACGCCATAGCGAAGCACCGGGTTCCAGTAGCTCATAACCAAAATCGGGGTGTCAATTTCTTGGCGGACTCGCTTTATAACATCGAACACCTGAGGAAGTTTGAATCCAGCTTCTAGAGCCTTCTCGGTCGCCTGTTGAATAACTAGACCGTCCATTACGGGATCAGAGTAGGGAACGCCAACTTCAAGCACATCACAGCCGTTTTTCGCCATCGAAATAAGCGCCTGTGCTGATTCCTCGACACTTGGGTATCCAGCCGGGAAGTAGCCAATCAACGTGCCACGACCGGATGCGCGATTGGCGGAGAGTAGCGCCGAAACCTTGCTCACTTCTCCCCCAGCAATCCAAAGTAGCGACCTGCGGTTTCCATGTCTTTGTCACCTCTGCCGGAGAGGTTGATCAAAATTGATGAGCCAGCTGGCAAAACCTCGGAGAGTTTTTTCACGCCAGCCAAAGCATGAGCAGTTTCGATGGCTGGAATTATGCCCTCGGTTTGGCTGAGCAGCCTCATCGCATTCATGGCTTCTGAGTCGGTAATTCCGAAGTAGTTTGCTCTGCCTAGATCTTTAAGCCAGGAGTGCTCTGGTCCAACCCCTGGATAGTCCAGGCCCGCAGAGATGGAGTGCGACTCCATGGTTTGGCCGTCTTCGTCTTGAAGCATGTAGCTCTTCGCTCCGTGAAGAACTCCTGGAACACCCTTTGACAAGGTGGCAGCATGGAAGGGCGTGTCAACGCCATCGCCGGCAGCTTCGAAGCCCCAGAGCTGCACACCAGGATCATCCAAGAAGGCGTGGAAAATTCCAATTGCATTCGAGCCGCCACCAACGCAGGCAGCTACTGCATCCGGGAGTTTCCCAGTTAGCTCGAGCATCTGTGCCCTGGCCTCATTGCCAATAACCGAGTGGAAGTCTCTAACCATGGTTGGGAAAGGGTGTGGACCAGCGACGGTTCCGAGCAGGTAGTGCGTGGTCTCAACATTTGCTACCCAGTCTCGCAGTGCCTCATTGATGGCGTCTTTGAGAGTTCTGGAGCCAGTCTTGACTGGAATAACCTCAGCGCCAAGAAGCTTCATTCGGGCAACATTCAGAGCTTGTCGCTCGGTATCGACTTCGCCCATGTAAACAACACAGTCAAGTCCAAAGTATGCGGCTGCAGTCGCGCTTGCAACTCCGTGTTGACCAGCTCCGGTCTCTGCGATGATTCGCTTTTTGCCCATGCGCTTGGCAAGCAGAGCCTGCCCCATCACGTTATTGATCTTGTGGCTGCCGGTGTGGTTCAGATCTTCGCGCTTTAAAAACACTCGAACATCGCCAAACTGACTGGCGAAGCGCTTTGCCTCGGTGATTATGGATGGCCTACCGGTGTAGGTTCGGTGAAGCTCGGCCAGCTCAGCTTTAAAGATCGGGTCTTTCCTGGCTAAGTTATACGTGGCCTCTAGTTGATCAAGTGCGGCAATCAGTGGCTCAGGCACGAAACGGCCACCGAATTCACCGAAATACGGGCCGACCTGCTCAGAAAGCTTCACATCCATCTCAGAATCCTAAATTGAAACAAAGCTTGGAATTAGAGTTTCTGGATTTCCAGTCACCAAAGCTTCTCCGACTAACACCACATCTGCTCCTGCGTTCCGGTAGCGAATCACATCTTCAACGCTCTTGACCGAGGACTCTGCAACTTTGATCGCAGTCTCATCCAGTGCGGATGCCATCTTCTCAAAAAGCCCAATATCGGTCTTGAAGTCCACCAGATTTCTGGTGTTTATCCCAATTAATCGAGCTCCTTCAGAGTTCGCAATGGAGATCTCCTCGAGGGTGTGGGTCTCGGTAAGGACACCTAGATCAAGCGATGCGGCAAAGTTGGCAAGTGCGGTGTATTGCTCTTTGGAGAGCCAAGACAGAATCAGGAGCACAAAGTCCGCCCCAGCGGCCCTGGCCTCCAAAATCTGATACTCGGTAGAGATGAAGTCTTTTCTGAGCAGTGGAATCTCCACCCGTTGGCTTGCGCTTTCAAGATCCTCGAGGCTTCCTAGAAAACCTGATTCTTCAGTCAGCACAGAGATTGCATGAGCTCCAGCGCTCTCATAAAGCTTGGCTTGGGCGGCAGCGTCGGGAATCTCGGCAAGCTTGCCGCGAGAGGGTGAGGCTCGCTTGATCTCAGCAATCAACTTGATCTTTGAGTCCGGTGCTAAGGATGAATAAACGTCAACCGGTCTTGGTTGGATTGTGATCTTTCTTTCAAGATCCCTTACTGAAATTGACTCTTGTCGGCGTTGAGAAGAGAGCAGCGCTTGTTGAAAGAGTCCGTCAAGCACTAGTGGCTCTTGGAGTGCTTTCCGCCGACGCCGTAACCCAGCTTCTTCAGAACTGGTCCCGCAAAGATGCCAAGCATCACGAACGCCACCGAGATCCACACCATGGTTACATTCTCAAGGAAGAAAAAGAAAGTTCCAACGCTGAAGGCGACCAAAATGATTGTGACGCTGGTCCAGGCTGCTACCGAGTTGCCGTGTCCTGGGTCTTCAGAGCTGTGAGACATAAATCCTCTTTCGTAACTTCAGAAATCCTAGCAATCAATTGCCCTGTTCATCCCAGAGCGCACGGTTGTCGTCTACTTCCTGGCGCTTGGTCCGAACCTTTTCTGACTGCCTCAGTGAAGCCACAACAAGCGCAACGGAAGCAAGGACTGCAGTGAGCGCAGCTACCCAAGGCAAAAGTGTCACGCCAGTAGAAACATCAACATCTAGTGCGGTTGCACCTTGGATGCCAGAGAGTGATTCGTAAATTGCGGTTGCCGCCGCCGTTTGATCAAACCTCAGCGTTGTCGCGAGAACAGCAAGCCCAAGCATCACCAAAGCGGCAATTAGCAGTAGGGCGCGTTCGAACTTGCGATAAGACGCGATGAACACAAGAAGCAGCGAAATCGCTGGCAAAAGATTGAATAGCTGGCTCAGCTCTGTCCCGGTTAGTGGCTCAGAACCGATGTTGAGCCAGGCAGTGTTAGCAAGAATCCAGGTAACACCCAGCAGCAAAATCCCGATCGATTTGAATCTATTCATTTCCCATCGCATTCGCAGCCGCAACTGCCCTGAGCACCACAGCTGCCTTGGCCAGAGTTTCGTCATATTCACTCTGAGGAATTGAATCAAGCACAATCCCAGCACCCGCCTGAATCCTTGCGATCCCATCACGAACAAGTGCCGTGCGGATTGCAATCGCGAGATCTGCGTTGCCGCTGAAATCGAAGTAGCCAACCACGCCGCCAAATAGACCACGATCGGCCGGTTCTAAATCGTGAATAATCTCAAGAGCCCTGGGCTTGGGGGCACCGGAGAGCGTTCCCGCCGGGAAGGTGGCGCGCAGCGCCGAAACTGGACCTATACCCTCGGCCAGCTCACCCTCAACCGTTGAGACAAGATGCATTACATGCGAGAAACGATGGATCTGCATAAATTCGCTGACTTGAAGACTGGATGGTTTACAAACCTTGAGGAGATCGTTTCTTGCCAAATCAACCAGCATGAGGTGCTCGCTCTGCTCCTTGGCATCGGCGAGAAGCTCTTCACCGAGCGCTAGGTCCAATGCCGCATCCTGAGATCTCGGGCGCGAACCAGCGATGGGATGAGTGATGGCTTGTCTTCCCGCTACCTTCACCAGCGCTTCCGGTGATGACCCAACGATCGCAAAACTGCCATTTTCGTCTTGCCATCTCGTCAGATACATGTACGGGCTTGGGTTTAAGGCGCGCATTGCCCGATATACATCGAGTGCATCAGCTTCAATTTCTTGATCGAAACGCTGTGAGATCACTACCTGAAAAACATCTCCCACTCGCACATGGTGCTTTGCCTTCTCCACCTGGGCCAAAAACTCTTCGGGTGCAGTGCGTTTGGTGAACTTAGGCTCCGGCCAGCTTGGCTCGCTAATTTGCGATTGGGTCGGCAATTTGATGCGCTCAACAAGTGATTCGATGTTGGAAACCGCTTGTTGGTACTGGTCCTCAAGACTCTCGTCTGTCACGAACAAAACACTCACAACCAAAAGCTCGGATGTTTTGTGATCCATGACAATTAGTTCTGAGAACTGGTTGAATCCAAGAAGAGGAATCGAATAGTCCGCCTGCTTTGGACTTGGAAGATTCTCGAGCAGATTAACCGCGCGCCATGAGACAAACCCCACAAGCCCGCTGGTTAGCGGAATCTCACTTGGCGCTGAAATCCAGGCGCTCTGCAATTGTTCCAGTGCATCAAGAGGTGAGGTCGAAAGCTCACCATTGGGCAGA
>RFTL01000062.1 GCA_009923455.1 Actinomycetota bacterium | reverse complement strand
GAACTGATGGCGATGGGCCTCGCGGAGCTTCGGGAGCGCTTCCCCAGTGAGGCCAAGCTGGTCCTGGTGTCGGTGGAACCCGAGGTAGCTCCACCCAACCTGGAGGTCGTGGTTCCGCAGCGCGGCGACAAGGCAACGTTGCAGCAAACTGCAAACACCAATGCTTCCCATGCTCTTCAGAGCTACAAGCTCAAGCGATCCTCTGACTTCACGGCGAGGGCGGACGCACTAGCAGGAATTCAAAAAGCATTGGGCATGGAAAATGCACCGCTTCGAATCGAGTGTTTCGATATTTCACATCTTGGCGGAACCGGGGTGGTTGGATCGATGGTGGTCTTCGAAGATGGACTGCCAAAGAAAGATCACTATCGAAGGTTCAACCTTGAGACCAGTGATGACACCGAATCGATTTACCAGGTGCTGACCCGGAGGTTGAAATACCTCAAGGATGATGCCGAACTATCAGATCGCTTCAGCTACCGTCCATCACTTTTGCTGATTGACGGGGGATTGCCGCAACGAAATGCCGCACTCAGAGCCCTTCGAGACTCCGAGGTAAAGGGAATTACAGTCGCTACGCTGGCTAAACGCCTCGAAGAGGTTTTCACTACCGACTCCGACTACCCGGTCATTTTTCCAAGAACGAGCGAAGAACTTTTTCTACTGCAACGAATTAGAGATGAAGCGCACCGCTTCGCAATCAACGCTCAGCGAAAGTCCAGAACCAAGTCAATATCCTCGACCCTTCTTGAGATTCCAGGTCTTGGTGAGTCAAGGGCAAGGTTGCTTCTGAAGCGTTTCGGTTCACTCAAGCGAATCAAGCAGGCGTCCTTGGCGGAGATTGAATCGCTTCCAGGTTTTGGGCCAAAGCTTGCTCAACTAGTTCAAGATTCCCTAACGGTTTCGGAAAATCCATAACGCGCGACACGCCGAAGCACTAACCTTGTAGCGACACGCCGAAGGGGATAAGTATGGATGCTTCAAGAAAGCCCGAATTACTTGTCGTTACGGGAATGTCAGGGGCCGGCAGGTCGACCGTAGGTAACGCCCTGGAAGATCAGGGCTGGTATGTAATAGACAACCTTCCACCGCAATTACTGGGACCAATTTCAGACCTATTCAGTCTCAGCAAAGCAACCCTTCCAAGAATCGCGGTCATCATCGATGTTCGCGGTGGAGAGTTTTTCAACGAGCTACAGACCTATCTAGGTCAACTCCGTGCTCGGGATATCAACGTGAGGCTTCTATACCTGGAGGCGAATGACCAAGCTTTGGTCAAACGCTTTGAGTCCGTGCGCAGACCGCACCCGCTGCAGGGTGAAGGCACTGTCCTGGACGGCATCAGCCGTGAGCGCAAGGAGTTGTTGAGCCTCAGAGAGAGTGCGGACATCGTTTTTGACACCTCAGAACTGAATGTTCACCAACTGACCAACCGAGTCGCAGAGGCATTCGCCACCAACTCCAGGGCACTGAAGGTGAACGTGATGAGCTTTGGCTTCAAATATGGCTTACCGGCGGATGCCGATCTGGTTGCCGACATGCGCTTCATACCGAACCCTCACTGGCAAGAGCAACTGCGGGCAAAAACTGGAAACGACCAAGAGGTTTCCGATTACGTTCTCGCACAACCTGGCGTTGGTGAGTTTGTAGAACACTACGTTGCGGCGCTAAAAACCGTATTGGCTGGGTACAGAAACGAGAACAAGAGATTTGCAACTATCGCGATCGGCTGTACCGGAGGTAAGCACCGCTCGGTTGCGATCGCCAACAAGATTGCAGCTGTTTTGGCTGCAGAACCAGACGTCACAATTTCGGTTTCGCACCGAGACTTGGGGAGAGAGTAATGCCACTAACACAGGCCATCAAAGAGGAGTTGGCGCGCGTACCGATGTCAAAAGGCGTAGAGCGTGCAGCTGAGCTTGCAACCATCCTGCGCTTTGCAGGCGGTCTGCACCTAATTTCAGGGCGGATTGCCATCGAGGTTGAGCTTGATTCAGCAACCCTAGCCAGAAGGATTTCTCGTGCCATTCTTGAGCTTTATGGCATCCAGTCTGAACTTTCGGTGATATCGGCAACTGGGCTTAGACGTCAGAGTGGCTATCAAATCCGAGTCCTGCGCGATGGTGAGTTGCTGGCTCGACAAACCGGACTTATTGACAACAAGGGTCGCCCGGTTCGCGGTCTTCCGGCAACCTTAGTGTCCTCCACCATGGATGAGGCCAGAGCAATCTGGCGCGGAGCCTTCTTGGCTCACGGCACCATTACCGATCCTGGTCGCTCGACATCTCTGGAAGTTACCGCGCCCGGTAATGAGTCCGCCATGGCTCTGGTCGGTGTTGCAAGGCGTCTTGGAGTCGTAGCCAAAGCTCGCGAGGTTAGGAATGTTTTCCGGGTGGTGGTCCGCGATGGTGATGGTATCACTCAGCTACTCAGAGAAATGGGCTGCGTGGAGCAGCTCAAAAAGTGGGAAGACCTCAAGACGCGTCGCGAGGTCAGGGGAGTCGCAAACCGACTCGCCAACTTTGACGATGCCAACCTCAGACGCAGTGCCCAGGCAGCGGTTGCAGCCGGAGCCAGGGTTCAGCGCGCGCTTGAAATTCTGGGTGAAGGCGCTCCAGATCACCTCAAATATGCTGGCGAGCTTCGCCTAAAGCACCGCGATGCCTCTTTGGACGAACTAGGCAGACTGGCTGAGCCCCCAATGACAAAAGATGCGATCGCCGGTCGAATTCGCCGTCTGCTCGCAACCGCGGACCGCAGAGCAGCAGAGCTCGGAATTCCTGACACTGAGTCCGCAATCACAGATTTGCTAGAGGAATAAAAGCAAAGCTTCTTTCACTTAATCCAAACGAATGGAGACCAAAATGACCTACACCCTTCCAGAACTTAGCTACGACTACAGCGCTCTTGAGCCACACATTTCAGCCCGAATCATGGAGCTTCACCACTCCAAGCACCACCAGGCTTATGTGACCGGTGCAAACGCTGCTCTAGCAGCCATGGAGCAGGCGCGCGCCGAGGGTAATTACGCCAACCTGCCAAAGCTACAAAAGGACCTGGCATTCAACCTCGGTGGTCACGTGAACCACAGCGTCTTTTGGCAGAACCTTTCTCCTCAGTCCGGCACCCCAGAGGGTGAGCTCAAGGCTGCAATCGATGAGTATTTCGGTTCATTCGATGCTTTCAAAAACCACTTCAGCGCGGCTGCGGTTGGAATTCAGGGCTCTGGTTGGGCTTATCTAGCCTGGGACTCACTAGGTAACCGCCTGATCATCGGTCAGATGTATGACCAGCAGGGGAACATCGCCCTTGGCAATGTTCCGCTTCTAATGCTGGATATGTGGGAGCACGCCTTCTACCTCGACTACCAGAATGTCAAAGCCGACTACGTTAAGGCCTTCTGGAACATCATTAACTGGGAGGATGTCGCGAAAAGATTTGCCAGTGTAAAGGTGGCATCTCGCTCGCTACTGCTAGGCTAATTCGGTCCGCCCAAAGGCGCGTGGAGCACTAATAATTCACTCTTTCCCAGAAACTGGAGAACTCCCGTGACTCGAATTGGTATCAATGGTTTTGGCCGCATTGGACGTAATTACCTCCGTGCCGCACTGGCCCAGAACTCCGAGCTTGAAATTGTTGCCGTAAACGACCTATCCGACCCAAAGGGTCTCGCGCACCTACTGAAGTATGACTCAGTAACTGGGCGCTTGGACGCTGCGGTTTCGGTTGAGGGTGACAGCATCATCGTCAACGGCAAAGCAATCAAGGTTCTAGCCGAGCGCGATCCAGCAAACCTGGGCTGGGGTGACCTTGGCGTTGACATCGTTATTGAGTCAACCGGTCGCTTCACCGACGCAGCAGATGCCAAGAAGCACCTTCAGGCTGGAGCAAAGAAGGTTTTGATCTCTGCTCCTGCAACCGGCGAAGACGGCACTTTCGTAATCGGTGTAAACGAGCACCTATATGACTCTTCGAAGCATCACATCATCTCTAACGCTTCCTGCACGACCAACTGCTTGGCTCCACTGGCCAAGGTCTTCAATGACAAGTTCGGAATCAAGAACGGTCTGATGACCACCGTGCACGCCTACACCGCGGACCAGAACCTGCAGGATGGTCCACACTCCGACCTGCGTCGTGCGCGTGCTGCGGCAATCAACATCGTTCCTTCCACAACCGGTGCAGCAAAGGCAATCGGTCTGGTGCTACCAGAGCTCAAGGGCAAGCTAGATGGTTTCGCGCTTCGCGTTCCAGTTCCTACCGGTTCAATCACCGACCTGACATTGGTTTCTGAGAAGACCGTCACCGTAGATGAGATCAAGGCTGCCTACAAAGAGGCCGCGGAGGGTTACCTGAAGGGCATCCTGCTCTACACCGAGGACCCAATCGTTTCCTCTGACATCGTTACCGACCCGCACAGCTCGATCTTCGACGCTGGCCTAGTTCGCGTTATCGACAACACCGTCAAGCTCTCCAGCTGGTACGACAATGAGTGGGGTTACTCAAACCGCCTAGTCGAGCTCACCGCTCTGGTTGCCTCCAAGCTCTAATGCTCAGAAGCATCAAGGGCCAGTCTTTTGCTGGCAAGAGAGTAATTCTTCGGTGTGACCTAAACGTCCCGATTAAGGACGGAAAAATCACCGATGACGGTCGCATCCGAGCATCGCTGCCAACCATAAAGTACTTGGTTGATCAGGGTGCTTCCGTTGTTATCTGCTCTCACCTTGGAAGACCAGAAGGTGCTCCGGAGGCCAAGTATTCGCTCGGCCCGGTAGCGCTGAGGTTAGAGGAGCTGCTTGGACAGCCTGTGATCTTCTCTGAGGAAACCGTTGGTGCTAAGGCAAAGGCGGCAGTAAAGCTTTTGACCGATGGTGGAGTGGCTCTACTGGAGAACCTACGATTCAATCCAGGTGAAGCTTCTAAAGATGCCGCTGAACGAACCGAGTTCGCAAAGCAGCTTGCCGAGCTGGGTGATGTTCTGGTCTCCGACGGTTTCGGTGTCGTCCACAGAAAGCAGGCCAGTGTCTATGAGCTGGCACAAGTGCTACCTAGTTACGCCGGATTGCTGATAGCAACCGAACTTGACATCCTCAAGCGCCTAACTGACAGCCCTGAGCGTCCATACACGGTGGTTTTGGGTGGTTCAAAGGTCTCCGACAAGCTCGGCGTAATTGGTCACCTGCTTCCAAGGGTAGACAAGTTGGTCATTGGTGGCGGAATGGTCTTTACGGTTCTCGCAGCGCTGGGACACAAGGTTGGGAAGAGTCTTTTGGAGTCCGACCAGATTGAAACCGTGAAGGGTTTTCTGTCTCAAGCAAAGACACTTGGGGTTGAGGTAATTCTTCCAACCGACATCGTGGTGGCGAGTGGATTTGCTCCAGATGCAACATTCGAGGTTGTGGCCTCTGACAACATCGAGGGCACCAGCTTTGGGTCAAATGGCCTAGGTTTGGACATCGGTCCTGAGAGCGCCAAGCGGTTTGCCGAGGCGGTTGCTAGTTCCAAGACTGTGTTCTGGAATGGCCCGATGGGCGTTTTTGAGTTTGCCAACTTTGCTGCGGGAACAAAGTCTGTCGCTCAAGCACTGCTTTCGGTCTCTGGCCTTGGTGTTGTAGGTGGTGGCGACAGCGCCGCTGCTGTCAGAGCGCTGGGTTTTGACGAGAGCAAGTTTGGCCACATCTCGACCGGTGGTGGAGCATCACTTGAATACCTTGAGGGTAAGAGTTTGCCTGGACTGGAGGTCCTAAATGACTAAGCGAATTCCATTTATCGCTGGTAACTGGAAGATGAATCTGGATCACCTGCAGGCGATTGCACTGATTCAGAAACTTTCCTGGACCCTCAGCGATGCAGATCACGATTTTTCCAAGGTAGAAGTCTGCGTTTTTCCTCCGTTCACTGATCTTCGCAGCGCACAAACTCTGATTGAAGCTGAAAAGTTTGAAGTCAAGCTCGGCGCTCAGGACCTCTCCAAACATGACTCGGGTGCATACACCGGCGAAGTATCGGGGGCATTTCTATCCAAGCTTGCTGTGAAGTATGTGCTCATCGGACACTCCGAACGCCGTCAGTACCACGCTGAATCCGACGAGGTGGTCAGGGAGAAGGTTGCTGCCGCCTGGCGACACAACCTCGTGCCTGTGATTTGTGTCGGTGAGACCTTGGAGGAGCTTGAATCACAGGGCCAGAGCGCGGTTCCGGTGCGACAGACCCTAGCGGCTCTTGCGGGGCACGACACTATCGGTGAATTCGTGATTGCCTATGAGCCAGTCTGGGCTATCGGAACAGGAAAGGTCGCTACCCCTACCGAAGCTGAGGAAGTTACCAAGGCGATAAGAGCCGCGCTGAAGGAGAACTTTGGTGAAGAGGTTGCCCAGAGTCGCATCCTTTACGGTGGCTCGGTGAAAGCTAACAACGTTGCCGGCTTCCTCGCCTCTGGGGAAGTTGATGGGGTTTTGGTTGGCGGTGCCAGCTTGGATGCAGAGGAGTTCGCAGGTATCGCGCGCTTCCAAAAGCACATAGTTCTATAATTTGACAGTCTTATTGAAAAGAGTTGTTTATGGCTGCCTTGCAAACTGCGCTTCTAGTGCTGCTGGCGATT
>RFTL01000061.1 GCA_009923455.1 Actinomycetota bacterium | reverse complement strand
TCAAGCGAAATGCCTTGGCTTATCCAGCCTTCAGAGTCGGTTGGCATTTGGGGTAGGCCAATCGCAAGCCAAGCCTGATTAGGGAAGACCTCACAATTGCGCTGTATCCATTTTTCAGCGTCAGAAGCTGAGCTTGGGTCCGTAACCAGAATGCAGTTGCCCCAGTGATAGTTGGGGTTTTGAGGAGTCTTCACAACCAAGTGGTCACCAAAATCTGTGACTGAAGACCCAGACATTACCAGGATGTCTAGATCGGTTTTCCAGCCCGGAGATATCAATTACTCCTCCTCCCCATGAATCTGCTAGCCATGATTAAACCTGACCTGACTCACTCAACTGCACAACCAAACAAAAACCCCTCTCAAAATAGCTTTCTGGGGCTCTAAATCAAGGGAGTTGCTGGCGGAAAATGGGGGATTCGAACAGCCCCTACCGCTTGTACCCAAAAAGAATTTAAAGGAATCTGCGGCAACTTTTGGCTTCTAATGAGACCGACTCGCACAACACTTGCACAATAACGACCTTCTCGGACCGTTAGTGTGCGCACAGGTATTCGCGCGTTCAACCCTGCTGACGCAGACCGGAAAACGGTTTGATTAGCGATCTGCAATTGGGCGTGTCGGCCCCGGATTGGGTTTTCACTCCAAGTTAGGTTTGTCGCCGTTCGGTCGCACATCGGTCGAATCCCTTAGGTGGGGGCCAGGTAGACAGTACCGGAACGACCATCCTTCAGGCCGCTCCGTGCCCAACTTCTGGCCGCACCCCCATCACCTGAATTCTTATCAGGCTAGAGATAGGTCTTCACCTATTTTGGCCGCGCTAATCGGCCTAGCAAAAAGCCACGATTGGAAAACCCTTCCAGTACACGGCCTGGTTCTTCCGAGAGGGGCTAACCCTGCTCTCAGAACCAGTTAACTGATTCGAAACTCTCGATCGGCGAAACTTCTGAGCTGTGGATCGTGAGTGATCAGCACAATCGCAATACCGCTATCAGCAAGTTCTCGTAGGAGCCGCATCAGCCTCAAGGCGTTGTCCCAGTCCAACCCGCTGGTGGGCTCATCGAGAACCAGCACCTTGGCTCCGCGAAGCAGCGCCCTAGCAATAGCCACTCTTTGTGCTTGGCCTCCTGATAAACCAGACCCTCGCCCCCCAAGCTCTAGATCTAATCCGCCTCGGCCTGATAGCTCCTCGGCTAGTCCTAAACGCTCGATAATTGCTTGCTGTTGGAGTCTATCCTCAATACCCGAGATCGAAAGATTCGCAGCCAGGGTGCCGGGGAATAACTGGGCCTGCTGCTCGCAATAGCCAATCAGGGCATGCCTTGATTCAAGCGAGAACTCGTCAGCAGGCTTGGAGTTAATCTCAAAGTTCCCATCCAGTTGATACATCGAACTCAGCACATAGCCAAGTGTTGATTTGCCTGAACCGGATTTCCCGCTGATCAAAACAAACTCCCCCCGCCTAAGGCCGAATTCATTGATGTCAACCCGACGGTCCTCGAAGCTCACCGATCCTGAAGCTCGAAGCTCATCAAAGTCTTCTATGGATACCCCACCCGATGGCAAATTCACGTTATGTGGGACTGGCATTTCCATCAGTTTCGAGAGAGACTTCTTGGCTCCTGCGTATCGTGCATGGGATGCGTGCGTGTTGGCGGCCATAGCCATGAACTCAAACAGTGCCAGCGGTGTCAGCACTGCAACGGCCAGCAAATAGCCCGGGGCTGAATCTAAGTGTGGTGCCGCTAGATACCCGCTCAAGCTTGCAGCCACAACTGCGAACAACGAAAACACTGAGCTGTTGGCACCAATCCCCCATGCCGCTTTGGAATCGAGCCTTTCTATCTCCGAACCGATCTGGTGGATTCGCTGCTTGAAGCGAGCCGACCAGCCATAAGCCTCAATTAGCTCAGCAGACTGGGCGTATTCAACAAGCTCTGCTCGCAAACTAGAAATTAGATCTGAGCGCAGTGCCTCACTTTTTGAGGAAAGTCGCATTGAGAGCTGTTGGCCTAAAACGAATGCTAAGACCGCTGTCAGCAAATTCGCCAAAGCGCTCTCTGGGAACCAGATACCGATTATCAAGGTTGTGCCCGATAAGGCTGCGAATGCCTGAACTAAGGGTGCAAATACCCGGATGGGATAGTTCTGCAACTCCTCGACTTGGTCGGTAGCCCTGGCGAGTTGCTCACCCGTGGAACCAGCAATCTTGCTGGGAGCTAGCGCTGCATACTTTTCAAAGACCAGTGGCCTAATGCTTGCAACGTGCGTGAAAGTGGCATCATGCAGCACCAAACGCTGGACATATCTGAAAAATGCCCTGCCGAGGGACAAGGCCCTTACTCCCACAACTGCCATCATCAAATAGAGGATCGGCGGTTGCTCGCTGGCTCTTGAAATTAAGAATGCACTCGTGGCAATCAAAGCAATCGCACTGAGTGCTTCCAGCACCGCAACGAGTATGCCAAAGTTGAAACTCTTAGTTCTGGGGAGGCTAAACACGGGCAGCCTCAATAGTATTTACGCGATCAGCGATGTTAATGAGCGAATCCTGATGTGTTGCTATCGCTATCCGAACACCCTGGCCCGCAATCTCACTGATTAACTTTGCAATCAAAGCCTGATTCTCTTCATCCAACATCGAGGTTGGCTCGTCTAAAAGCAGAACTGAGAGCCCCTTAGCTCTCAGTCGATAGAGCGCTCTTGCAATCATCAACCGCTGAGCCTGTCCGCCAGAGACCCCAAGGTTGTTGCTCAGAGCTTCCTCGAGGTCTAGCTCCTCAAGGCCAACCTCAGACAGCACTGTCTCAGCCAAGACGCGATCGGCGTCATCGAAACCTGCGATGTTCTGCAGCACAGTTCCTGTCAATAGCGTTAAATGCTGCGGAACCCAGGCGCAATCGGGGCTAACGAGCCTGCGCAGCCTTGTAGTTTTTCCAGAGCCAGAGGGACCAACCAGAACCGTGATGCCCTGATCAATCGCCATCTCACTAGATAATGAAGGCTTTTCTTCTAGGAGGTCAAGAACCTCTCCTACCGCCAGGACACCGGCTTGTGAGTTATGAAATTGAGCCCCCACGTTTCTAAGCGGAAGATAGACCTCCGGCGCCAGCAGCAAAACAAACAACCCAACGGACAGCAGCATCTGGCCATCAACCAGCCGGATTCCAATTTGAACCGCAATCAGCGCCACAGATAGTGAGGCTGCGAGCTCAAGGGCAAAGCCTGAAAGAAACGAGAGCCGCAATACCTTCATAGTCCGCAGCTTTTGTTCGTTGGCAACGGTGAGCAGGGTCTGAAGTTGGCGCTCAATGCGACCAAAGATCTTTAGGGTCGTTACGCCCTGCAAGACCTCAAGGAAGTGAGCGCTCAAAGCGGTCGTGGCTTTGAGCTGTTCGTTCTGGACGTCCTTGGTCACCAAGCCGATCAGGACCATGAAGATCGGAATCAGTGGCAAGGTGGCAATGATTGAAATCGCCGATATTGGATCAAATACCAATATCACCGCAATAAGAATCGGTGTCACCAGAGCTGCGAAAACTAGCTGCGGCAGAAACTTACCGAAGTATCCATCAATGGCATCTAGCCCTGGGCCAAGTAGTTGAGATAGAGCACCGGCGCTTTGACCAGTTGAACCGGATCCAATTCGATCCATAGCCTGTAACCGAAATTGAGCCTTTATACCCCTAGCAGTTCTAAACCCTGCCAGCTCGCCGAGGAAGTGAGCCAGAGCACGAAGTGCAGCTGCCGCTACCGCCCAAACCAGCCAGATTGCCATTTGATCTAGTGGCTTATCGTCAACAAAAATGCCAACCACGAACTGAGTGAGCGAGTATGCGACTCCTAACGTGCCAACGGTCGCAACCAATGCGATTGCGACCGTAGCAGCTAGAAATTGCCTAGTCTGACCGGCGGCTTTTAGAAGCCGAGGATCGAAGGGCCTCATTTAGTGTGCGTGTGCCGGGATTTGCTCTCGACTGACTCGCTTGCGGAACACCCAATAGGTCCAACTTTGATAGGCCAAGACAAATGGCAACATGATTGCTGCCACCCAGGTCATAACCGTCAAGGTGTACTCGGAGCTCGATGCATTCTCGATATTCAGCGAATATGCAGCATCGATTGTTGATGGCAGCACATTCGGGAACAGCGCAACAAACAGCGAACTAATTGCAGTGATTATGGTTGCAACCACCAGGGTGAAGGCGATTCCCTCTCTGCCCATGAGGTTGAAAAACAGCGCACCGATTAGGGTCACCGCAGCAACGGCAGACAGCACTAGTCCAGGGATCGTGAAGTTTGCTAGCACAGTCCAAACCAAGAACACGGCAGCTAACGCGGTGGCAATTAAACCAACCTTGGTTGCCAGCAGTCTGGATCGCTCCTTGATTTCACCATCTGTTTTCATTGTTAGGAAGATAAGTCCGTGGGTGAAGAACAGCGTTAGTGTCACTAGACCACCAAGCAGTGCGTATGGGTTTAGCAGCACGAGCAAGCCACCTACAAGCGGGATTTCGAAACCAACAAAGTTCTTGTCGGCATCCAGAGGTAGACCCTGGACAATGTTTGCAAAAGCAACACCCCATAGCAGCGCGGGAAGCGCGGAACCTAGAATGATCATCCAGTCAAAGGAGTTCTTCCACTTCTGAGTGGAACCCTTGCCGCGATACTCAAATGCAACACCGCGGGCAATTAGTGACACCAAGAGTAAGAACAGTGCGAGATAGAAACCGCTGAAAAGCGATGCATACCATTCTGGAAATGCAGCGAAGAGAGCAGCTCCTGCGACAATCACCCACGTCTCATTTAGGTCCCAGACCGGTCCAATCGTGTTAATCACGACCCTGCGGTCGGTGTCATCTTTGGAGACAAACGGCAATGCCATGCCAACACCAAAGTCAAAGCCGTCAAGCACGAAGTAGCCAACGAACAGGAAGGCTACGATTACAAACCAGATTTCATTTAGAGCCATAGTTTCCTCCTAGTAGGCCACTGCCAGCTGGTTGACTTGCTTCTCTGGCTCTTTGGTGGGGCCCTGCTTGATGGCAGCGAGCAGGATCTTGAATTCGACAACGGCCAAGATGCCGTACACCACAGTGAAACCAATCAGTGATACCAGAACCTCTAATCCCGTAACACCTGGAGACACACCGTCAGCAGTCTTCATCAGACCAAACACCAGCCATGGCTGACGTCCCATCTCGGTGAATATCCAGCCAATGCTCATTGCTAAAAGTGGCAGTGGCGCAGCCCAGATCGCTGCGTTGAAGAACCACTTTGGCGCCTCGAGCACGTGCTTGCGACTAAGCCACAGACCAGCCAGCGCAACGATGGTGGAAAGCAATCCCATACCAATCATCAGCCTGAATGCCCAGTAGGTGATCCAGATCATCGGCGAGTAGTCACCGGGACCATAGAGCAACTCATACTGAGCCTGCAGGTCGTTGATACCCTCAACCTCGCCATCAAGAGTGTGAGTTGAGAGGAAGCTCAACAGATAAGGAATGCGAACCGAGAACAGCTCCTGGGTTCCATCAAGACTTCCAATCGTGAAGATCGAGAAGCTGGCTTCAGTGGTCGTGTCATAAAGTGCCTCGGCAGCAGCCATCTTCATCGGCTGAGTGTTAACCATGGCAATACCTAGGGCATCACCGTTCACCACCGTGAGGGCCGATGAGAAAACTGAACCCCACAGGCCAACCTTCAAAGCCGGGCGGAACTGGTCAACAAATTGCTTCCGCTTAAGGTGGTAGGCACTGACCGCGATGATTACGGCCGAAGCGAACATCAGCGAAGCGGTGATGGTGTGTGGAAACTGCGTAACCGCAACCCAGTTGGTTAAAACCGCAACGATGTCGGTAAGTTCAGCCCTGCCCTTTTCCGCATTGATTTCAAAGCCGACCGGGTTTTGCATAAAGGCGTTCGCGGCCAGGATGAAGTAAGCACTGAGCGAAACCCCAACGGCTGTTACCCAGATTGTCATCAGGTGCACTGCCTTTGGCAGCTTATCCCAACCAAATATCCACAACCCGATAAAGGTGGCCTCGAAGAAGAAAGCCAATAGGCCTTCCATGGCAAGCGGAGCACCGAATACGTCTCCAACGAACCTTGAGTAGTCAGACCAGTTCATTCCGAACTGGAACTCCTGGACAATACCGGTGACAACACCCATCGCAAAGTTGATGAGGAAGATCTTCCCGAAGAACTTGGTAAGTCTTAGGTATTTCTCTTCCCCTGTCCTAAACCATGCGGTCTGAAAGCCAGCGACAAAGAAGACCATTCCGATTGTCAGCGGCACGAACAAAAAGTGATAAATGGTAGTTAGGCCAAATTGCCATCGCGCCAGTGATAGCGCATCTAGTTCAGCCAGAAACACCGTAGATTGCTCAAACACGGCAACTTCTTTCCGAGAGTTCTCCAGTACTCTCACCACAAAGTTACACCCCTAGAGGAACATGGTCAGCTTATTTTGGGAATCTGTTTCATAAATGTTTTCAGCTGAGTAACAGGCAAACTTGCTCTCAGGGTTTGCTGAACTAATACCGGCCGCGCCGTCAGAAGCAAGTGGTGAGCCCAACAAAACCCGGCATGGGATTTGGGCTTCAAGGCAGGGCCTCTATTTGCGCACACACTTGCACAACCAAGCAAAAACTCCCTCTCTAAAGAGCCTTCTAGGGCTCTAAATCAAGGGAGTTGCTGGCGGAGAATGGGGGATTCGAAC
>RFTL01000007.1 GCA_009923455.1 Actinomycetota bacterium | reverse complement strand
CCGCTGATTCACGGTGGCTCACAAGAGCGAAGTCTGCGCTCGGGAACCATGAGTTATCCGCTTGCTGCTGCTCTTGCCTCAGCCGCCGACTCAGCGATGGCGGACATGACTGAGCGCGAAGAGCGCCTGGGAAGACTCAGAGATTCCTTAGAGCAGCAATTGTTCGAAGAGTTTCCGCAGGTTATAAGAACTGCGGGGGATAACGACCGAGTTGCACACAATTCAAATTTGATTTTTCCCGGTGCACAAAGTGACAGCCTGCTGTTTCTTTTAGACCAGCAGGGGATTAGCGCATCCTCGGGAAGTGCCTGCACCGCAGGGGTTTTAGCCCCCTCGCACGTGCTGCTTGGAATGGGCTATCCAGCTGAGCTAGCCGACTGCGCAATCCGAATTACCTTTGGTCACACCAGCAGCGAAGCCGATGTTGAAGCATTTTTGTCGGCAATCAAGATTTGCTATCCGATTGCCTTGCGCGATGGTGCAAATCAAAAGGCAATTTAGACTTTCTGAGTGAAGGTTTTGGCAGCGATGAGCGGCGGAGTTGACTCCGCGGTTGCTGCCGCACGCGCAGTCGAAGCCGGGCACGAAGTTGTGGGAGTTCACCTTGCTCTCTCGCGCATGCCGGGAACTCTGAGAACCGGTTCTCGAGGCTGCTGCACCATCGAAGATTCGATGGATGCCCAGCGCGCTGCCAACAAGCTAGGAATCCCGTTTTATGTTTGGGACTTCTCTGAACGCTTCAAGTTAGATGTGGTGGATGACTTTGTTGCCGAGTATCAGGCAGGCAGAACTCCAAACCCATGTATGCGCTGCAATGAGCGAATCAAATTCGCAGCCCTTTTGGAAAAGGGCCTCGCTTTGGGTTTCGATGCGGTTTGCACCGGACACTACGCCTCAATAATCGATGGTGGGGACGGCAACCTGGAACTCCACAGATCGCTTGCGATGGCGAAAGACCAGAGCTATGTGCTTGGGGTTTTGACCCAGGAACAACTTCGTCATTCAATGTTTCCGCTAGGGGCCACCGCCTCGAAGGACCTGATTCGTCAGGAGGCTAAGGAGCGAGGACTGAGCGTTGCCAATAAGCCCGACAGCTACGACATTTGCTTTATTCCAGAGGGCGACACCAGGGAGTGGCTCAGGGAGTTTGTGCCTTCGGAGCCTGGCAAGATCATCGACCTTGAGGGAAATGAGGTTGGTTCTCACGATGGACACGTTGGTTTCACTATCGGTCAGCGCAAAGGTCTTCGACTTGGAAGACCAGCAAAAGATGGCAAGCCAAGGTATGTCCTAGAGATTCGACCAAAAACCAAAGAGGTGATTGTCGGTCCCGAAGAGGCGTTGCAGATAACTGAACTTGCTGGTTCGAGATACAGCTGGTGTGGTTTGGCGCCTGAGAACCCAACCGAGTTTTTTGATTGCGAGGTACAAGTTCGTGCCCACGGTGAAACCGTTGCGGCACAGGCTGCACTGGTAGCGGATGAACTGGTGATTCGACTCGCACAGCCGCTATACGGAGTTGCACCTGGGCAAACTGCGGTGCTTTACCTCGGAACCAGAGTGCTTGGGCAAACCACAATTGATCGCACTGTTTCGGCGGTTGAAATCAATGTCTGAATCCAGAATCCATGAGCTTCGAAAGCTGATTCAGTATTACCGCGATGCCTACTACCAAGAGGATCAGTCGCTGATCTCAGACTACGAATACGACCTACTAGAACGTGAACTTAGAGATCTCGAGTCCCAGTTTGGAACCTCAGCTCAATCACCAACGGTGAGTGTTGGTGGCAGAGCCAGTGAGGTTTTTGCGCCGGTAAAACACCAAACCCCGATGATGTCTCTGGACAACGCGTTCAGTCTGGAGGAGTTTGAGGCCTGGGCGCAGCGAGCCGGTGGTGGACCCTTTTTGTGTGAACCAAAAATCGATGGCTTAGCGCTATCGATCACCTATGAAAACGGTGTGCTGGTGAAGGCTGCAACCAGGGGTGATGGCGAAACCGGCGAGGATGTCACTCAAAATGTGCTAACAATCAGCGGTGTTCCACATGTTCTCAGCGGGACGGGTCACCCATCCTTGATTGAAATCAGGGGAGAGGTTTACTTTCCACTAAAGGCATTCGAAAAGCTAAATGCCGATTTAGTGGCAGCCGGAAAACCACCCTTTGCAAATCCAAGAAACTCGGCATCGGGATCACTTAGGCAGAAAGACCCTGCTGTAACAGCATCTAGACCGCTCCGAATGCTGGTTCATGGCTTTGGATCATTTGAGGGAATTCGCGCCCAATCTGAGGTTTATCAGTTGCTTTCGAGCTGGGGACTTCCAACTACGACCCAATTCAAGGTTGTGGCGGATGCCAAGGAAGCGTTTGGGTTTATTCAGGAGCTAAGCTCCAAACGTCACGATCTTGAGCACGAAATCGACGGCGTTGTGGTCAAGGTTGACGAGCTTGCCAGACAGCGCGAGCTTGGGGCAACCTCAAGGGCACCCAGGTGGGCAATCGCCTATAAGTATCCTCCAGAGCAGGTAAACACCAAGCTTTTGGATATCAAGGTCTCAATTGGCCGCACCGGCAGGGCAACACCATTTGCTGTTCTCGCACCAGTGAAGGTGGCAGGCTCGGAGGTCGAATTCGCCACTCTGCATAACCAAGATCAGGTTCGGGCCAAGGGCATCCTAATTGGCGATGTTGTGGTGCTAAGAAAAGCGGGAGATGTCATCCCAGAGATTCTGGGCCCAGTAGTTGCCCTTCGAAGTGGTGATGAACGTGAATTCGTAATGCCAACCAACTGCCCCGAGTGCAATGCTCCTTTAGCCCCTGCCCAAGAGGGGGACGTTGACCTTAGGTGTCCAAACGCTGAGTCCTGCCCAGCTCAGCTGCGAGAGCGAATTGCCTACATCGGCTCAAGAGCAGCCCTTGATATTGAAGCCCTCGGTTACGTAAGTGCAACGGCTCTAACCCAGCCGCTTGAACCTGCGCAGCCACCGATTCGCAGTGAGGCTGATTTATTTGATCTCAGTCTGGAGAAGCTGCTCCCAATCCGCGCTTTTGTCCTAGATCCAGACACCGGGCTAGCAAAACATGACGCCGATGGAAACCCTAAGATCGTGGATTTCTTCCGTAAAAAAGATGGCACTCCCGCCGAGGTTGCGCTAAAGCTGCTGGCCAACCTAGAAGAGGCAAAATCGCGAGAGCTGTGGAAGATCCTCACCTCGCTTTCGATTCGTCATGTCGGTCCGGTTGCCGCGAGATCGCTTTGTAATCAATTTGGCTCAATCGAAAAGATTCTGGAAGCCTCCGAGTCCGAACTCTCAGCGGTCGAGGGGGTTGGCCCGACATTAGCCAGATCAATCAAAGACTGGTATGCCGAACCTTGGCACAAGAACATCATTGAGCGTTGGAAGTTAGCAGGTGTCCAGCTCGAAATCCCGGGATTCGAGGGTCCAGTTTCGCAGGATGGCGTATTCAGTGGAATGACGATCGTTGTAACTGGAACCATGCAATCCATGAGTCGAGAAGATGCCGAGGCCAAAATCATTTCTCTTGGTGGCAAGGCCAGTTCCTCGGTATCCAAAAAGACTAGCTTCGTGGTTGCTGGACCCGGTGCTGGTTCCAAGCTCGCCAAAGCCGAAGAGCTGGGTGTCGAGGTTATCGACGAACAAACATTTATCGCCCGAGCTGGCCTATAAAGAAACTAGACTTTAGCCATTCGCCAACTTCGAATTGAGCTGATGCATGTCTGAAATAACCCCAGATACCGTTAGGCACCTTGCTTCGCTAGCCAGAATTTTGGTTACGGACGCTGAGGTGGAAAAGCTAGCCGGAGAGCTTGCAGTAATTGTTGACTCAGTTGCCAAGGTAAACCAGGCCGTTTCTAAAGATGTGGTTGCCACTTCGCACCCAATCCCGATGGCAAATGTTTTCCGTGAGGATGTGGTTCGCCCATCGCTGAGCCAGTCTCAAGCGCTCTCCGCTGCTCCGGACAGCGCAGAGGGTCGTTTCCGCGTAGCTGCAATCTTGGATGAGGAGTAGGACATGTCAGAGCTCGTATATCGTCCAGCCTCAGAACTAGTAGCGCTGATTGCCAAGAAGGAGGTTTCCTCGGTTGAGGTGACCAAGGCATTCTTTGATCGTTCAGAAAAGCTAAATCCAGTCACCAACTCCTATCTTCACCTCAACCGCGAGCTCGCCCTAGCAGCAGCCAATAGTGCTGATGAGGCACTTAGCAGGGGAGAAGTCTCCTCACCACTGCACGGAGTCCCAATTGCGGTCAAGGACAACCTGACCACCACCGATGCTCCAACAACCTCAGGTTCCAAGATTTTGGAGGGCTGGGTTCCGCAGTATGACGCAACCGTGGTTACCAAGTTGCGCCAGGGTGCAATGCCAATTTTGGGTAAGACCAACCTCGACGAATTTGCTATGGGTTCCTCCACGGAGTACTCCGCGTTTGGACCTTCGAAGAACCCGTGGGACCTAGATCGAATTCCGGGCGGTTCGGGCGGTGGGTCATCCTCTGCGGTGTCTGGATTCCTCGCTCCGGTTGCGATTGGATCAGACACCGGAGGCTCAATTCGATTCCCCGCAGCAGTTACCGGTTCGGTAGGTGCTAAGCCAACCTATGGAGCTGTTTCCCGTTATGGACTGATTGCGCTGGCATCATCGCTAGACCAGATTGGTCCAGTAGCCAACAACGTTCTTGACACAGCTCTTCTGCAGGACGTGATCTCCGGTCACGATCCTATGGATTCAACCTCGCTGCCTAACTCGCTTGGCTCCATGGCGCAAGCGGTTAGACAGGCTGACCCCAAGGGCTTGAGGGTCGGAGTGGTAAAGCAACTTTCCTCCGATGGCTTCCAGCCTGGTGTCAAGGAGCTTTTTGATGACACCATCGCAAAGCTGGTCGCGGAGGGAGTTGAGGTCGTAGAGGTTGACTGCCCAAGCTTTGAATATGCGGTTGCCGCTTACTACCTAATTCTCCCTGCTGAGGCATCTTCGAACCTTGCCAAGTTTGACTCGGTGCGTTTTGGTCTGCGCGTTACCCCAGAGGGCAACCCCACCATTGAGCGTGTCATGGCAGCAACTCGTGAGGCCGGTTTTGGCCCCGAGGTCAAGCGTCGAATTATTCTCGGTACCTACGCCCTCTCTTCGGGTTACTACGACGCCTATTACGGCAGCGCCCAGAAGGTCAGAACCCTGATTCAGCAGGATCTGAACCGTGCCTTTGAAAAGGTAGACGTGCTGCTGACCCCAACTGCACCAACCACCGCATTCAAGATCGGCGAGAAGGTCAACGACCCGCTTGCTATGTATCTAAATGACATTGCGACCATTCCGGCTAACTTGGCTGGAATCCCAGGCATGTCGGTGCCAAACGGTCTAGCTCGTGAAGATGGCTTGCCATCGGGTGTCCAGATTCTGGCCCCGCAGATGCAGGATGCGCTGATGTATCGGGTGGGTGCGATTATCGAAAAGCTATACCTGGCTCAGTGGGGTTCACCGCTACTGACCAAAGCACCAAAGTTGGAGGCAAAGTAATGGCAAAAGATAACCTGCTCTCCTACGAAGCTGCCCTTGAGCAGTTCGAGGTGGTAATCGGTCTAGAGGTTCACGTTGAGCTCAACACCAAGACCAAGATGTTCTGCGGCTGTGCCAATGAGTTTGGATCTGAGCCGAACACCAATGTCTGCCCGGTGTGCCTCGGTCTTCCGGGCTCGCTTCCTGCCGTCAACAAAAAGGCCGTTGAGTCCTCAATGGCAATCGGGCTAGCCCTTGGCTGCAAGATTGCTCCAACTGGAAGATTTGCAAGGAAGAACTACTTCTATCCAGATCTATCCAAGAACTTCCAAACCTCACAGTATGACGAGCCAATCGCATACGACGGCGAAATCACCATTGAGCTAGATTCCGGCGAGAGCTTTGTTGTTCAGATTGAGCGCGCTCACATGGAAGAGGATGCCGGCAAGCTCACTCACGTCGGTGGAGCAACCGGTCGAATTCAAGGTGCGGAATACTCGCTGGTCGATTACAACCGAGCCGGTGTCCCACTGGTGGAAATCGTTACCAGGCCAGTGTTTGGAGCCGGTGACAAGGCACCGGAGCTTGCCGCTGCATACGTTCGTGCAATTCGCGACATCGTAAAGAGCATGGATGTTTCAGATGCCAAGATGGAGCGCGGCAACGTGCGCTGTGATGCGAACGTTTCACTTCGCAAGAAGGGTGCGGAAAAGCTCGGTACCAGAACCGAAACCAAGAACGTCAACTCACTAAGAAGCATTGAGAATGCCGTTCGCTACGAGATTCAGCGCCAGGCATATATCCTCTCGCAGGGTGGCACTATCACCCAGGAAACCAGGCACTGGCACGAAGACCGCGGTTACACCTCCGCCGGAAGACCAAAGTCCGACGCAGATGACTACCGCTACTTCCCAGAGCCTGACCTGGTTCCAGTGCAACCAGATATCGCCTGGATCGAGTCGATTCGTTCCGCACTTCCTGAGAATCCGGCTGCCAGACGCAAGCGCCTACAGAGCGCCTGGGGCTTCAGCGAGCTGGAGTTTCGTGATGTCGTGAACTCAGACCTATTGGATCAGGTTGAGGCCACGGTTGCAGCGGGTGCAAGCCCGCAAGCTGCAAGAAAGTGGTGGACCGGTGAACTTGCTCGTGTGGCCAATGCCTCCGAGATTGAGATCTCAGCACTTCAAATCACCCCTGAGCAGGTAGCTGCAATTCAGAAGCTAATCGATGCTGGCGATCTAACCGATCGCATGGCTCGTGAGGTGGTTGCCGGAGTGCTGGCCGGCGAGGGTGAACCCGCCGCCGTCATCGAGAAACGCGGACTCAAGGTCGTGACTGATGAAGGCGCTCTAATTGCCGCTATCGATGAGGCTTTGGCTAAGCAGCCAGACGTGCTGGAGAAGATCCGCGAGGGTAAGGTTCAGGCAGCCGGTGCTGTGATCGGAGCTGTTATGCAGGCCATGAAGGGTCAGGCGGATGCGGCGAGAGTCAGGGAGCTGATTCTGGAGAGAGCAAATTCTTAAATAGCAAAATCCCCGAGGGAAGCCTCGGGGATTTTCTTTTGGGGTGAGTAACGGGACTTGAACCCGCGGCCCCCTGGACCACAACCAGGTGCTCTACCAGCTGAGCTATACCCACCATCGCCTCGCTCTCGCGAAGCCGTTAGATTCTATCAGCGCTGAGTGTCGCGGCAGCAACCTTTGCTGCTTCTGAATCTGGACCTGGAGCCTCCACCAAAACTGTCTTTCGGTAGTAGCGCAGCTCCTGAATCGACTCTTTGATGTCCGCCAGGGCTCTGTGATTGCCAGTCTTTTTCGGCAGCTGGAAGTAGACCCTTGGATACCACCTTCTGGTTAGCTCCTTGATTGAGCTGACATCGATGTTGCGGTAGTGCAGATACTTGTCGAGCTGTGGCATGTATTTGTTCAAGAACATTCGATCAGTGCCAATGCTGTTGCCTGCTAGGGGGGCGGTTCGCTCGGCATCGACCCAGCGCTTGATGTAATCAAGGACCATCGCCTCGGCATTGGCCAGCTCAACACCGTTTTCCAGCTCAGCCAATAGACCTGAGTCCTTGTGCATTTGAGTCACGAACTCGCCCATGTTTTCAAGCGCTCGATCGCTTGGCTTGATTACCAGCTGCATGCCTGGATCAACCAGATTTAGTTCGCCATCGGTCACCACAACCGCTATCTCACAGATCTCATCGATGTTGAGGTCAAGCCCCGTCATCTCACAATCAACCCAAACGATGTAATCAGACATGATTTAGTCGTCCGAGTGCCTAGATTGCTTTGCAGCTTTCTTCTGAGCCTTCAATTCCGCTTTCTCGCGCTTCCTAGCCTCGCGCAGTTCCTTCTTTGAGGGAGCTGCAGCGATTGGTTCTTCAGAGACGAATTCAGGCAGCTCTGGCTCCTGAACCGCTGCGATTGGTGCAGTGTCGGTCGACTGCTCACTCCACTGCATGGTTGCCTCAGAGTCGAGTTCTACGTTTTGTTCGTCGATGGACCAAGCTAGGGTAGGCGCTGCAGTCTCAGGGACTGGGGTGAATTCCTCAGCCACTAGCTCTTTCGCTATTTCCTCTTCCCAGTTCACCGTTTCCGGCTTCTTCTGAACTTCAGGCTCAGAAACAGCTTCTGGAGCCTCAGGGGTTTTGGAAGCCTCAGGGGCGGAAACTGCTGCGGTTGCTGCCGGTGCCGCAGCTGGCGCAGTCACGATCGCAACTGGCTCAGTTTTTGGTGCGTTGGATTTCGCGGCACCCTTTTCGGCTTTCTTTTTGATTCTGAGCGCTTTGCGCTCTTCACGCAGTTTCTTGCGCTCCTTGCGACCCTCTACTAGCCAGTAGAGAACTGGAACCAAGATCAGCGTAAGGATGGTAGATGAGAACAAGCCACCGATTACAACAATGGCAAGTGGCTTTGAGATGAAGCCGGATTCACCGGTTAGACCAAGGGCCATTGGGAACAGGGCAAAGATAGTCGCAAGCGCAAAGCGCAGTCATCAAGATTGGCCGCAAGCGCTGTCTGGCGCCAGTAATCAGGGCATCTTGAACACTCTTGCCTTGCTTTCGATACTGGTTTACCAGGTCAATCAACACGATCGCGTTGGTGACCACGATTCCAATCAGCATCAGCATTCCGATAAGTGCGGGAACACCCAGAGCCGTGTCAGTGATCAGCAGCAATCCCAGAGCGCCGGTGGCGGCAAACGGGATTGAGATCAGCAGAATCAGCGGCTGAATCAATGAACCGAAGGTCGCGACCATCACAATGTAAACAATCGCGATCGCAGCCAACATTGCAAGACCTAGCTGAGCAAATGAATCCGCCTGATCGGCAGCGGCGCCGCCAACACTGGCCTCGGCACCGGCTGGCAGGTCTACTTCTGAAAGCTTGGCATCAACTGCCACCGAGATGGCTCCCAGGTTGTCGCCCTCAGGGGTCAGCGAAACCACAGCGGTTCGGTTTCCACGCTCAGAGGTTATCGAGGTTGGCTTTAGCACCTCGGTAACGGTTGCGATTGAATCCAGTCTTACTAAGCCTTGGAAGGTTGGGATTTGAAGAGCCTTGATTTCATCAATCGAAGCAGGCGCCTCTTGACCCTCAATGTAGACATCGGCCTCAGTACCCTCGATGGTTATGGTACCGAGTGCGCTAGGTCGAAGCTGCGCCGCTACGATGCCTGAAACCTGAGTTTCGGTCAACAGGTAACGAGCCGCGCGGGAGCGGTTTACAACCACCTCAAGTACTCGCTCATCAGCCTCGAGAGTGGTGGTAACAGCGCTGACATTTTCTATTTCAGCCATGCTGGTAGCAATCTCATCTACCGCCTGCTGCAAATCATCGGCGTCGGTGGCCAGCA
The DNA here is from genome assembly GCA_009923455.1 of Actinomycetota bacterium. Taxonomy (GTDB): domain Bacteria; phylum Actinomycetota; class Actinomycetes; order Actinomycetales; family Microbacteriaceae; genus Aquiluna. The sequence continues at coordinate 26,143 of RFTL01000007.1, read as the reverse complement.
CCTTCACGTCGATGGTCTCACTGGACCCAAATCCACCACCGGTTGCAACCGTGATTTGGGAATCTGCCGGCACGTCAAGCTTTAGCACCTGGGCGCGAATCGCCTCGGTGTCGGCATCTTCTTTGGCTATGACGGTGAAGCGAATGCCTTCGGCTGATGCACCAAAAGCAACTCGGCCATCTAAAGCAGAACCAACGGTGGTCTGCACCACATCTACTCCATCCAGAGCCAGGATCTGCTCCTCAACATCAATAGCAGCCGACTCCTGCTCCTCGAAGGTTGCGCTGGCAGGCATCTCAAGCCTCGCGATGAATTGGTTCGAGCCAGCGCCATCGATGAAGTTTGTCTTTAGAAGTGGAACCAGTGAGAAGGTGTAGCCCAAAATCAGTAGCGCTGCCGTCAGGGTCAGCCAGGGGTGCCTGGTGGTGCCCTTGATTAGCGGCACATAGCCGCGCTGCAGCCAAGACTTTAGCTCTCGCTCTTCCTCAATCTTTCTCTGCTTCTTCTCAAAGTTCTTTGGGTCCTGAGCTTTTGCCTCGACCAATCGCTTTGGCATACGCAGGAACCAGTAGGCAAGAACCGGAACGATGGTGAGAGATACCAGTAGCGACGCCAACAGTGCAAATGCGACAGTGAAGGCGAATGGCCTGAATAGCTCTCCGACCAAACCATCTACAAGTGCAATCGGAAGAAATACCGCTACCGAAGTGATGGTCGATGCGGTGATTGCGCCCGCAACCTCCTTGACTGCGGAAAGCACTGCCTTCTTGCGAGACTGCCCGTAGCTGAGGTGACGATTGATGTTTTCAATAACCACGATGGAGTCATCAACCACTCGACCAATCGCAATGGTCAGAGCACCAAGGGTCAGAATGTTCAGCGAGAAGTCAGCCGTTTGTAAACCAATAAAAGTCAAAAGCACCGAGGTCGGAATCGAGATTGCTGTTACCAGAGTGGACTTCACGCTCAGCAGGAATACCAAGATGATCAGCACTGCAAAGCCAAGTCCCAACAGACCCTCGGTGGTTAAGTCTTTGATGGACTTCTGAATAAACGGAGCCTGGTCAAATGTGCTGAGGATCTGGACATTGCCACCCAGTGCATCCTCAAGTTCAGGGATCAGCTTCTCGACACCCTGGGAAACTGCGACGGTGTTTCCATCTTGAGTCTTGGTGATTGCCACCGATAGCGACTCTTTTCCGTTGGTGCGGGAGATGGATGTCACAGGCGCATCATCGAATCTGATGTTTGCAACATCGTCCAAAATCACCAGGCCGGCCTGTGGATTCTGGCCAAATAGGGGGAGATCCTCAAGCTCCGCAATGGTGTCTACCGAGCTACCAACCTGAATTGCGATTGATCCCTTGTCATCATTTAGTGACCCAACCGGCAAGACCAAACCATTTGCATTTAGCGCAGCGGCAATTTCACGCTGCGTGAGTCCAAACTGCGCCATGCGAGCTTGGTTTAGGTCTAGATAGACGCGCTTCTGCACTGCGCCTGAAACCGCAACATCCCTAACGCCATCTACCTGAGAAAAAATTGTTGGTGCGTTTTTGGCTAGCGCTTCGCCGATGCGCTCATTGTCACCGCCAAGATCCGCCACTGCGAGAACAATGATTGGCACCGAGTCAAAGCTGCCTGAGATGATCTGGGGTTCGACATCGGATGGCAGCGTGCTCTGAACGCTGTTCACCGCGTTTGTGAGTCGCTCTTTTGCCTGCTCTGCCGTGGTGCCAAATGCGAACGAAACGCGAATAACTGAAAGACCAGTGGTGCTGGTGGCTGTGGTGGTTTCTAGATTCTCAAGACCGGTGATGGCATTTTCGAGGAGTTGCGAAACCTGCTCATCTACAACCTCTGGAGATGCTCCTGGGTAGCTAGTGACTATCGCTGCGGATGGCACCTCGACACTCGGTAGCAACTCTTGCTTGAGGCTTCCGACGGCTATGTAACCAAAGGCGAGGGCAATCAACGTGATTAGGCCTACGACCGCGCGGTTTTTTAGAGAGAGCTTGGCAAGAATGGACAAAAGAACCCCGTACTTTTTCAGTTAAGTGGTTTAACCACCAACCGAAAAGAATACTCCCGTTGGGCGAAGTAATGCTTGGCGGGATTTAGATGGCCAATTGGGCAACCATGCGAGATGGATTACCGAAACGGTGTGCGGTTATCGAAATTGCCTGCTCCTTGAAGTAGGGCAACAACTCGATACGACCGCTCTCAACTGTTTCCTGGTCATAAATGGTGATCTCGCAATTGGCGAGCTGGGACTCAAGAGCAACATCTCCAATCACTCTCCAACGCTCGCCAGGCTGAACCTTAGATTGCCACTGCTGCTGGTCCTCAATAACGACCTGAATGCCGCTCTTTCTGAGAATCTGTAGCAGCCGCTTCGGAACCTCAAAGGCTGACAGTCTGCCGCCACCCAATGCAAGGAGCGCCAGAACTGACCGCCACTGCTCATAAGAGCTGGAGTTTTGATTGATTCGAAGGGAAGTGTTTGCCCTTACATAGCGGAAGATGTTGCGCTCAACACCTAGTGCACTCGGATCTGAGCTCTTGAGATAAACATCGCTCAGGGCAACCAGGTCGGATTTTGCGGCACGCATCAGCGATGCCACTTCTTCGTCCTCCATTCCAGAGCCAGCAGCCAGTGCTAAAGCCTGCAGCAGTTTCTTGTTTGTGATTTCAATTTCGTCCTGCGCTGGTTTTGAGCTGAATCCAGTGAGGGTAAACAGATAGTTAGGACCGCCAGCTTTTGCGGTTGGGCCAATCGCGCTTCGCTTCCAACCACCAAAGGGTTGACGCTGCACGATTGCCCCAGTGATACCACGGTTGACATAGAGGTTTCCAGCCTGGATCTTCTCAATCCATAGCTCAACCTCTTTGGCATCCAGTGAGTGGATACCCGCTGTGAGTCCGTAGTCCACCGCATTTTGAATCTCGAGTGCTTCATCTAGGTCGCGAGCTCGCATGATTGAGAGCACTGGACCGAAGTATTCGGTCATGTGTGACTTAGATCCAGGCTTCACACCCTCGCGGATTCCCGGGCTCCACAGCCTTCCAGAGTCATCAAGCTGACGCGGTTGCAGTAACCAAGATTCGCCAGCCTGCAAGTCGGTCAAACCTGATAGCAACTTGCTCTCAGGGATCGAAATGACTGGACCGATTTGGGCTGCTGGGTTTGCCGGGTGGTCAACTGTAAGTGATGACACTGCATCGATTAGCTGCCTGCGGAAGCGCTTCGACTTTGCCACCGATCCAACCAAGATCACGATTGAAGCCGCTGAACACTTTTGTCCGGCATGCCCAAAAGCGGAATAAACCACGTCTTTTGCCGCCAGATCCAAATCCGCACTCGGTGTGACGATGATGGCATTTTTGCCACTGGTCTCAGCGGTAAGTCTTAGATCAGGCTTAAAGCTTCTAAACAGTTGAGCGGTTTCAAAGCCACCGGTGAGGATCACCTGGTCCACCAGCGAGCTACTAATCAAGGCCTGTCCAAGTCCAGATTCGGAGATCTGAATGTGGTTGAATACCGGCTTTTCGATTATTGATTCAATGATTTCTGCCAGCACCGCACCGCATCGAGCCGCCTGCCCGGCGGGCTTAAAGATCACAGCCGAACCTGCTGCAAGAGCTGCTAGCGCACTTCCGGCTGGAATAGCGATTGGGAAGTTCCATGGGGGAGTGACCACGGTCAAGCTAAAAGGCTTTGGCTCAGCGCCGCTTAGCTCAACCAGCTCTTTGCAGCGCTCGGCGTAGTAGTGAGCAAAGTCAACCGCCTCAGAGATCTCAGTGTCGGCTTGATCAAAAGTCTTGCCAGCCTCTGACATTGCAACTTCGATTAGGCGTGCCCTATTGCGCTCCAGAGCTACACCAATTTCATGCAGTAACTGGGCTCTTTCAAAAGGATGCTTTTTGCCAAACTCGATTCCAGCTTGTTTGGCACTGCTCAGGACTTGGTTTAGTTCATACTCGGAGGTCAATGAATCTTGTGAAACCTTCTGTACTCCCAAATCACTGGCCTCAGCCCTGGCGATAATGCGATAAGCCCAGATTCTGTTCTGCCTAATGGCCGGATCGGTATCTGGCGCGTTTTCGAATCCGCGAGCGGGAGCAACCGCGAGATCAAGATTTCGGTCTTGCAATCGATTCGGAATCGGCACATTTTCATCTACCAGGCTCAGCGACTCTAGGAATCTAGCTTTCTCAAGCTCAAATGACGGAGATTCTGCAAGTTGGAATGCGTTTGAGAGGAAGTTCTCTTTCGCCGCACCCTCTTCCAACCTTCGAATCAGGTAGGCAATTGCAACATCAAATTCTTGTGGGTGAACAACCGGGGTGTAGAGCACCAGATTGCCAACGGTTTGCTGAACCACTGCTGCCTGAGCTTGCGCCATACCAAGCAGCATTTCGACGTCCATGCCCTCTTTTGCGCCACGCTGGCCAGCAAGCAGCCAAGCAAAGGCGATGTCAAAGAGATTGTGACCAGCGACACCGATCTTCACATTCTTCACTCGCTCTGCGGTGAGTGCGTAGTTAAGCACGCGCTTGTAGTTTGCGTCAGCATGAGCCTTGGATTCAACTGTCGCAAGCGGCCAACCGTGAATCTCTGCATCCACGCGCTCCATCGGAAGGTTGGCGCCCTTAACCACTCGTACCTTTATCGGTGCTCCACCGGCGAGCACGCGCAGACTAGCCCACTGCTGAAGGTCGATCATCGCCCTGAGGGCATCAGGCAAATACGCCTGCAGCACTATGCCTGCTTCAAGGTTTTTGAACTGCGGCTGATTCAGCACCTTCTTGAAAACCTCGATAGTGAGGTCCAGGTCGTGGTATTCCTCCATGTCGAGATTTATGAATTTGTTTGCCCCGTCTCGCATGGCCAACTCGTATAGCGGGGTAAGGCGCTTCACTACGTGCTCAACGTTTTGGTCAAATGCCCACTTTGAGTGTGGAGCAACTGCCGCAGAAACCTTGACCGAGATGTAATCCACGTCCTTGCGAGAAAGTAGCTCAGCAATCTTAATTAGCCTTCGCTTTGCCTCTTCCTCACCCAAGACAGCTTCACCTAGGAGGTTGATGTTCAGTTTCACACCGCTACGGGCAATTCGACGAAGCGATGAGCCTAGACGCCCGGTGCTGGCATCAATTACCAGGTGGGAGACAAGTGATCTCAGCGCTTTGCGAGCGATTGGAATGACGATAAACGGAAAAGCTCTGGCAAAAAAAGCTCCGAGCGCAATTAGAACGCGAAGGCCCAAAGGCAAAAATCCTGGAACTATTTTTCTTAGCGCAGCAAAGTTCTTGGCAGCAACCTTGATATCTTCGGGGCGAATGACACCATCGACGAAACCCACCGCGAATTCCAAGCCATTGGGGTCCTGCAACAACCCGGCGAGGCGCTTGGCGGCAGGGCTAACCTTCTGCTTCTCCGCCTGAGACACCCATTCCTTTACTAACTCAATCGCCGCATCCGCTAGCTCTTGTGACGCAGGAATCGGAATCTGAGTGGTGTTCAGGGACATCTTTGCCTTCTGCCGTTTGTATAGCCATGGATAACTCTATGGCACGCTCTGGGCTAAACTTTTCTCCCGTTGCCCTCGTAGCTCAGTGGATAGAGCAAGAGCCTTCTAATCTCTTGGTCGCAGGTTCGATTCCTGCCGAGGGCGCTAACAACAGCCAGTGTTTGATGGCGAATTATTCTTAAGGTCACCCTTCGTGTTCTCCAAGGATGCAACCACTTTCGCATCCGCATAAAACCCTTCAGGGTAGGTTGGGCACACGGCCGTGAATCCAACAGTTCGCTCAAGCACGAACCCTGCCAGATCGCGATTAATCATGAACATGAGCGCCTCCTCTTTAGATTCAAAAGGTCTCGCGCATTCGGTGTAATTCCATTCAGACATGACTGAATTATATTGATAGATATCTATATATACAGTTATCTATTTACGAAAACCGACAGACAACCGAGCCAATCACGGTGTTAGAGTCCAAACATGCGCACACTGATTGGCTACACCCGCTTCGCAGTAATAGTTCCTGCCATCGCATCGCTTATCGGTGCACTGCTTCTGATGGCTCAAGGGTCTATTGAGATGTTGAAGGCGGTCATCGCCAGCGTCACCAGCGAGCATGGACTTAAGGAAACCGTTGTCACGGTGCTGACTGCCGTCGATGGGATTCTGCTAGGGACCGTTTTGTTAGTTATTGGGTACGGCTTGTACGAGCTGTTCATTGACACTGATATCAAGGTTCCAGCCTGGTTGCAGGTAAACGATCTAGACGACCTAAAGTCCAAGCTCATCGGAGTAGTCGTTGCCATCATCGCGGTGGTGTTTGTTGGTGTATTCGTTGATGCTAACCGCGCTGCTGACGTGATCTCCTATGGGGTTGGAGCGGGTGCAATTGTTCTTGGTTTAGCCGTATTTGCATACGCAACAAGAAAAAACCCAGCAGATCGCAAAACTAACAAGAACTCCACGCCTGGCAACTAGCCAACACCTGAATCTTGGGTAGGTGTAGCCTTACCAAAAGGGGGCAAGCATGCAAAAGATATCTGCAGCACTTGGATTTGCTGCAATTGCTCTCTGGGTTGGCACCATAGGTGGTGGTGTTGTCGGATACAACATTGGAGCTTCTTTGAGCTCCTCAACGCAAACCCCTCAGCCAACCCCATCCCAAACTTCGACCACTGATGCTCAGCCACCAACTGACAACACGGGTGATAAAGGAGAAACTGGTTCCGCCGGCGCAACAGGATCTGCCGGCGCAACAGGCTCGCCAGGTGCGACGGGAGCACAGGGCCCACAGGGAGCTCGCGGTCCAATTGGACCAGTTGGCCCTCGAGGCATTCAAGGCATAGCTGGACCAATGGGTCCAGCTGGCCCTCAAGGAATTCAGGGCGAGCAGGGGATTGCAGGTCCTGTCGGGGAGACCGGACCTCAAGGCCCATCCGGCACACCAGGTGCAGCAGGAGCAATCGGTGCTCAAGGCCCACAGGGTCCCCAGGGGGCCACTGGACCCATGGGGCCAGTTGGACCTCAAGGTCCTAGCGGAGTAGCGCTGGCTTCGTCTCCTGCCACCTACGATCCTGCCAGCCAAACAGTTGGCGTGGACCAATCTGCTTTTCAGTATTTGGCAAGTCTCGGATACCTGCAGTTCTCCACCTCTGCCACCGCACCTGCCGAAATCGGAAGGTTGAGATGGAATGCCATTGAGGGGACTTTGGATCTAAGCCTCGGTGGCGGTCAAGTGACTCTTCAGATTGGCCAGGAGCAAGTTATGCCGGTGAAAAATACCACCGGAACAACTTTGTTTAACGGCCGAGCGGTTCGAATCACCGGCGCTTCCGCCGGCAGGTCGACAGTTGAACACGCAGATGCGACTGACCCGACCAAGACGTCGGCGGTGATTGGTGTCCTGACTCAGGACATAGGGCCCGGTGAGGTTGGTTTTGTAACCACCCAAGGCTTGGTCAGAGACGTTGACACATCAACAACTCCAGCAGGGAGAACACTTTACGTGGATGGCGATGGCTTGCTGACCTCGGTAAGGCCAATCTCCGGAGCTGTCATGGTCATCGGTTATGTAGTTTTCAGCGATGCCGTGAACGGCTCTATTTATGTCAACACCAGCTCGACCTACACTCCAGGAGCAGGGTTACCGTGCACCGCTGGACCACTCAATTCTCCAGGACTTTATAAGTGGGAGACGGCTGGCGCTGGCGACTACTACCTCTCATGCGATATCACCCCTTAGGAAGATAATGACTGACACTGCCAAACACGCACGTCCAAACTTCAGAAGCAGCTTCATCGCGCTCAGTGCGTTTCTAGTTGCGCTCTACTGGTTGGTGGTGGCCACCTACCCTGAGTTCTTTATCTTCAATCCATTTGATGAGACCTCGCTGATCAGGCAGGTGACTTTGGTTATCTCGCTAGCTGGTTGGTTGATCATCGCGATTGTGCCTGGCTTGGCCCTGTTTTTGTATGCCGCTGGCAATTCGAGACTTATCCCGCTACTGCCTTTTTCAGCTTTACTGTGGCCGATTTCGGTTGTCCTGAATCAGGTGGTGCTATACGCCCGAGATGGTGTTTGGTATTTCGATTACCTGATTAACTCACCGGTGTTTATCGCAACAGACATCCTGCTGCCCGCATTGCTGATCTTCCTATGGCAGGACCTCAGAGACCGTGAGGGTAAACACGCTCTAGCCGAGCAGTGATTTCAAGTTCTTGTAGATCAGCTTGGCAGCGGTGTCCTGAGACCAAAGGCTCAGTCGCCCCATGAACCTTGCATCGCCACCGATGTAAATTCGTTTTTGCTCGTTCTCTATCGCATCGACCATCATCCGGCCAGCCTCGACTGCCGAGGTGACTTTCATCTTCGAGCTCTCGGCAGAAGCAGCGTTGCCAATCGAGACTCCTGAGTTTTGCGAGATGTTGGTACCAATCGCACCAGGCCAAACCAGGGTTAGCTTGATTTTGGTCTCACTCAGTTCTGATCTCAGCCCCTCAGTAAGCAGATTTAGTGCTGCCTTCGAAGCGCCGTAAATGGTCTGCCCCGGCACAGGAGCGTAGGAGCCCATTGAAGAAACATTGAGAATGTGTGCTTCGGGACGATTTAGAAGCCCTGGCAGGAAAGCCTTAATCAGGTTGAAGGGACCAAAGAAATTGATCTGCATCACTCGGTCAGCAGCAGAGAAATCTAGGTCATTTACCCGAACAAAAGGCTGGATGATGCCCGCAACATTTACAAGCCCATCCAAATCGATGTGCTGTTTAGCAAGCTCAATAGCTGCTGGCCTGTCGGTGATGTCGAGCTTGAAGGTCTCAAGCGATGAGCCTTTGTCGCCTGCCAGCAAAGCAGTCTCCTTCAAAAAGGTGTCGTTGACATCAACCCCAACTACCTTGGCGCCGCGACGAAGCAACTCGAGAGTCACCTCCCGACCCATGCCATTTCCCGCACCGGTAACTAAAAACTTCTTGCCACTGATTCTCATCTAGACCTCCGCGATGGCTACTAATGGCAAGACTAGGTCCAAAAAATACCGAAATGGTCTGGTTTATAAGAAATTTATAGATTTCAACGGACTTAGTTGAAGGCTGCCAGCGCAATCTCAACCATGTTTCTAAAGCCAGATTCACGCTCTTCAGATGAGGTTGAACCAGATCCATCCATCATGTCCGAGACCGTTACCACGCTCAGCGCTTTTCTCCTAAACCTTGCAGCAAGGGTGTACAGCTGACTGGTTTCCATCTCAAGTGCAAGGACGCCTAGTTTGGTCCACTGCTCCAAAGAATCGGTTTCGTCATAGAAAAGGTCACCGCTGGCAATGCCACCAACGTGAAAGTCGATAGACATGCTGCGCGCTTTGTTTACGGCTCGCTCGAGTAGTTCGTAGTTTGCCGGCGGCGCAAAATCCAGGCCGTTGGTTGCACGACGGTTGATTTGAGAGTCGGTCGAGGCTGTCATTGCTATGACCACGTCTCTTAGCTTGGTAGGGGCGATGCCTCCAGAAGTTCCAACTCGAATCGCTTGCTGAACACCGTAGTCATTGAATAGCTCGTAGGCGTAAATCCCGATGCTCGGTGCACCCATTCCGGTTCCTTGGACCGAGATTCGCTGTCCTTGATAGGTGCCTGTGAATCCCAGCATGTTTCTCACGTTGTTGTATTGCGTGATATCGCTCAGGAAAGTCTCCGCAATCCACTTAGCTCTTAGGGGGTCTCCCGGGAGCAAAATCTTGTCGGCAATTTCGCCCGGCTTCGCTGCGATGTGAGTGCTCATGCACTCAACACTATCTGCGCTTGCGGGTGGATTGACCAAACCGAGAGAGCACCAAGCTTTCGAGCAGCCCAACCAGGTTGTAGATGATGATGGAAACCAGGGTGATAACCACCACATAGGCCCAAACCTCATTTGTCTTTGCTCTTCCAACCGCCGAGATGATCGCATAACCAATTCCCTGGCCAGTAGCCAGCCACTCAACAAGTAGCGCACCGGTAATTGCTCCCGGGACTGAAATCTTTACCGCAGCAAAGAAGGATGGCAACGAAGCGGGGAAGGCAACATAGCGAATTGCCGAGAGTTTGTTTGCGCCGTAGACGGTTGCAACATCCAACATCGCAGTAGATGCGGATCTCAGACCAAACACAATGTTCACAAGTGCTGGGAAGAGCACCACAATCGCACCCATGACCGCAACCGTCACCTGCTGACGCCCGAAGATAAGAATCAAGATTGGTGCCATGGCAATCAGCGGCACAGAGCGCAACAGCATGGCAATAGGCATAAGCGCCTGCTCAAAGCCCTTGGAAAGATTGAATAGCAGCGCAATAAAGGTGGCGAAGAACAACCCGAAGGTAAAGCCGATACCGGCATCGATCATGGTTTGACCAAGGGCATCCGATACCAACTTCAGATTCGCTGCCGAATCTTCATCCAAGAACAGCCAGTTGAAAACCTCGAGCGGGCCTTTACCGATAAAAGGTGTTACATCCAGGGCCCAGAGAGCAACCATCCACAACACAATGACAACAGCAAGCGATAGTGCCGTGTTTGCAAAGCCTTTGGCCATAAGACCGAGTGAGTAAGCAATCTCCTCACGTCTTACTTTGGAGCGAACCGCAATCAGGGATTTGTCTTCAGCGTCTTCGAGTTTGAAGTTCATCGCACACCCACCTTCGCCCACGGGGTCGCCAGCTTGGCGATAAGACCAAATAGGGCATAGCCTGCGCCGGCAATCAATCCAGAAATCAGGGCGACACCCCAAACCCTCGCCACCTCGAGGCTCTGTTGAGCATTCACCATCGCCGGACCAAAGCCCGCGTCGGTACCGCCGACATACTCACCCAGAATCGCACCCAGAAATGCCGCTGGAGCGGCGATCTTCAGGGCAGCAAAAATCGACGGTAATGCAGAGAGGAACTGAACTTTCACAAGGCGGTGCCAAGCATTCCCACCGTAGGCAGTTACCACATCGAGCGCACGCTTATCGGTTGACTGAACTCCCGTTAGCGCACCTACGAAGGTCGTGAAGAAGACGCTGAGGGCAGCCAGCACAACCGCGGCACCTGCCGGCTCACCAGGCCCGGGTGCACCAACCACAAGTCGCACGATAGGACCGATTGCAACAATTGGAATGCAGTAGGTAATGACAGCAATCTGGGAGGCAAGAGATTCAAGCCTCGGTAGCAATAGAGCCAGGGCTGCCAGAGCGAGAGCTGCAAGATTGCCCCACAAGAACCCAAGCCCAGCCTCGGCGAGTGTCACTCCGGCATTTTTCGCATAGAACTCAAAACCATCCGCGAACAGCTGTTCAATTACCTGCGGGGGAGTAGGGATTGCGCCACCAGATCCATCAGGCCTTCGACCCACTGAAGCAAATATGGTCTCGGCGCTTAGCCACCAGATGGCAATGATTCCTAAAGTTCCGAGCGTTCCACCTAGGTAGGAGCGCAGCTTTTGACTAACCGAGGTCATCGCCCGCAAGATTCGAACCGAACAGAAGCTCTGATGCTTTGTCGTGAAGGGCGTGGAACTCTGGGGTGCGCATCATCTCGGGAGTGCGCGGACGTGGTAGGTCTACTTCAATAATCTCTTTGATTCGCCCAGGTCTGGGCGACATAACTGCAACCTGGTCCGATAGGAAGATTGCCTCGGAAATACCGTGAGTAACCATCAGGGTGGTTGCTGGCTTCTCGGTCCAGATTCTCAGTAGCTCTAGGTTTAAGCGCTGTCTCGTCATATCGTCGAGGGCTCCGAATGGCTCATCCAGAAGAAGAACCGATGGCTGGACTACCAGGGCTCGAGCTATTGAGACACGCTGGCGCATGCCACCGGAGAGCTGAGCGGGCTTGGCATTTTCAAAGCCCTGCAGACCAACAAGTTTGATTAGCTCGTTGATTAGGGACTCATCGGGAGTTACGTGAGCAAGTTCAAAGGGGAGGCGAATATTCGCCAACACACTGCGCCAAGGCATTAGGGCCGAATCTTGGAATGCGATTCCAAGTCGATGGTCTCTTCTAAGTTCCGAGGGATCCATGCCATCCACGGTCACCGTGCCGCTGGTCGGGGTCTCTAAACCTGCAAGGATTCGAAGGATTGTGGACTTGCCGCATCCTGATGGGCCAAGCAGCGATAAGAACGAACCCTTGTCAGAGTGCAAGGTTGCATTATCGAGTGCGGTTACGGTTTCTCTACCAATGCTGAACTTCTTCGTCAGTCCAGAAATGGTGATGCCACTGCCCAAACTTGAAGGGGTCTGGGCAGTGGCATCCATTTGAGTCATGGGCTAGAGATTACCCCAGAAGGTCAGGGTTTTCGGCGTAAACCTCTGCAAGAAGGCTCATGTCGAATAGCTGCTCTGCGGTGATGTCATAGCCGGCGGCCTTTAGGGTCGCAATGTTTAGAGCTTGAAGCTGCTCGCTGACGGTTAGTAGACCATTTACCTTGGTCTCCTCGGTCACGACCAAGAGCTCGTTCTGAGCCTTAGCCTGCTGCTTCTCCTTGTTGATGTCTAGACCCAGGTCCTTGCCATAAACCTCAACTGCAAGGCGTGCACCCTCGTCTGGGTTGGCAATCGCGTCTCTCCAGCCGCGAATGGTGGCCTTCAAGAATGCTTTTAGAGCCTCACGGTTGTTGTCGATGTTGTCCTGAGTTACAACGAATGCCTCTGCAACGAAAGGTAGGCCAGCGTCGGCGAATAGCAGGTTGGTTACCTCGTAGCCTAGGTTCTGAACGGTGATCGACTCGTTGGTCACATAAGCCAAGAAGCCATCGACCTCGCCGTTAACCAGCGGGGCTGGGTCGTACTCGACCGGAACCTTGGTTACCTGGCTTGGGTCAATTCCGTTGACCTTCAAAAGTGCGTCGAACAGGGTCTCGTTACCACCGGCCTGAACACCGATGCGCTTTCCGATTAGATCCTGTGGGGACTGAATGTTTGCACCGTCCTTCAAAGAAAGAATGGTGAATGGGTTCTTCTGGTAGGTAGCACCGATGATCTTTAGCGGGGCACCCTCCTCCAGAATTACCGGTGCGACAGCAACTGCGTCTGAGATACCGACCAGGGCGTCGCCAGAAAGAACAACCGCTGCGGTTGCGGTAGGACCTGCGATGAAGTTAACCGAGGAGAAACCAGCCTCGGAGTAGTAGCCATTTGAGTCTGCAAAGTATTCACCAGCGAATTCTGCATTCTTGATCCAGGAGAACTGAACGGTCAGGTCTCCATAACCCTCAGCGGCGGTTTCTTCTGCCTGAGGTGCACAGCCAGTTAGGCCTAGAACAGCAGCGGAGAGGGCTGCCAGTGCGACAAACGGTCGGAATTTCTTCATAGCTAAATGTCCTATCGGGTTGAATTGCTGGTGAATTGGGTGGAAACATCCCACCACAGGTATGTTTCTACCGCATTACAACAACATCTAGACGAAAGACATCCCAATTTGTCTACAAATTGTGGTTTTTAGGTCAATTCAAACTGTCCGCCAGAGATTTGTCCCTGGTTGCGGTATAGATCCAGCTTTGCCCTGGTGTCCTGAATATCCAGGTTTCGCATGGTGAGCTGGCCAATTCTGTCCGCTGGACCAAATGCGGCATCCTCAGTTCGCTCCATCGATAGCTTCTCCGGGTGGTAGCTGAAGCCATCACCCGAGGTGTTCAAGATTGTGTAGTCATCCCCGCGACGAAGCCTCAAGGTGACAGTGCCATTGACCGCAGATCCAACCCACTTCATCAGAGCTTCGCGCAGCATCAGGGTTTGTGGGTCTAGCCAACGGCCCTCGTAGAGCAGGCGACCAAGCTTGCGGCCCTCAACCTGGTAGTTAGCAAGGGTGTCCTCATTGTGGATTGCGCTCAGCAATCTTTCATAAGCAATATGAATTAGCGCCATGCCTGGGGCCTCGTAGATGCCGCGAGATTTCGCCTCAATAATTCGGTTTTCGATTTGGTCGCTCATCCCAAGCCCGTGACGACCTCCAATTTCATTGGCGGTCATGATCGCATCAACAGCACTTTCCAGAGTGCGTCCGTTTATGGCAATCGGACGACCTTGCTTGAACGTGATTGAAACATCTTCGGTTTCAATAGCAATGCTTTGATCCCAGAACTTCACGCCCATGATTGGCTCAACAATTTCATAGGAGGTGTCTAGAAACTCAAGGCTCTTGGCCTCGTGGGTGGCACCTAGCATGTTGGCATCGGTCGAGTAAGCCTTTTCCTTTGATGCGCGATAGGGGAGGTCGCGGGTTTGCAAAAACTCGCTCATCTCCTTTCGCCCTCCAAGCTCTGTCACGAACTGAGAGTCAAGCCAGGGCTTGTAGATTCGCAGATTCGGGTTTGCCAGAAGGCCATAGCGATAGAAGCGTTCAATGTCGTTGCCTTTGTAGGTGGAGCCATCGCCCCAGATCTCGACACCGTCTTCGCGCATGGCGCGAACCAAGAGCGTTCCCGTTACTACTCTGCCAAGTGGGGTGGTGTTGAAATAAACCTTGCCACCGGTTCTAATGTGGAAAGCGCCGCATGCGATAGCCGCCAGTCCTTCTTCAGCCAATGACTCACGGCAGTCAACCAACCGTCCGGCGGCAGCTCCATACTCCAGCGCTCGCGACGGAATCGAGTCGATGTCATCCTCGTCATACTGCCCAAGGTTGGCGGTGTAGGCATAAGGGATCGCTCCCTTTTCCTTCATCCATGCAACCGCAACCGAGGTGTCAAGACCTCCGGAGAATGCGATACCGACCTTTTCGCCAATTGGCAGAGACGCTAAAACCTTAGACACGCCTCAAAGCGTAACGAAAAAAGCCAGGTTATGCCCGAGCCATTGCGCGCTTGAGTGCGTCTAGGCCAAGTCCACCAAGGTTCAAGGCGGTGCTGTGGAAGAGCTTCATGTCGAAACTTGCTCCCTTGCGGGCCTTGTAGTCATCGCGAATCTGCTCCCAGATCCGCTGACCAATCTTGTAGGCAGGAGCCTGTCCTGGCCAACCGAAATACCTTGTCACCTCAAAGCGAACGAACTCTGGGGACATGTTCACGTTTGACTTCATGAAGTTCAATGCATAGTCAAAGCCCCAAACTCCAGTGCCCTCCAGGTTTGGCTTTTCAAGGTGAACACCGATGTCGAGAACAACTCGGGCGGCCCTCATGCGCTGGCCATCGAGCATGCCCAGCTTGTCCGCTGGGTTTGAGAGGTAGCCAAGCTCGTCCATTAGACGCTCTGCATACAGTGCCCAACCCTCGCCATGTCCTGACGTGAAGGAAGCGAGTCTGCGCCATTTGTTTAGCGTGTCCTTGACATAGGTGGACTGACCAATTTGAAGGTGGTGTCCTGGTACTCCCTCGTGGTAGACGGTTGTGGTCTCGCGCCAGGTGTCGAAAGTATCAACGCCCTCAGGAACCGACCACCACATACGACCTGGTCTCGAGAAATCATCCGATGGGCCGGTGTAGTAGATGCCTCCGTGCTTGGTGGGGGCAATCATGCACTCTAGGTTGCGAAGCTCTGGAGCAATGTCGAAGTGGGTCTTGCCAAGCTCTTCAATTGCCTTGTCGCTCAGCGCTTGCATCCAAGCCTTCAGGGCATCAGTGCCGTGAATCTTGGTGCTTGGGTCCTTCTCAAGGTGAGCGACTGCCTCCGCCACATTGGCTCCAGGCAGAATCTGGTTTGCAACCGCGTTCTGCTCCGCGATGACACGAGCGAGCTCTTCCTTGCCCCACTCGTAGGTCTCATCAAAATCAACGGCAGCACCTAGGAACTTCTTGCTCAAGATCGCGTACAGGTCTCGACCGATGGCATCCTTGGGGTTGGCCTTGGGCATCATCTGGGTAAGGAACTCACCAAACTGTGCATAACCCTCGGTTGCTGCGGTTGCTGCCTCGGCTAGCTCCTTCTTTAGGGAGTCGCTCAAGCCGCCTTCGGCAGTTGCGCCTTTGGCAAAGCTGTGGAAAAAGCCCTCGGGGTTGTTGATCTGCTTGACCTGATTGATTACCTCTTCAAGCTGGCGCTTAGCCGGTGCATTTCCGGACTCAAATCCAATCCTTAGGCTCTCGGCGTAGCCATGAAGCGAATCGCCAACCTTTCTCATGCGTGCGGCGATGTTCTCCCAATCTTGGGCTGTCTTGGTTGGAACTAAGTCAAAGATGTCGCGCACTCCCTGCGCAGGAGAAGCGATGTTGTTTAGTTCGCGGAATGTGAGCCCAGACTCGTACTTTGCGATCTCTCCCTCGAGCGAGTTAGAAAGCGCATCCTTGGTTACTAGGTCGACATCATCAACTGCCTCAAGAGAGTTGAGTTTTGCGAGGGTCGACTTCGCTAGCTGGTAGTCGCGCTCGATTGCTGCAGGGGATAAGTCATCAAGATCGCGCTCGCCACCTGGCATGCCCAGATAGGTTGCATAGGTGGGGTAATTGGCGACGTTAGTGTCTAGAAACTCGTTTGCGAGTTCATCAATCTTGGTAACTGGGCGCATCATCGAACCTTTCAGTGAGGGTTCAATCGTGCCACATTTTTAGTTCTTCAAAACCTTGAAAGTTTCCAAAGTTGGGTCGGCAACAAATGCGATTCTCACGCCAATGTCCCGAGCCTGCATCAGAGCGTCAAAACCAGCCTGAGTGATCAGTTCTCCTGGGCTAAAAACCGGAACTCCAGGCGGGTAGGGGCATATTAGTTCCGCGCTCACTCTCCCCACCGCTTCCTTGGCGGCCACCACCTCATACTCGGCAAAGAATGCATCTCTGGGGCTTTGGACAACAACCGGTTCGATCGAGAATGCTGGTGAAACCGATATCGGCCTCGGTTCAGATTTGAATTTCTCGACCAATCGAATAATGGTCCGAACTAGCGAGTGAATTCGTTGTGGTGTATCGGCGAGCGTGATCATCGGGATGATTACATCTCGGTTAGCCATCTCCAGGTCAATGTTCATCGCTAGTAGTTCGTTTTCAACGGCATTGCCATCAGCTCCGGTCTGGGCAAGCAGAATCACCAGCTTGAGTGGGTCGATGTAGAGGCCGTCAATGACTCCAATACCGTGCTTTCTAAGTTCAGCGCGGCCCTCTTTGGTCGCCTCGATAACTGGACCAATCAGCTCCGGACCGTGACGAGAAATCAATGCTCTCGCAGCGTCAATAGAGGCCAAAATGCGCCCGGACATTGAAGTGGTTTGAGTGGAGTCGAACGCTTTGTTTAGTCGCGCCAAGTCCACATAGCCACTCTTTGCGAGCACAAAGCTGGCTTGAGAGTAACTGGGCAGTGTTTTGTGAGCAGATGTCACAACGATGTCAGCACCCTCTGAAATTGGGTTTAGTGGAAGGTCGGGGTGGAATCCAAAGTGGGCTGCCCAAGCGGCATCAACCACCAGTGGTATTCCAAATTCATGTGCGACCTGAGAAAGCCTTGGGATGTTTGACATGGTTCCCACATAAGAGGGTTCACCAATCAAAACGGCCTTGGCATCTGGGTGAGCTTCTAGCGTTTCCCTCAATCTTGAGGAAGGTAGGTACTCAGGCAGCCCGGTGGCAGGGTTTATCTCTGGCCTGACCCAAATTGGTTCAACCCCGGCATAGACCATCCCGACCAGCATTGATTTGTGCAGGGTTCTAGTGACAATCACCTTGTCTTTGGGTCCGGCAACCGCCATGACTGCGGCGTGGTTTGATCCGGTGGAGCCATTGACTCCAAATCGGCACAGATCAGCACCCCAGGTCTTCGCGGCGATCGCCTCGGCTTCCAAGATCAAGGACGGCGAAATGCGATTTGGATGGTTACCGGGTAGAACCGGTATGTCGCCATCAACAATCGGACCAGTTAAATCCGTGCGACCTTTGTGTCCAGGTATTTGAAACGGAGTTCGTTCGGCGGTTATGTCTCGAATCCAGGCATCTAATAGCGGAGCGTCGCCCCTGAGGCCCATCGGATCATTTGTATCTAGAAGTGTGGCAGCGCCAAAAACGTGCTCGTTCAATACCTTGCTTTCTTAGCCAGAAAGCCCCCACTTTACAACCAATCGATTGCTGGGGACAGCCGAAATTACACAGCTGTGAGGAACGCTAACTCCCGAGCGTCTAAATCGACCGATTCAACCAGTTCATGGAGCTGCTCTATCGTTCTTGCCGAAGCGATTGGTGCTATGACGGTCGGTTGCGATCTAAGCCACTGCAGCGAAACCGAGGCCATAGAGACCGAGTGATCGCTAGCTACTTTTTCGATGCGAGCCAGTAACGCTTCATTCTCCGGGGTTTGATAGCCGGCGACACCATTTGCGCGTACCGATGTGACCTGCTGACCGCCGCGGTATTTTCCAGTCAAATAGCCGCGAGCTAAACCAAAGAATGGGAAACTGCCGATACCAAGATCGTTGAGTACTGGCACGGAGTCCGTTTCATATGTGGCACGTTCAATCAGGTTGTATTCGTTTTGCAGGGCGATGTATTGCGGCAGATTGTTTTCGATTGCCACTTGCTTCGCAAGGCGAAGCTGTTTGGAGCTGTGCTGTGAAGCGGCTATGTATCTAACCTTGCCCTGTTGAATCAGCTGCTGGTAGGCCGCGAGGGTTTCTTCAACCGGAACGGCTTCATCGAAGTGGTGTGAGTAGTAGATGTCGATGTAATCGGTGCCGAGCCTCCTAAGGGAGTCATTACAGGCGGAGATTATGTTCTCTCCTCCAAGACCCGCTCTGGTTGAGAGTTTGGCGACTTTAGTGGCAATCACAAAGTCAGCTCGATTTTTGGTGGTGAGCCACTTTCCGATTATGGTTTCTGACTCTCCGCCGCGATTACCTTCTTTCCACTCGCTATATACATCCGCAGTGTCGAGGAAGTTTCCCCCAGCTTCGGAGAAAGCGTTCAGGACAGCTATTGACTGACCCTCATCAGCACTCCAGCCAAAGACATTTCCACCAAGACAAATTTCTGATACCGCTAGCTCGGTTTTTGGAATTTCGCGAAAACGCATCTAAACCTCTGGTTGTTGCTGGGTAATGCAGTGAATACCGCCACCTCGGGCAAAGAGTTCGGTTGCGTCAAGCAAGATGATCTCTCGGCCAGGGTATGCCTCGCGAATAATCGCCTTTGCCTCTTTGTCCCTCGGGTCATTGAAGGCACAGAGCAGCACCGCATTATTCAGCACGTAGTGATTGATATAGCTGAAATCAACTGGACCTTCGCCATCGGATAGGACATCTGGCGCTGGGACCGAAATGGTTTCAAATCCAGCTCGAATGAACAGTTCTCGGACCTCGGCTGAGACCAAGTAGTCGGGGTGATTTGGATTGCGCTGATCATGAATCAGCACCCTGCCATCGGGTGCGAAACAGGCGACTATGTCGACGTGTCCCTGGGTTCCGAACTCTTCATAGTCCCGCGTAAGGCCGCGCTCAAGCCAGATGGCTTTGTTGGTTCCGAGTTTGTCATGCATTTCACGCTCAACCGCTGATGCGCTGAGATCAGGGTTTCTTCCCTTTCCCAGCTGAACCGTCTTTGTAAGAAGCAGTTCACCCTTTGGACCGACATGAAAGCCGCCACCCTCGTTCACTAACTCTGAGTCGATGACCGCTACGCCGAGGTGATTCGCAATGGCGGTGGAAAGTTGGGCATCTTTATCAAACTGAGCCCAGCCCTGAGCGCCCCAGCCATTGAAGATCCAGTTCACGGCTTTGAGCTGTTTGTCTTCGATCACGAAGCTTGGGCCAGAATCTCTTATCCAGGCATCGTTTATTGGAATCGGCAGAATATCGCAGGCAGATGAAAGATAGCGCTTCGCAATCTGCTCATCGCCTGGGTTCACCACAACGCTAACCGCCTCAAACTCAGAGGCAGCATTAGCTACCGAGGCCCAGGTTTTGCGGGCTTTCTCATGATCTGATTCGGTTTCACCGAGGGTGTAGCCGGCGGTTGGGAATGCCACCCAGGTTCTCGAGTGCTTTTGCCACTCCGGTGGAAAAAACCTCATGGCATTAGCCCCGGGATACCGCCCAGCTCACCCTCGCCACTTGCCGAGCGCGGATTCAGGATTTCTCTGGTCAGAACCGAATATGTGTCAGGACGCCTGGTTCCAAAGAACGGGAATAGCTCTAACCAATCCCGTCTTTGATCAAGATCTAGTTCGGCAATCAACACCTCATCGCCCTCACGGCCAGCTCTGGCCAGAATGCGACCGTATGGATCCACGATGAAGCTCGAGCCATAGAAACTGATTCTCCCCTCATTGCCCCAGCGGTTTGGCACCACGATGAACAGACCGTTTGCAATCGCGTGACCAACTATGGTTTGGCGCCAAAGCGGTTCGGTGTCGAAATCTGGATGATCTGGTTCTGAGCCGATTGCGGTTGGGTAGCAAAGCACATCAGCACCCAGTAATCCGTAAGCTCGCGCTACCTCTGGGAACCACTCGTCCCAGCAGGTAGGCATGCCAAGTTTTGCCTTACCAGAGTCCCAAATCGGATACGGGTCTTGGTTTGGGCCGGGCTGGAAGTACTTGTCTTCGAAGTAACCCTCGGTCACCGGGATGTGAAGCTTTGGAGTCTTACCCACCAGCTTTCCTTGCTCATTGACCAAGATTGCGGTGTTCAGACCACGACCATCACTAAAGCCAGTTTCCTCATAAAGCGAGGCGTGAATCTTGATCCCCAGCTCTTTTGCCAGCCGAGCAATAAAGCTGAAGGTTTCCCCGCCCAAAAGTGGTTCCGCACTCTCCGATGGGATGCCGGTTGGACAGACATCGGCAGGGTAACGAGAAAGCGTTAGTTCTGGGAGGAAGACAATTTCGGCACCATTCTCTGCCGCAACCCTAATTGCGCGTTCGAGATTTGCTTTGTGCTCCATCTCATCGCTGCGCCAACTTACCTGGACCGCGGCGACCGTGACCGATCCGCGCACCGCCTCTTTGATGCGAGAAAGAGAAGCAGGCGCTGACACTTTAGTTACCTTCATCGTTACTCCATCGAGTCCAGGATTTTCACGAGATCCTCATATTTAGTAGTCGGATTGACAATTGCAAATCTGGTGTTCACCTTGCCCCTGTGTGAGGAGGGCACCACGAAAGCAAAGCCGCTGGCCAAAAGCTCCTCACTCCAGCGGTCGTAGTCGGGCTTCTCCCAGCCCAGCCGTTCGAATACGACGACCGAGAGTTGCGGGTCGCGAACCAATTTCAAGTTCGGACGCCTGCGAATCTCTGCGGCTATCTTGTGGGCGAGGTCGATGTTCTCTTTGATTGCCAGTCGATACTTGGCAACGCCGTGGGTGGCCATGGAAAACCAAAGCGGGAGGCCGCGAACTCTTCTGGTGAGGTTGAAGGCGTGGTCGGATGGGTTGAACTCATCCTTTTCATTCAAGGTCTCTAGGTATTCACCGTGTTGGGTGTGTGCGGCTCTCGCCAGAGCTGGTTCGCGATAGACCAGAGCGCAAGCATCAAAAGGGGCAAAAAGCCACTTGTGCGGATCGACGATGAAGCTATCCGCCAGTTCAATTCCGCGGTAAAGCTCTTTGTGTTCGGGGGAGAGGATTCCTGCCAAGCCATATGCGCCATCTACGTGGAACCAAATTTCTCGCTCACCACAAACCAATCCGATGGCATGCAGGTCATCGATAATCCCAAAATTCGTGGTTCCCGCCGTGCCCACAATGGCAAAGACACTCAACCCTTTGCTCTCTGCAGAGGCAATGGCCGCTTCAAGCTCGGGGCGCTTTAGTGAACCGGTTGGCGCGCTGGCCGCAATGATCTCAACATCCATGACCTTGGCAACGGCCTTCAAAGACGAATGGGATTCCTCCGAGGCGATTATTGCCCAACGCTTTTTGCCATGCTTTCGCTGAGCCACATCCCGAGCCGTCACCAATGCCGAGAGATTTCCCAAGGTGCCACCCTGAACGAACACTCCGCCGCTGCCGGAGGGCAACCCGCACTCATCGGCAAGAAACTCAAGCACCTGATTCTCGGCATAGACCGCTCCAGCACCTTCGGTCCAGCTACCGCCATAGATGGATGATGCGGAGACCACCAGGTCAAAAAGGCTGGCGGCCTCGGTCGGGGCAGCGGGAATGAACGAGAGGTAGTTTGGGTGATCTGTTGAAATAGTTGCTGGAGCCAAAACCTCGCTGAAGAGACGGAGTGCACTAAGGCCCCCAAGCCCTGACTCGGTGATGGTCTGTCCGGCACTAGCCGTTAGTTCTTCTAAAGACTTGGGTCCATCAAGTGGAGCTGGGTCGAGATCCATTCGCTCCGAGGCGTATTTCAAAACTGCTTCACGAAGCTCGGGAAACGAACCCGGTTTGTGCATTGCCTCGTACAAGCGATCTCCTTTGACCACCCGATTCTAGCTAGGCGATCGGACCCTTGTGGAAATGGTCGAATACTAGGTTCGTTCTGGTGTTCGCCACCGCCGGGTTATTGCTCAACTCCGCCAACACAAACTCACGAACCTCGTCTGAGTTCTTTACGGCAACATGAACAATGAAGTCCTCTGTGCCACCTAGAAAGAAAATTTGAATCACCTGGGGATGAGCTCGAATCTGGCTCATGAAATCAGAAAGGTTCGCCCTGGCTCCAGCTCTTAGGGTTACTGAGATCAAAGCTTGCAGCTCTAACCCCAGCGCAGCTGGGTCAATGTCAGCAAAGAACCCAGTAATCACCTTGTTCTCAACTAGATTGCGAACTCGAGAAAGGCAGGTCGATTGTGCAATTCCGACCTGCTGGGCCAGGTCCGCATTGGAGATGCGCCCATGCTTGGAGAGCACCCGAAGGATTTCTAGGTCGGTCGAGTCCAATTCTGGGTGCTGAATATTCTTCGGTGTGAACATCGAACGCCTACCTCTTCCTGAATAAACTTCGAATTTTCTTGAAGAAACTGAATAAATCTTACTTTGAATCAAGTTTTTCGGCATTTTTGCAAGAATCAAGCAACTTTCACTTAGGAGCTTCAAGTGCTGATCGGTGTGCCAAAAGAGGTAAAGAACAACGAGTCTCGAGTTGCGATGACACCAGCTGGTGTTCACGAACTGGTCCGCAGGGGTCACGAGGTAATCGTTGAGGTATCGGCCGGAGTGGGTTCGGGTTTTCCAGATGCTGAATATGTTGCAGCTGGTGCCCGAATGGTTCCATCCGCAAAAGAGGCCTGGTCGGCCGAACTTGTTGTCAAGGTGAAGGAGCCGATTGCCCAGGAGTACCCGCTGATGGTGCCGGGCCAGTTGCTCTTTACCTACCTCCACCTTGCCGCATCCAGAGAGTGCACCGATGCGCTTATCAAAAACCAGGTGACCTCAATCGCGTACGAGACTGTTCAGCTCCCAAACCGACAGCTGCCACTACTTCAGCCAATGAGTGAGGTTGCTGGGCGACTTTCGGCTCAGATCGGCGCCTATCAGCTAATGAAGACCAATGGCGGTCTGGGTGTGCTGATGGGTGGCGTGCCAGGAACTCGCAAGGCAAAGGTTGTGGTTATCGGAGGCGGAGTTGCCGGCACTGAGGCCGCAACCGTCGCGCACGGTATGGGAGCTGATGTGACAGTGATCGACCTCTCGATCCCTCGTCTTCGAGAGCTAGATGCTCGATTTGCCTCTCAGGTGAAGACCAAGGTTTCTACCTCATACGAGATTGCCTCTGAACTCAAAGATGCTGACCTGGTAATCGGTTCTGTGCTTATCCCAGGTGAGCGCGCTCCAAAGCTGGTGACCGATGAGATGGTGAAGCAGATGCGTCCTGGTTCAGTCTTGGTTGACATCGCCATCGACCAGGGCGGCTGCTTTGAGCACTCCAAACCAACTACCCACGACAACCCGACCTATCAGGTTCACCAGAGCACCTACTATTGCGTTGCCAATATGCCTGGGGCTGTGCCACAAACTTCCACTCAGGCTCTCACCAATGCAACCTTGCCTTACCTGATGAAGCTAGCTGAGCTGGGGTGGCAAAAGGCTTGTGCAGCAGATAGCGCACTGGCACTTGGTCTAAACACTCACGCTGGTCGCCTGACCAATAAGGCTGTGCATCAAGCATTCCCTGAGCTTGAGTTCCAAGAGGTTGCTGAACTTCTTTAGCGCTTGCGCTTTTTGCGCCTGATTAGGGTGATTGAAACCGCAACGATGGTTGTGATTATCAGAACCCAAAGGGCGATAGTGCGCTCTTGTGCAATTGCCTCGCAACTGGTCCAACCAGCCTGCTGAGCCTCGGGAACACAGGTCTCCGGATCGAAGAACCCAACCAGCCATGCCAGGATGCCCACACCAGTGATGGTGGCAAGCATGGCAAGTGAGTTATTGCGCATTGGCCTTACTGCTGCTTAGCAATCTCGGCGCGAACCTCATCCATGTCCAGCGCCTCAACCTTGCCGATCAGTTCTTCCAGTGCCGGTGCAGGAAGAGCACCTGCCTGGTTGAAAAGCAGGATTCCGTCGCGGAAGATCATCAGAGTCGGGATCGAGGTTATGCCAGCCATACCAGCAAGTTCCTGCTCTGCTTCGGTGTCTACTTTTCCGAATCGAATTTCAGGGTGAGACTCGGAGGACTTTTCGAAAATTGGTCCAAACATTCGGCATGGACCACACCACTCGGCCCAAAAATCGACCAGGGTGATGCCGTCTTGCTTGATGGTTGCCTCGAAGCTGTCGAGGGTTAGGTCCAAAGTTGCCATGTGCTACTCAACTATCTTTACTGCGTTTTGCTTCCTGGCTGTCTGCGCTATCAGGATGCCCAAGACCACAACAATACCGCCGAGCGCCTGGGTGAGGGTGATGTATTCCCCAAGCCAGAGCATTGCGAACAGGAAGGCCATCACGGTTTCACTGGTCGCAATGATTCCAACGATTGTGGCGCTCAGGTGCCGAAGGGCCAGATAGCTAAATGCCATCGGCAGGAAGGATCCCATGATTCCAAGCCACAGCAGAATCAACCAAAGCGGCAACTGAGTCCCTGCGAGGTTACCGGTCAGATCCAGTTGCATTCCGAGCTTCGAGAAATCAAAGTCATGCCAATTGGCAAAAGGCAAAAATAAAAGCGCAGCAGTTGACATTCCGTAAAACATCGTGACGTTGGTTGGCAAGCTGCGCTGAATGCGCTCGCCTGAGATGAAGTAGAAGGTAAGCGAGGCCGCGGCTGCAAACCCCCAGAAGACGCCCAATGGATTTAGCTGAGAGTTCCAGACTTGGCCAACCACCGCTAAGCCTCCGAGCACGAGGGCCGCTCCAAGCCAAATCTGCTTTTTTACTGCCTCATGGAAAAAGAGCATCATGATGATTGGTACCCAAAGCACCGCTGTGTATTCGATTAGCAAGGCAATTCCAACCGGCAGCATCACAACCGCGAGCGAGTAGGTCCACTGCAGCGCTCCAACCCCCACGACTCCAAGTAGCAATAGTTGCGGAATCTGACGCGGGGAAATTTTGAGTGCAGACCGGTTTGCAAATAGCGCCCAGATCAAAGCGATTGAAGCCGAAAACAGCGATCGAATAAATACCACCTGCTCAGCACTCAAGCCGGATTGAATGATGACCTTTGTGGTGGAGGCATTGAGTCCAAACAAAACCGCTGCAGTTAGGGCAAAAACCACACCAAGGGTCGGGTGCTTCTGAGTCAATTAGGCTTCTTTTCTAGCTGGTGGCGGGAAGTGCCCTGGCTGAAAGTGAGTTTAGCTACCCATGACCAAATTTGTATTAGGCGGCGGCTGCTTCTGGTGCCTTGATTCTGCTTACACCCAATTCAAGGGTGTCCTGGATGTAACCTGCGGCTACACCGGAGGCCATAAGCCCAACCCAACCTATGAGCAGGTCTGCGATGGCAACACCGGTCATGCCGAGGTGGTAAGCATCGAGTTTGATGAGAGCCAAATCACCACCGAGCAAATCTTGGACATTTTCTTCACTTTGCATGACCCAACCCAACTCAACCGTCAGGGCAATGACATCGGCACTCAGTACCGCTCTTCAATGTTCTACTCAGCTGGACAAAAGGAGATTTTTGAAGCGGCTCTCGAGCGTTCAAAAGAGATTTGGGGTGCCCAAGTTGTCACCGAGATTACCGAGCTAGGGGAGTTTTATCCGGCCGAGGATTATCACCAGGACTTCTTTGCTAAGAACCCAACTCAGGGTTACTGCGTTGCGGTGGTCGCTCCAAAGGTTTCCAAAGTCCGCGCTAAGTTCGCTCACCT
>RFTL01000060.1 GCA_009923455.1 Actinomycetota bacterium | reverse complement strand
CCTCGCAGGTGATGAAAATAGCGCCGATGTTGGAGACATTTTTCTTTATCCAAGCGCTGGTGTGATCGAGGGGATTTCGGTAGATGTCACAGTTGAGATCGTAAGTAAGAGCGGAATTGTTAGCGGTTGGAATTGGGATGATTCCACCCAAAACCAGTTCGGTAGCGCTAATCCAAACCAAGCCATCAAGGACGTCATCAATCTTGAATTTACGGATGGCACCGTCACCTTCAGATTCAAGTTTTGGGAGACGGGATCCGTAAGCACCTCTTCCAATGGCGTTTCAGGTTTGCCAGTCGAGCTTAGAAATTTGCAGATTAACACCTACGACCTGGATGGCGGTCAATTTGCAGCCTTTTCAGGTTTCCAGTCATACGAGGTGAACGACGTCAGCCCAGTGTTTGTAGAGCAAGACGCGGGCTCTAACCTGGTGAGGTTCAGGGGTCAGCACAGTCAGTACAACCCACCAGTCTCCTGCTGCTCTGGAACCAGCTCTTTCACTCTCGGTCGCGCCAGAGTCACTTATGACCAAGCAACCTCTGTTGACATTCGGATTTTTGCTCCTAGCGGGGCTATTTACGCTCTGCAATTTGGCGCTGGAGTTGCGTGGCCTTCTGCGGTTTCGACGGCAAACAACTTCAACACTGCACCTACATCCAGCAGCACCTCCAAGTATGTCGTTCCTGGATCGACTACCTCATTGGGAATTGCAGACTTCGGTCAGTACTCAGATGTTGACAACAACCCACTGAAGGACATCAAGTTTGAAGCGAGTGCAGACCTTGCAAACCTTCAGTTGCAGAGCGGGTCAGGTCTAGTTTCGGTTTCAGCCGGCTCAACTGTCAGTGCAGACCTGATTCGAGATGGAAAGCTGGCATATCTAATGCCAGCGGGTTCAACCGGCTCAACACTTTCATTTCGAGTTGGAGACGGTCTTGCGTACAGCTCAGTCGCGTACTCGCTGAGTTTCCTGGTGGCAACTCAACCCCAAACGATCACTTTCCCAGAGCAGCTCTATCCTCAGGCCCCCGGAACAATCTCCTCTTCAGTAACGGTCAGTTCAGGATTGCCTGTAACTCTGACTTCGAACACCCCGTCAGTCTGTTCAATTGCCCCTAACGGAACCGACATAGTTCCTACCATTACTAATTCGAAGACGGTTTGTTCTGTCACCGCGACACAGCCGGGAAACTCAACCTATGCCTCTGCAACCCCTGTGACGCGCCTCTTCTACTTCTCAAATCAGAGAATTCTTTTCAGCAAACCGGCGGATCAGACCTTCGTTCTAAATAACCGAGTGAGCGCTTCTGCGATTGCTACAGAGTCCGGTCTTGCTGTCACCCTGACCTCGCTAACACCCAGCGTCTGTTCAGTCTCCGGTGGTGACATAGTTACTTTGGCTATAGGCAGCTGCACAATCCGTGCTGAGCAGAATGGTGGCACGACCGGAAGCCCCTCTGTTACCTATCTGGCAGCCTTTCCAGTTTTGCAAACCTTCCAAATCGGAAGCGGGTCAACTTATGCCGTTACCTACGATGCCAACACTGGAACCGGAACCACTCCAAACAACGTAACTGGTCAAACCAATCACACCATTCAGACCGGATCGCTGACTAAGACCGGATTTGCATTCTCGGGTTGGAACACAACTAATACGGGTTCAGGAACCGACTACGCGACTGGATCAAATGTGACACTGACTTCCAACCTCTCCTTGTTTGCGAAGTGGGTGGCAACCATCACTTTTGATTCGCAGGGGGGTTCTGCGGTAAACCAGCAGACATACGTGTTCGGACAGGCGGCAATTACTTTGCCGACTGCTACCAAGGCTGGCAGCACTTTCAAAGGCTGGTCGCTAACCCCTGGTGGCGCACTACTTCCAGCCACCTATAGCTCTGGTTCAGCAACTCTTTACGCAGTCTGGGAGTCAGCCGCTGGCGCTGGCAATGTCCCTTACAACGGGCCGGAAATCATCTCGGTAACACCTAATATTGTCGACACCGATGGTGGTCAGACAGTTGTTGTTGTCGGTAGAAGGTTGGGTACAGCGCTCGATCTGACCATTGGTGGGGTCAAGGTTGCCCTGATAAATCCAACCGCTACAGGATTCAGCTTCGTTATGCCTGCGAGCTCGGTTGGATTGAAAGATCTGGTTTACCGTTACGACGGCGGAGCAACACTCACATTTGTGAATGCAATACGTGTAATCGCCAAGGTGATTGTTGCGCCGGATTCGAGCGTGTCACCGACCGTCTCTCCAGAGCCGCAGCCCCAACCGAGGCCATGGAGTGCTATTGGGGTTGCAAGTCGGTTCATCCCTGGAATGCCCACCATCACTCCACTCGTAAGGTCCCAAATTGACTCGATGCTTCGTAAGTACGCGAGGTTTGCAACCCGTATCGAGTGCACCGGATTCACAATGGGACCGAACGTTTTGGCCCGTGACGCGAAGCTCTCACTTGATCGCGCTACCAACGTGTGCGCTGTTATTAAGGAGCTCCGTCCTCGCCTAGAAGTTTTGAGCGTAAAAGGCGAGCAGGAGCTGAGACTGGGTGGAGTCATCCGCCGAGTCGAGGTCCGTTTCACCCGGTAATTAGCGCAAGGTAAGGTCTCTGGGATCTGCGGTTTCAATCCAGTTCCAGAGACCTTGCCATTTGCCAAACCCATCATCTAAAGAGAAGTGCCCAGCGCCTTCAAATATCACTGCTTTGGTTTCTAAGGCCTGCTCGTAAATCCCAATTCCGCGAGGCAGCCAATGGTCTTTTTCGCTGGCAATCACGGTCAGACTCTTCGCCCAGCTAAATGCTGCGCTCTTGATGGCCGGGTCAAAGATGTCTAGCGGTTCGCCTTCTATGTTTGCATTCTGACCAATAGGTTGCGGGTCCGGGGGTGCGACAAGCAGCACTCGATCAAAAGGTTTTTGAAAGCGGCCCTCTCTAGCTGCCAGCAACCAATTCATGCAACCAAGCGAGTGTGCGATTGCAATCTTCTCGCCACCCAAGACCTCATCCATCATGGCCGCCTCCTGGGCAATGAGGCTTTGCCATTCCGAAGTGACGGGAATGTCGGGGTTAGGAAACTGCGGATACCAAACCTGGTGGCCACGGTTTCTAAGTTCTGCCGCGCTGAGTCGCATCCAGTGACCAACCGGGCGCTTGTTTGTGTAACCGTGATTGAACAGGATTCTGTGCATTGCTCAAATCTACTTCCGCGAGCTGTTTTCCACAGCAGTGATGCTGGTGCTTGATTAGCTAAACTTAGCTAAGTTATTGTTCATTTATGACCTATGTGTTCAACATGCATGACGCCAAATCCAAGCTCTCCAAGCTCGTTGAGCTCGTGGAGGCGGGAGAGGCGGTTCAGATCGCCAGAAATGGGGTTCCAGTTGTGGAGCTGAACAAGGTTTTGGCAACTGCTCGCCCCAAGTTCGGTTCTTTCAAGCCGCTTGAACTTTGGATATCAGAAGATTTCGACGATCCGGTGACTGAGTGGGAGACCGCCATGGCGCTCTCGGACGAGCAGTTGAGCAAGGAACTCGAAGGCGTGGCTCGTGCAAAACATCCTGCTTGATACCAACGCCCTGGTCTTTTATCTCGCAGCTTCTGAAAGGTTTGGACGCAAGAGCATCAGAACTCTGGACAACTCGAACCTGTTTTTCTCGCCGCTGAGTCTTGTGGAGCTGAAACTTAAGGCGCTCAGGGGGAAATTCAAAGGCACGATCACCTCAAAGGACCTGGATGCTTTAGGCATGAAAGAACTGCGAATCGGTTCAGAGGTGGTGGATGAGATCATCAAGCTCGACACAAGCGACCCTTTTGACCTCATGCTGATCGCTCAAGCCAAGGCAGCTGGATACACCTTCATGACAGCTGATTCCAAAATACTGAACGCGGAGCTGGATTTCGTCTTAGATCTCTCTGACTAAACCATGGGGTCAGCGATACCCACGTAAACGGTCTCGAGGTATTCCTCGATACCTTCCTGGGAACCCTCGCGTCCAAGGCCAGACTGCTTCACGCCACCAAATGGTCCGGCTGGGTTTGAAACCAAGCCTGTGTTCAAACCAAACATGCCAACCTCAAGGCGCTCAGCAAGTCTGAGTCCGCGGTTGAGATCCTTGGTGAAGGCGTAGGCAACCAGACCATACTCGGTGTTGTTGGCCATTCGAATAGCTTCATCCTCGGTTGAGAATGTGCAGATGGGTGCAACTGGACCAAAGATCTCGTTGCTCAGAATCTCGCAAGTCTCTGGGACAGAAACCAGCACTGTTGGTGGGTAGAAGTAACCCTCGCCGGATGGTATTTCGCCACCCAGCAAAACCTTGGCACCCTTGTTCTTGGCATCTTGAACCAGAGCGTGAACGCCCTGCCTTGCCTTTTCCTCGATCAGCGGACCAATGTTAGAGCCATCCTCAAGACCACGACCAACCTTTAGTGCTGACATGCGAGCGGTCAACTTCTGACCGAATTCCTCGGCCACACTCTCGTGAACGATGAAGCGGTTTGCAGCGGTGCAGGCCTCACCCATGTTGCGAAGCTTCGCAAGCATCGCACCCTCAACGGCCTTGTCGATGTCCGCATCTTCAAATACCAGGAATGGAGCGTTGCCACCGAGCTCCATCGAAACCCTCAGAACCTGGCTGGCAGAATCAGCAATCAGCTTTCTGCCGACCTGGGTTGATCCAGTGAATGAAAGCTTTCTCAATCTGTCATCTTTAATCAGTGGCCCAGTAACCTCTTGCGGGGAAGTGGTGTTGATTACGTTCAAAACACCCTTGGGCAGTCCAAGATCTTCAAGCACCTTGGCGAATAGTTGCGAGGTGAGAGGGGTTAGGTTTGCAGGCTTCAGCACCATGGTGCAGCCGGCTGCAATTGCAGGGGCAATCTTCCTGGTTGCCATGGCAAGCGGAAAGTTCCAAGGTGTAATCAACAGTGCAGGGCCAACCGCTTTTTTCAGAACCATGATTCGGTTCTTGCCATCTGGGGCCGTGGAGTATCGACCATAAACCCTGGCGGCTTCCTCGGAGAACCACCTCAAGAACTCTGCTCCATAGGCAACCTCACCTTTTGCCTCAGCAAATGGCTTTCCCATCTCCATGGACATCAACATCGCAAAGTCATCCGACATTGCCGTAACTTTTTCAAAGGCGGCTCTTAGAAGTTCAGCTCGAACTCTGGGTGCAGTTCTTGCCCAGTCCTCTTGAGCCTCGTGAGCTGCCTGAAGGGCAGCTTGGCCATCTTCATAACTTGCATCTGAAACTGACTTCAGAACTTTACCCGTAGCGGGATCAAAGACATCAAAGGTCTTTCTATTGGATGATTCACGCCACTGGCCAGCGATGAAAACTCCGGTTGGAACTAGGTCTAAAACGCGTTTTTCATCGGCTTGGGTAAAGCTCACAGTGTTCTCCTTAAAATGCCCATCACGTCTTCGAACTTGGGTTCGATTGGGTTATTAAGCGTAACCGCGTCATCGATGGCTGTCTTCGCTACAAGCTCAAGATCTGATTCGCCAATACCGAAATCTGAAAGCTTTCCGCCAAGCCCAACGCTCTTGGCAAGTCGCGCGATCTCTTGAATGGCCAGTTCACAGTTTGATTTGTCATCTAGGTCAGTTCGGCCAACGCCCAGGGCGAAGCTGAGCTTCGCGAGTCGGTCAGTCACGTTGTTCGCGTTGTAGCGCAGCACTTCCTCAAGCACCAGACAAAGTGCCACACCGTGCGGGATATTGAAGTGACCCCCAAGGGAGTGGCCAATGCCGTGCACCAGGCCAAGGCCAGTGTGGGAGAAACCAACACCTACGATGTGAGAGGCAAGCAACATCTGACTTCTTGCCTCGATATCAGAGCCATTGTTGAAGGCTTTCTCAAGATGCTTCGAAACCATCTCAACGGTTTGAAATGCTATGCCGTCTGAGTAGGGGTTGTTGCGCTTAGAGATGTAGGACTCGACGGCGTGAACCAAAGCATCCATTCCGGTGGCCGCAGTTGATTTCGGAGGCAGCCCTAAAGTCAACTCTGGATCCAAGATTGCCGCCTTCGCAAGCGCGGATGAGTGCCCAACATAGAAACGAACGTGAGTCGCCTCGTCAGTGATAACGCCGAACGCGTTTACCTCACTGCCGGTGCCGGCCGTGGTGGGAATGGCAATAATCGGGATGCCCGAGTGCTTGAAATTTGTGGTGTAGTCAAGCCCGATTCCACGTTCGGGATTTCTGGCTCCAAGCGATACTCCCTTTGCGGTGTCCATCGAGGAGCCTCCACCGAGAGCAATGAGCAAGTCAGCTCCCGCTGTGGCTGCAAAATCAGAACCGGCGTCCACGCAGGCGGTGGTTGGATTGGGAGTCACACCGTCAAAAACCGATACCTCGAGTCCGCTTCTTTTCAATACCGAAGAAATGTTTGCGGTCATTTCCGATTTCGCAATGAAGGAATCGGTAACGATCAAAGCCTTTTTTGCACCCAGTTGCTTGGCTATCTCACCGAGCTTTGAAACTGCGCCAACCCCAAAGTAGGTGACTGGCTTTTGATCCAGCGTCAGTTCATAGCTGTGAAGTTCGCGAGTGGACATCAGTCGATCCTCAGTTCTTGCTTGATTAGATCCTCATAGAGCTTCATCGGAGTCATCTCGCCGGCGAGATCTCCGTATTGCGCCTTGGCGCGGCGATAGATCTGCTCCACAAGCGAGGAAAGTTCAACTGGCACCCCAACCGATCTAGCAAGATCAACCGATAGTCCTAGATCCTTACAGGCAAGTGCGATTGCGAATCCCTCGTCATAGTCAGAGTGCTTTAAAACGCTGAGCACATCATTTTGCAAGAAGTTGGAATTCGCGGGTGAGGCAATTAGTGATTGTCTCAGGGTTTCAAGCTCAACGCCCGCCTTCACTC
>RFTL01000059.1 GCA_009923455.1 Actinomycetota bacterium | reverse complement strand
TTGCTCCACCACCTGCACCCTCATTCATCCGCGAGCCACCGGATGCTCCACCGCCGTTATAGCCACCTGGCCGAAAGGCTCCGAGCGGTCCAGCTCCGCCAACTTCGATGATCAATTGGCTGGGCAGATTCTTAAGGTAGCCCTGAGCCAAGGCTCCACCGCCGCCTCGAGCTCCCGAAGCCCCATAGATTTCATATCTGATGGTTCCGATGCCCTCGGGCACTTGGTAGACCTGAGGCGTTCCGGTGTAGTAAAACGCCTGGACACAAAAGCCACTGTCGCAGGTTAGCGCTGCCTGAGCGGGCAACGGAGGCAGAGCGGCAATTGGAAGTAATGCAAAAAGTAAGGCATGAAGTTTTTTCATGCGCACAAAGTAAAACCCCCTGCAGTTATCTGCAGGGGGTTATCCACAGGGTCAGAAAACCCTGAGTTTTACTAGCCCAAACGAGCCTTTAGGTTCTGAGCGAGGGTTGCCATGAACTCCTCGGTGGTCTGCCAGGACTGGCTCTTACCAACCAAAGCTGCGAGGTCCTTGGTCATGTGACCAGCCTCGACGGTCTTGATTACGACATCCTCCAAAACCTCAGCAAAGTGCTGAACCTCAGGAGTGCCATCTAGCTTGGCGCGGTGCATCAGACCTCTGGTCCAAGCAAAGATTGACGCAATCGGGTTGGTAGAGGTCTTGTTACCCTTCTGCCACTCGCGGTAGTGACGAGTAACGGTTCCGTGTGCAGCCTCTGCCAGCGCGGTCTTGCCATCTGGGGTGGTTAGCACGGAGGTCATCAGACCCAAGGAACCAAAGCCCTGGGCAACAGTGTCGGACTGAACGTCGCCGTCATAGTTCTTGCAGGCCCATACGTAGCCACCCTCCCACTTCATGGCCGCAGCAACCATGTCGTCGATAAGGCGGTGCTCGTAGGTGAGACCAGCAGCCTCGAAGCGGTCCTTGTACTCTGCGTCGAAGACCTCTTGGAAGGCATCCTTGAAGGCGCCATCGTATGCCTTCAAGATGGTGTTCTTGGTTGACATGTAGACCGGGTAGTTGCGAGCGAGACCGTAGTTGAAGGAAGCGCGCGCAAAGTCACGGATCGAGTCCATGAAGTTGTACATACCCATCGCGACACCACCGTTTTCTGGATACTCCGCAACGGTCATGGTCTGAGAAGGCGATCCATCGGCTGGAGTCCAGGTGATGGTTACGGTTCCCTTGCCTGGAACCTTGAAGTCGGTGGCCTTGTATTGGTCTCCGTGAGCGTGGCGGCCAATGATGATTGGCTTGGTCCAACCAGGCACCAATCTTGGAACGTTCGAGATGATGATTGGCTCGCGGAAAACCACTCCATCGAGGATGTTTCGGATGGTGCCGTTGGGGCTCTTCCACATCTTCTTCAGACCGAACTCAGTAACACGAGCCTCGTCTGGGGTAATGGTTGCACACTTGACGCCAACACCGTGCTTCTTGATGGCGTGAGCAGCGTCGATAGTCACCTGGTCATCGGTGGCATCGCGGTTCTCAACCGATAGGTCGTAGTACTCCAGATCAACATCTAGGAAAGGCAGGATGAGGTTGTCCTTGATGTCCTGCCAGATGATGCGGGTCATCTCGTCGCCGTCTAGCTCAACGACCTTGCCGACCACCTTGATTTTGCTCATGATTCTCCTGAAAAGTTTGGCGCGATACGCGCGAAAACAGCCTCGCTAAGCCTATCGGTTAGCATTGCGCTCATGCACGTCGCGATGAGGCAGTTCACACTGTTTCTGACCTGCCTAATTGTTCTTACCGGCTGTGGCGCATCCCCAGCCGATAAAGATGCTGCACCGGCACAGGATAAAGATGCTGTTGTCACTTCTCCGCAATCCAAAGCCCCAAGTACTGACTCGGATAGCATTGCGAGCATGTCCAATGCATCGAAGATAGCTGCAGCTTGCGTAACTGCAGCGCTGACCCTAAGCGGCTGCAGTGCAACCCAAACCCAAGAAGGATATGTCGACCAGGTTGGAGTGCAGTTGTTTATGTACAACTGGAACTCGGTCGCAGCGGAGTGTGAATACCTTGGTGAGATCGGAGTCGATTGGGCATTGGTCGCTCCTCCAACCGAACACATTCTTGGCCCTAACTGGTGGACGGTGTATCAACCAGTGAGCTACCAGCTCGAGAATCGCCTTGGTACCAGAGAAGAGTTCGCCAGCATGGTGAAGACCTGCGCTGACAACGGGGTCGACATCATCGCCGATGCCGTAATCAACCACATGGCGAACCAGGATGGCATTGGTTTTGCTGGTACCGAGTTCACCAAATACGAGTACCCAGGGCTCTACACCCTGGAGGACTTCCACCAGTGCGATATCACCTTTGACGATTCCATCCAGAACTACATGGATAAGGCTGAGGTTCAAACCTGCGAGCTACTTGGTTTGCCTGACCTTGATCAATCCAGACCAAATGTTCAAGCGAAGATCGTTGCGTACCTAAAGGACCTGCTCTCCCTGGGTGTCAAAGGCTTCCGATTCGATGCAGCAAAGCACATGGCGGCTGAGGACCTAGAGGCAATCGTTGCTCAGCTACCGAAGGACACCAGAGTGATTCACGAGGTGATCCGCGGTGCGGGAGAACCAATCCAGCCAGAGGATTACCTGGGTTCAGGAGATGCCTGGGAGTTCACCTATGCCTATGCACTCAAGGGTTACATGGAAATGGAGATGGTAGCCCCAGAGGGTGAGGAGCTTCGTTACCTCGGGCATGTGCCATCCGAAAGCGCAGTCGCCTTTGTTTCAAACCATGACACCGAGCGCAACGGCAAGACCCTCAACTACAACGACATAGTCGACTTCGAGCTCGCCACAAACCTCATGCTGGCCGAAAACTATGGTCAACCAATGCTCTACTCCTCATATGCTTTTGCAAACTACGATGACGGACCAAATCAGGATGATGCGGGCTACGTCGATAGCGTGAAGTGCGAGGCTAACGACAAGGGCGTTGTGAAGCCAAAAGATACATACGAACCAGGTGAGTGGATCTGCCAGCACCGATTTGCCTCCACCGCAGCCATGCTGAAATTCCGCAAGGCGGTAATCGGAACCTCGGTAGCGGGCATCTATCAGTCTGACTCCAGCTTTGGATTCACCCGCGGCGACAAGGGGCTATTCGCCATGAATGCATCCAGCACCGAAACTGTAAAGCTCGAGATGCCGACAACACTGGCCGATGGCGAGTATCAGGATGTGCTCTCTGGAAAGAAGTTCAAGGTTCAGGGCGGAAAGTTGATTGCCAGCCTAAAGCCAAAGACAGCTGTTGCTCTGGTGAGGGGCTAG
The DNA here is from genome assembly GCA_009923455.1 of Actinomycetota bacterium. Lineage (GTDB taxonomy): Bacteria > Actinomycetota > Actinomycetes > Actinomycetales > Microbacteriaceae > Aquiluna. Next base: position 4,184 of record RFTL01000059.1, on the reverse strand, counting down.
ACCAGCGAATCCCGCCAGGCTTTGTATAGCTTGGCGAACTTGCCCTCTCCGGCAGCAAGCTCAGCTGGCGAACCATCTTCAATGACTTTGCCATGTTCCATCACCAGGACGCGGTCGGCAATTGCAACCGTGGAGAGTCGGTGCGCAATAATGACCGCGGTTCTGCCAGATAGAAGTGTTTTCAGACCGCGCTGAACCATCCGTTCGGATGGAATATCCAAGGAAGATGTCGCTTCATCCAAAATCAATACCGCTGGATTAGCTAGGAAGGCGCGGGCAAAGGAGATCAGCTGACGCTGACCTGCACTGACGCGACCACCGCGCTTATTCACATCAGTGTCATAGCCCTCCGGAAGTGAACGGATAAATTCATCCGCACCCACTGCCTTTGCGGCCGCAACCACATCTTCAAAACTTGCTCCGGGCCGACCCAACAAGATGTTGTCCGCCACTGAACCCGAGAACAAATACGCCTCTTGGGTCACCATCACTACCTCGCGACGCAGGTCAGTATTCGCAACCTCTCGAAGGTCGATGCCATCAATTAGAACGGTGCCCGAGGCAGGATCGTAAAACCGCGAGATCAGTTTCGCCAGGGTTGATTTGCCTGCTCCGGTAGTTCCAACCAGGGCAATGGTTTGCCCTGCTGGGATTTCAAGATCAAGTTTGTGCAACACCACCGGACCGGTGTTGTATTTGAACTCCACTGAGTCAAACCGAATCTCGCCCCTAGCGCGCTCCAGCTTGACCGGTGCCTGTGGCTCTGGCACCGAGGGCTCCTCCTCCAAAACTCCAGAGATTTTCTCTAGCGCACTGGCAGCTGATTGGTATGAGTTATAGAAGATGGCAATGTCTTCCATCGGGTCGAAAAACCTCCGCGCATACAAGATTGCGGCGGTCAAAACTCCGATGCCAAGATCACCCTCGATGACCCTCAAGCCACCCACCAACAGCACCGCAGCAACGGTGATGTTTCCAATCAGAATCAATCCCGGATCATAAATTCCAAAAAGCTGAATCAGTCTGGCATTGTGACCTCGGTAATCCTCAACGAGGTTGCCGAAGTGCTCCTCATTCCGCTTTTCCTTGCGGAACGCCTTCACAGCGCGAATACCGGTCATGGTCTCTACGAAGTACTGAATCAACTTTGCCGATGCAACTCTTTGCTTGCGATAGCCACGATTGGTTTGAACCTGGAACCAGCGGGTCAAGATCCCAAGCGGCAATAGCGACACCAACAGAACCAAGAAGGAGATTGGGTCAAGAATGAGCAGTGCAATTGCGGTGAAGACCATAAACAAAAGCCCCACCACCAACTGACCCATACCGCCAGCTAGCAACTCCTTGATGGATTCAAGATCCGAGGTCTGTCTCGCAATCACTCGACCAGCGGTGTAGCGCTCGTGAAACTCAACTGAGAGCTTTTGGGTGTGAACAAACATTCGATTGCGCAGCTCAAAGAGCATCTTCTGAGAAACCTTCGCGGTAATCATCAAGAAGTAGTAGACCAATACCGCAGAAAGCAGAGCGGCGCTTAGATACCCACCAACTACCAACCAAAGCGAACCTAGGCGGCCCTCGACTGCATTAGGTAGCGCCCAGTCAATACCAAGTGCAATTAGGGCTGGGCCTGCAACTCGCATTGCAGTCGAGAACAGCACCAAGACAGCTGCCGATGCCAACCTTGCCTTCATTGGAGCTAGCATCGAGAACAGCAGCTTGCGGGAGCGAGCTCTGATGTAGCGCGACTCCTCCTTGTTTAGATCGGTGCGCTCTTCGTTGTTCGTACCCTGCATGCTCATAGATTCACCTCCCGCTCCTTGGCCTCCTGCTCAAGCGATGAGATCACATAGCGATAGTGCTCGGAAGATTTCAGAAGTTCTTGGTGGGTACCGAAGGCTGTGATCTTGCCGTTTTCCAAAAGCGCTACCTTGTCAGCCAACATCACGGTGGATGGACGGTGAGCAACAATCAGTGCGGTGGTGGTAGTCAAGACGTGTCTGAGGGCATCCTCAACCATCGCCTCGGTATCGACATCCAATGCGGAAAGCGGATCATCCAAAATCAACACCTTGGGTTGCGCGGCGACCGCTCTAGCCAGTGCAATTCGCTGTCGCTGACCACCGGACAGACTCAGGCCCTCTTCGCCAATTGTGGTGTCCAGGCCATTGGGAAGGTCGTAAACGAAATGGGCCTGGGCAATTTCGATGGCTTGTTTTAGCTCGTCTTCGGTGGCGTTGGGTCTGCCAAGCAAGATGTTTTCTCTAATTGACAAAGAGAACAGGGTGGCGTCTTCGAACGCCATCGCAAGATGTTTTCGAAGTTCTGCCCGGGTGAGATCACGAATGTCCATGCCGTCTAGCAAAATCTCACCGGCGCTGACCTCGTGCAACCTGGTTGTAAGGGCAGTGAGAGTGGTTTTGCCACACCCGGTGACACCAATCAACGCCACGGATTCGCCCGGTTGCAACGAAAGATTTATACCGTTCAATAGGTCCGGAACATCCGATGGGGTGTCCGGGTATCGGAAGTGGACATCCTTGAATTCCAGGAGTCCCTGCGGGGTTGCAATCGACTTTGGGTTCTTGGGATCTGAAATCAGGGCCGGCTCATCGATAACTTCAAAGAAACGCTGAGTCGCACTCTTAGCTTCCAAAGTCATTGAAAGCAGGAATCCAAGCGATTCGGTTGGCCAGCGCAAAACGATTGCGGTTGCAAAAAAAGCCACCAAGCCGCCAACTGTCAGATCGCCCTGAACCACCAGATAAACACCGGCCAGCATTGATAGACCAATTGCAAACTCCGGAAGCATGATGAGGTAAAGCCAAAGGTTGGCCACTGCCCTGGCCTTGGTGATTTCGGTTTGCTTTAGCTCAAAGGCCTGCTCGGAGAACTGCTTGGCGGCAAACGGACCTCGTCCAAAAGCCTTGAGCACTCGAACTCCATGAACGGATTCTTCGACCCTGGTCGCAAGGTCACCAGACTGGTCTTGTGACTTTCTGGCGATCTGGCCGTATTGCTTTTCAAACTTGAACCCGATGACCCAAATTGGAATCGACACCACAAAGAAAATCAGACCCAACCAAACCGAGTAGCTAAACAAAATCAGCATGCCCACCAAAATGGTGAGGAAGTTTGCGATAAACAAAACCAATCCGAAACTGAGCCAACGTCTAATCAGGCTAAGGTCCGAGACTGCCCTGGAAAGTAGCTGTCCGGAGGGCCAGCGATCATGGAAGGCCACTGGCAAATCCTGCAACTTCGCATAGAGAGTGTTTCGCATGTGGGCCTCGACGTGGGTGCCCGGAGTCAAAACCAACCAGCGTCTTAGCAATACAAAAAGTGCCTCAGCGATACCCATCAAAAGAATTAGCCCAACCGCCGGAAGCAGCGCGTCAAACCCGCCCGAGACCAAAGAGTTGACCAGATTCTGCAGAAACTGTGGGATGGCCAGCGCAAACATGTGCGCTGCAATCGCAGCGACAATGCCCAGGGTGATTCTGGGTAGTGCCTTTCTTGCAAAGGGCACCAGCCGCCATAGTGTTTTGGCAGTGCTTAGTTGAGTATCAGACAAGTTATCTTTCTCCGCCGCCTTTCAGGCAGCCCTTCAGACTAACAGGTATCAATTCACTGCAATCCCAAGGCATTCCCGCTAGTGGAATCTGAATTAGTGGAAGAAGTGTCTCTGGGCAGTGAAGTACATCGTTACCCCAGCTTTATTGGCCGCTGCAATTACCTCTTCATCCCTTACGCTTCCGCCGGGTTGCACTACAGCCCGAACCCCGGCTGCAAGCAAAACCTCAAGCCCATCGGCGAATGGGAAAAATGCGTCGGATGCGGCAACACTTCCTGAGGCTCTATCGCCTGCCCTCGAGACAGCTAGCCGGCAAGAGTCAACGCGATTTACCTGACCCATTCCGATGCCAACCGCAGCCGAATCTTTCGCCAACAAGATCGCGTTGGACTTCACACCGCGGCAAGCGCGCCATGCAAATTCAAGATCTGCCAGGGTTTGCGCATCAGCTGCGGAACCTGACACCAGAGTCCAAGTGCTTGGATCTAAGTCGGCAAAGCTATCGGCCTGTTGAACCAACATGCCTCCAGAAATCTGACGCATTTCAGTCTCAGGCAGATGATAGCCATCAACCAACTTGAGAATCCGAAGGTTCTTTTTTTGCCGCAGG
>RFTL01000058.1 GCA_009923455.1 Actinomycetota bacterium | reverse complement strand
CCGCCGGCGAGTTCGGTCGCCACGTCGAGAGCCGTGGCGTACACCTCGGCATCGTCGACACACAGCGACACCAGTCCGATGCGCTCGGCTTCTTCACCGGTCAGGCCATCGGAGTCGCGGAATGGATAGCTCATTGGAGCGTGGTGAACGCTTCCAGCGAGGGGTCCAAAGCCAGTGCCATAGGGGTGAACCTTGAAGTTCATAGACATGGTCAGGTTAGTGCGACCGTGGTAGGCGTGATCGAATACCGCAATCTCAGTTCTACCGGTTGCCTTGCGTGCAATTTTGACCGCGTTTTCAACCGCCTCGGCCCCAGAGTTGAAGAAGGCTGCCTTTTTGGCAAAGTTGCCCGGTGCATGCTTGGTGACAAGCTCTGCCACTCGAACATACGGCTCGTAAGGAGCCACTGTGAACAGGGTGTGGGTCAGCTTCGCGACCTGTTCCTGAACCGCTGCAACCACTCTTTCGTTGGTGTGACCAATTGTCACAACACCGATACCTGAACCCATATCGATGAACTGGTTTCCATCAACATCTCTCAGGATTGCGCCGTGGGCACGATCGATGAAAACTGGAAGCGTGGTGCCAACGCCGGCGGAAACAACCTGCTTGCGGCGCTCTTGCATTTGGACGGAGATTGGACCTGGAATAGAAGTTACCAGGATTCGCTTTTGCTCTAGGCTCATGCGCCAAGTTTAAGCCCACTAACCTTGCACTTAGCTCACAAATAGCTGGGGAGTTTTTCAAGATGCGTAAAGTCCTAGTGCTGGGGTCGACCGGATCAATCGGGACCCAGGCTCTCGAGGTGATAGCTGCCAACCGAGAGAAATTCACCCTGGTTGGGCTCAGCGCATTTGCCAATCGGGAACTTCTTGAGAAACAGAAGCTTGAATTTGGCCTAGCTGATTCGCAGTTGGCGATTGGTGCCCGAGAGGCGGCTGAGTTGGTGCTGGCCTCGGAGGCGGATGTTGTCGTGAATGGCATCACCGGTTCTGCTGGCCTCGAGGCAACGCTCAATACCCTCAAGACCGGAAAAACTCTTGCGCTTGCCAACAAGGAATCGTTGATTGTTGGTGGACCGCTGGTGAAAGCCCTGGCCAAGCCAGGTCAAATCGTTCCGGTCGACTCTGAGCACTCAGCACTGGCGCAGTGCCTCAGGTCTGGAAGTGCAGCAGAGGTTAGAAAGTTGATCCTCACCGCCTCGGGGGGTCCGTTCCGAGGTAAAACTAAGGCCGAGATGGCAAGCGTCACACCCTCCGATGCACTGAAGCATCCAACCTGGAACATGGGCAGAGTGGTGACGACCAATTCAGCCAGCTTGGTGAACAAGGGACTAGAACTTATTGAAGCTCACCTGCTTTTTGATATTCCCTTTGAACGCATTGAGGTGACCGTTCATCCACAGTCTGTGGTGCACTCTATGGTCGAGTTTGTAGACGGATCGGTTATCGCTCAGTGTTCTCCGCCGGATATGAAGCTTCCGATTGCGCTGGGTATGAGTTGGCCGGAGCGAGTGCCCAATGTTTCCACCCCGGTGGATTGGACCAAATCACACACTTGGACCTTTGAGCCGCTCGATGAGGAAGTTTTCGGGGCTGTGAGGCTTGCCCGAGAGGTCGGTTCGGCGGGAGCTACCTACCCTGCTGTTTTCAATGCCGCCAACGAGCAGGCGGTGGATGCTTTTCATGAGGGTCGCCTTGATTTCTTGGGCATTGTTGAGCTGGTGAAACAGGTGGTCGACATGCATCAGCCTGATCCAGACATCACCTTGCAGGCAGTGTTAGAAGCTGAACGTTGGGCGAGAACAACTGCGGATTCGCTGATAGCGAGCGGGAACTAACTGCTTTAGCAGTTAGCCTTAGGGAGTGGAAACCCTGCTCTACATCCTCGGCATCGTAGCCGTAATGGTCGGTATTGCTCTGTCAATTGGGCTGCATGAGCTTGGTCATCTCTGGCCAGCTAAGGCGTTCGGCGTTCGGGTGAAGCAATTCATGATCGGATTTGGGCCTACGGTTTTTTCGCGGCAAAAAGGTGAGACCGAATACGGCATCAAGGCGATTCCACTTGGCGGTTACATCATGATGGCGGGAATGTATCCCCCGGAGAGCAAGCCGTATCGCGGGTTGTTCAAGAATTGGATTTCAGAGGCCAGGGCAGAGATTCTTCGCGATGTGCAGCCTGGTGACGAGGGTAGGCAGTTTCACCAGCTAAAGCCTTGGAAGAAGTCCATCATCATGCTCGGTGGGCCATTTATGAACCTGGTTTTAGGTGTGGTTCTGATGATGATTGCTATGGCTGGAATTGGCCCGATGCAGCCATCGTTGACGGTGAATCAGGTATTCGAGTGCGTCGAGGGCGAAGTTTGCGATGCCGCTTTGGCGTCGCCTGCGAAGCGGGCTGGAATGCAAGCGGGCGATCAAGTCATCGAGGTGAACGGGGTAGCGGTTTCGAACTGGGAAGCTGCGGTGGCTCAACTCAACCAGCGCCCAGAGCAGGCATCCGAAATCAAGGTATTGAGAGCCGACCAGGTGGTTGCCCTCAGCGTGACACCGGTTTTCACAGAGCGTCAGGTTTATGACTCGCAGGGCCAGCCACTCAAAGATGAATCAGGGCTTCCGGTCACTGAGATTAGGCCGGTAATCGGAATTCAGCTGAAGTCCGAGAACACCCCGCTGTCTTTTGCAGATGCCCTGGGTTACTCCGGTCAAGTAATCACGGGAACGGTCACATTCATTTTGGATCTACCCAACCAGATTTACTCCGTCACTGCCGCCACCCTAGGTTTGCAGGAGCGTGACCAGGCTGGAGTGGTGTCAATCGTGGGGGTTGGCCAGCTGGCGGGGGAGCTCAGCGCATCGGATGGATTGGGATTGGAATCCAAGATTGCATCGCTTCTTCTCTTGCTGGGATCGCTAAACATTGCTCTGTTTGCGTTCAACCTGATTCCGCTTTTGCCCCTTGATGGCGGACACGTGGTGTCAGCGCTCTATGAGTCGCTCAAGCGCAGGGTGGCCCGGATCAGCGGCAACAGGATTGCAGCTTCGGTTGACACAGCAAAAGCTCTACCGCTTGCGTATGCGGTTTGGGTGGTTTTGATTGCGGTTGGCATTTTGGTGATTATTGCCGATTTGACCAACCCGATTTCGATTTGATTTGGAAGTAAGTTTTGGACTTAGCTGTTATTAGCTGATGGCTATGGAAGGAAACAAGTGCCTGCTGTAAACCTAGGATTACCAAAGTCACCGCCACCAGTTCTTGCCCCAAGGCGCAAGACTCGTCAGATCATGGTCGGCAAGGTGGCTGTTGGTGGCGATGCACCAATCAGCGTGCAGTCGATGTGCACCACTCCAACCACCGACATCAATGCCACTCTGCAGCAGATCGCTGAGCTCACCGCATCAGGCTGTGACATTGTTCGCGTAGCGGTTCCTTCTCAGGATGACGCTGATGTGCTCCGAATCATCGCAAAGCGTTCGCAGATTCCGGTGGTGGCAGATATCCACTTCCAACCAAAGTACGTTTTCCAGGCTATCGACGCCGGTTGCGGTGGAGTTCGCGTGAACCCGGGCAACATCCGCAAGTTTGACGACCAGGTTGGGGCGATTGCCAAAGCGGCGAAGGATGCAGGAGTATCACTTCGAATCGGTGTGAACGCCGGCTCTTTGGACCCACGCCTACTCGAGAAGTACGGCAAGCCAACTGCCGAGGCACTGGTTGAATCAGCGGTTTGGGAAGCATCGCTGTTTGAGGAGCATGACTTCCACGATTTCAAGATTTCCGTAAAGCACAATGACCCGGTGGTTATGGTTCGTGCCTACGAGTTGCTATCTGAGCGCGGGGACTGGCCACTGCATCTCGGTGTGACTGAAGCCGGTCCAGCTTTCCAGGGAACTATCAAATCTTCGGTGGCATTCGGAGCACTTCTTGCCAAGGGCATCGGTGACACAATTCGTGTTTCGCTCTCCGCTCCACCGGTTGAGGAAATCAAGGTCGGCTCTCAGATTCTTGAGGCGCTCAATCTTCGTCCACGCAAGCTCGAAATCGTTAGCTGCCCAAGCTGTGGTCGCGCCCAGGTTGACGTTTACACACTTGCCAACCAGGTGACCGAGGGTCTGCAGCACCTCACCGTTCCGATCCGCGTGGCCGTGATGGGCTGTGTTGTGAATGGTCCTGGAGAGGCTCGCGAGGCTGACCTTGGAGTGGCATCGGGCAATGGCAAGGGTCAAATCTTCGTCAAGGGTGAGATCATCAAGACCGTTCCAGAGAACGAAATTGTCGCCACCTTGATTGAAGAGGCAAACCGAATTGCCGCCGAAATGGATCCCGCAATCATCGGTACCGCGCAGGTAAGCGTCGGCGAATAGCTCTAACATTGAGCTCATGCCAATTCGCCTGAGCTCATTGTTTCTGCGCACACTGCGCGAGGATCCATCCGATGCTGAAGTAGAAAGCCATCGTTTACTGGTTCGCGCCGGTTACATCCGCCGAGCTGCTCCGGGCGTATTTACTTGGCTCCCGCTTGGACTCAGGGTCAAAGCGAACATCGAGCGCATCATCCGCGAGGAGATGGAGCGCGCCGGAGCTCAAGAGGTGTTTTTCCCTGCTCTGCTCCCCAAGGAGCCATATGAGGCAACTGGGAGATGGGAAGAGTACGGCGACAACATTTTCAGATTGCAAGATCGCAAGAAGGCTGACTACCTGCTGGCACCAACTCACGAGGAGGTCTTCACTTTGTTGGTGAAGGACCTCTATTCCTCCTACAAAGACCTGCCGCTGTCTATTTACCAGATTCAGAACAAGTACCGCGATGAAGCAAGGCCCCGCGCAGGACTGCTTCGCGGGCGCGAATTTGTGATGAAGGATGCCTACAGTTTTGACGTCACAGACGAGGGTCTAGCCAAGAGTTACCAAGCTCAGCGCGATGCTTACGAGCGAATCTTCCAAAGACTTGGCGTCGACTATGTGGTTGTCAAAGCCGATGCTGGAGCCATGGGTGGATCAAAGTCCGAAGAGTTTCTTAGCCCATCACCCATCGGTGAAGACACCTTCGTTCGCTCGGCTGGAGGCTTCGCAGCGAACGTTGAAGCGGTCAGTTTTGCGGTTGCGCCAGATGTTGACGGGTCGAAAAACCCAGCTCCGGTGATTTTCGATTCCCCGAACACCCCAACAATCGCAACCTTGGTGGACTTTGCAAACCAAAACCACCCTGGAGCCCGCCCCTACACCGCAGCCGACACTTTGAAGAATGTGGTCTTGGCACTGGTCTCCCCAGACGGCAAGCGAGAGCTGGTAGTTGTTGGTTTGCCCGGTGATCGAGAGGTTGATCAAAAGCGTGCCGAAGCCTTCTTCGGACCCCACGATGTTGAGGCGGCAAATGACGCTGACTTTGCAAAGTACCCTCAGCTTGTGAAGGGCTACATCGGCCCAGTTAGAGCCGGCAAGCAGTTCTTGGGCAAAGACGCCGAGTCTGGTATTCGATATCTGCTAGATCCACGCGTGGCCAAGGGTTCAATGTGGATCACTGGCGCTAATGAAGATCAGAAGCATGTTTTCAACCTCAGCTACGGCAGGGATTTCTCTGCGGATGGCGTTGCAGATATTGCTGAAATCCGTGCCGGCGATCCTGCACCTGATGGCTCTGGAGCGCTGGAGCTTGCAAGGGGCATCGAGATCGGTCACGTGTTCCAACTCGGCCGCAAGTATGCCGAGGCGCTGGATCTAAGGGTTTTGGATGAGAACGGCAAGCTGGTCACAGTCACCATGGGTTCCTATGGAATCGGTGTGACCAGGTTGGTTGCTGTTCTAGCCGAGGCAAATCGCGATGATGCTGGTCTTATCTGGCCAGAGGCGGTTTCTCCTGCCGATGTCCACATCATCGCAGCGGGTAAGGACGAGGAGCCTTTCCAGGCTGCTGAGGCCTTGAGTTCAAAGGCTGAAACAGCTGGTTTATCTGTGCTGCTGGATGACCGCCAGAAGGTAAGTCCCGGTGTGAAGTTTGCAGATGCCGAGCTTATTGGCGTCCCTTGGGTAATCATTTGCGGCCGTGGCGTATCAGAGGGGCAAGTGGAATTGTGGAATCGTCGCTCCGGTGAACGCGTACAGGTGGGGCTAGAATCAGCGATTGAAGAGCTTTTGGCTCGACGCGCATAACAGAAAAAGGCAGGCCGACACGATGGATATCGATCTCTCAGTACTGCGATTACTCGAGCGCGAAAAAGAGATTCCTTTCGACGAACTGGTAACCATCATCGAGGCTGCTATTTTGGCGGCCTACTTCAAGCACACCGGCACCACCGAAAAAACCGCTCGCGCTGAATTGGATCGGAAAACCGGTCACGTCACTATCCACAAGCCCGTATTTAACGAGGCTGGCGAGCAGGTTTCAGAGGAAGACATCACCCCGGATGGCTTTGGAAGAGTCGCAGCTTATGCCGCCAAGCAGGTCATCGCGCAGCGAATGCGAGAGATTTCTGATGAGGGCTTGCTTGGTGAATTCAAGGGCAAAGAGGGAGACATTGTTGCTGGCGTGATCCAGCAGGGAACTCGCTCGCACATGGTTTACGTGAACCTGGGATCTATCGAAGCCATGATGCCTCCTGAGGAGCAGGTACCCGGTGAGGACTACTCTCATGGCCGCCGCATTCGCGTTTATGTGACCAGCGTCCAAAAGGGTCCGCGTGGACCGCAAATCACCGTTTCGAGAACTCACCCGGGGTTGATCAGGAAGCTGTTCGCCCTCGAGGTTCCAGAAGTCGCCAACGGACTGGTTGAAATTGCCTCTGTTGCCCGTGAGGCAGGACACCGCACCAAGATTGCCGTGATTGCGAAGCAGCCCGGTATCAACGCCAAAGGTGCCTGTATCGGAGAGCTTGGTCAGCGAGTCCGGGCAGTATCTGCTGAGCTAAACGAAGAAAAGATCGACGTGGTTGATTACTCGGAAGATCTGGCAAAGTTTGTCGCTCACGCGCTTTCTCCGGCCCGAGTATCAAGCGCGGTGGTCGTGGATGCTGGTTTGCGCGCGGTGCGGGTCAGAGTTCCAGAGTTTCAGCTGTCATTGGCTATTGGTAAGGAAGGGCAGAATGCCCGTCTGGCAGCCAAGCTAACCGGCGCCAAAATCGACATTCAGCCAGATACTGGCGCTTAGGTCTAGCCCAAGCGGGTTAGGTGGCCCTAGAATGGACCCAGTAAGAACCTGCGTTGGCTGTCGTCAGCGCGATCTGTCAAAAAACCTGCTTCGGGTCATAAGAATCGGCAATGAGTTTCTCATCAAAGATTCTTCGCTCGGAAGAGGAGCCTGGGTCCACTCAGGCTGCATCGAGCAGGCGATTGAGAGAAAAGGTTTCCAAAGAGTTTTGGGTGAAGCCAGCATGGCCAAGCTTCAGAACCAGCCCGAGAAACAGGCAAAGAAAAATGCTGACGATCAAATGAGTACCTCGAAATGAGATCCGCTCAGCACTAAAGCCTGCCCTGTTCGGGTAGGCCCGGACAGGAGAAAAAGTGGCGCTTCCACGCGTATACGACATAGCTAAAGAACTTGGTATCGACACCAAGGTCGCTTTGGCAAAACTTGAGGAGCTTGGCGAGTACGTCAAGGGTGGCTCCTCCACAATCGCACCTCCGGTTGCCGCCAAGCTTCGTGCTGCGTTCCCCAAGGCTGAGAAGCCCAAGTCCGAGCCGAAGACTCCAAAGGCAGAACCGAAGGCTGAAGCGACTAAGCCCGCTCCAGCTCCGAGGGCGGAGGCCCCAGAGGCGCCAGCTGCCTCAGCTCCTACAGCGGCACCTTCAGCGCCAGCCGCGCCTTCAGCTCCATCGCCGCTGCAGGGAATTCCAAGACCTGGCAATAACCCGTTTTCTTCAAACCAGGGCATGGGTATCCCACGCCCGATGGCACGCCCTGGCAACAACCCGTTCTCTTCAAACCAGGGTATGGGTCGTCCACGTCCGGGTGGACCAAGACCACAGGGGACCGGTGCGCCACGTCCAGGAGGACCTAGACCGCAGGGCGGTTCGGGTGCCCCACGACCAGGTGGACCTCGCCCAGCATCCGGTCCAGGTTTTGGAGCTCCGCGTCCAGGTGGATTCGGCGCTCCAGCCCCAGCTCCTGGAGGGCGTCCAGGCCCAGGAGGTCGTGGCGG